>JBEKUT010000331.1:0-8315 GCA_049514735.1 Bryobacteraceae bacterium
CGGGTAAATGTCAGATCGAAGCTCATGTCCCAATTGGGATTGACGCGGTGGTCATAACCCAGATCCGCGAAATCCCGGGTGAGACGCGTCGGGCTAACGGTGCCTTCAATAAATCCGGTGGACTGCCACTCCGTGAAAGACGACATAAAGCGCAGCCCGTTATAGTTTAGTCCCACGTACGCGCCAACACCTTTGTCTTGTAAGTTCAGATTCTCTGCGGCGGGGACGTGCGGCGCAAAGCTCAGATCCTGCTGGGAAGGCGGGACCAGATACGTCAAGGACCAATCGGGCATATCATGCACCTGAAATGCCCCTACGGCGCTCAGGCCGCCATGCTTATACAGAAAGTTGCCAGTTGCATCGTCCGCGCCGCGGCCTCCTCCGGAAGCTTGGATGGTTGCCTCATTATTCTCGGCTTTCTTGGTGATTAAATTCACCACCGCCGAGAAGGCATTCGAGCCGTAAAGAACCGATCCAGGCCCCTTGATGATCTCAATACGTTCCAGAATATTCACGGGAAACGATTCCAGGAGATCGGAGATGATTCCCCCTTCCATCACTTCGCGCGTGGGGCGTCCGTTTATCAGAAACAGAATGTGGCCTCCGTCGGTTTTCGTCTGGTCACCGCGCGCGGCCACCAGACTGCGGTCGGAGAAATATTGTGTTGAACCGGTCAAGCCCGGAACGCGTTGCAGAATCTCGTTCAGAGTCAATCCGCCAAAGCGGCGAAGCTCGTCGCTGGTTACTACGGACATAATGCTGGGCGCGCCGGATAACTTGTCCGCGAACCGGGAAGCCGTTGTCACATGAACGTTCGCCAACGAATCGAGATCCATCGACATCAAATCCGCGACGGAAGCATCTGCATGTGGGGGCGAGGCGGGTTGCTGAGCCAGTGCTGGAAGCGTGAAAAGGATCGCAGCCGCTCCCCAGCATCCCTTCCAGCTACTTACGCGCTTGAACGATCGGAAACAAATCATCCTCAATCTCCACGCTGCCGTCTTGATCCCATTCGGAAAGGGATCGGCCAAACACTGGCCCAGCGGCCAGTGCTCTGACAGAAGACGTATCGGCGAAGTGAGGCGAGGCTTTAAGAGGAAGGCGCGGTCCTCATGCCCTTTTCTCGTAAACCATTTGAATTAGCGCGCGGATATAGCCGAATGCAAACGCGAAGGCCTGCCTGCCGCCCTCATCGCCGTCGATTTTCGGAACGTGATCGGGCATCAACATGCCGTCGTAGCCGGCCTCCTGGTAAGTTCGGATGACCTCCAGGAAATTAACGTCGCCGTCGTCTGGGAATGTCTCCTGGAAGTTCAGGAAGCCGCCACGGATGTTGCGGAAGTGCACGTTGAAGATCTTCTTGCGGGCGGCGAAATACCGGATGACGTCATGAATCTCGCGGTTGGGATCGCGCAGCATCTCCGAGACGGTTCCCTGGCAGAAGTTCAGCCCGTGATACGGACTGGGATGGATTTCGACGAATTTCTTCAGTCCATCGACACTGCCTAACACGCGATGCACGCCGCGAAACCCCTCGATTTTGGGCATGCCGGGATCGTGAGGATGGCACGCCATTCGCACCTTGTTTTCTTCCGCCACTGGAATCACGCGCTCGAGAAAATACGCGATGCGATCCCAGGCTTCATTCTCACTGACGAGTCCCGCCTCGGTGAGCGGCGGGTTTGAAGCCACCGCCTCCCGATAGTTGAAGGTACTGTAGGGGGCGCCGCCGCGTCCTGGCGACGTTCCGGTGCGGACCACGCCGAGAATCGACATGTTGTATTTCAGCATCGGGATACCGGCCTCGGCTGCATTACGGATCATGTGCTGTATGCTTTCGATCTCGCGGTCGCGCTCCGGGCTTTTGCCCAACATGATGTTCGGATTCTCGGATTTTGCGATGTAGGAGGAACTCAGCGGCAGTGGCACGGCCTCCAGCCGGATGCCGTACGATTCCACGCGCTCACGGAGCCGCCGCAGTCCCGCGACAGACCACGCTTCATCAAACTTCGGCGACGGCAACGTGCTACAGATATTGTTCACGCCCAAAGCGGCGAGGACTTTCAGGATCTCGCCGGACGTCCCGTGTTGCGTGCCGACCTTCATGCGCCCCGCGGGTTCGGCATGGGTGGTTCGCGTCGTGGAAGCGGCGGCCGTTGCCGCGGCGAGTTGAAATAATTGTCTACGATCGAGATGTGACATGAAACGATTGATTATCGTACGTTTGAGGGAGTCGCGCAAAAGCGACCGCTCCCTGCCGGTCACGGCTCAGTTACGGTCGAAATTCTTTATTAACATTGGTGGCCCGCAGGGCCATGGGCACTCCGTTGAAGAACATGTCGAGAAAATCACGGGTTATTTCCGCTTCCTGCCGGTCACGGCTCGGTTACGCCGCGGGGTCGCGGCCTTTGCGTTATTAGGAGCCGCTTGCATGGCGCTGGGCCAAAGCCCCGAGAAGATCATTTTCAATACCGATTCCGGTCCTTTCAACGACGACGGCGTCGCGCTGGTGATGTTGCTCCAAAGCCCATCGAAAGTTGCGATTCAGGGGATCACGGTGGTTCCCGGAAATGTTTGGGCGCTGCAGGGGGCCGAGTACATGCTGGCGCACGTGAAGATGATGAATCGCGCCGATATTCCCGTGTTCGTTGGCGCCGAGGCGCCGCTCGTTCACACCGCCGCGATAGCCAAGGCGGCGGCTGAGAAGTTCGGGAAACAGGCTTATATTGGAGCGTTCGCGGAGCCGCCTCCCAGAACGCACGACGATCTGAAGAAGCCCTTCTATGGATTCAGCGGGCTGGAATCGCAGACGAAAAACGCGGTCGACTTCATCATTGAAACCGTCGAGCGCAACCCGGGGCGCATCACGTTTCTCGAGATCGGTCCGATGACGAATCTGGCCATGGCGCTCCGAATCAAACCCGATCTGGAGACGAAGATCAAGCGTCTGGTGTTCATGGGCGGCTCGGTTCACGCGGCGGGGAATTCGAATCGAACAGCGGAGTTTAATTTCTGGTTCGATCCCGAGGCGGCGCAGATCGTGCTGCGGTCGAGGATTCCTGTGAAGGTGATGTTCGGACTGGATGTGTGCAATCATGCTCCGCTGCCGCCAGCGCTCTTCCGCGAGATCATTGCCGCCAAGACTCCGGTCACGAAAATCTATGCAGAGGATTTCGGTAAATCCCCGTACCCGGCTTTTCTTACGGATCACCCGCAGCCGGCTTTTTTGTGGGATGAACTGGCAGCGGGATATCTGATCGATCCATCGTTTGCAGCCAAGCCGGAATCGATGTATCTGGACGTGGATACGAGATTCAGCGCGGATTATGGCCGCGTGATCCCGCTCGACCGTAAGCTGGCGCCGGACGCGACTCCGGTGCAAGTGATGTTGGATCTCGATGCGGCGAAGGCGTATGCGCTGTATCGGGACCTTCTGATGAAAGCGGTCAAGTAGCAGAAAGACAGGGTCGAAAATGCGGCTTCTCGAGTTGCCGACTGTTTTGGGACAACGCTCCCTGCCGGTCACGGCTCGGAATGCGGCGCTCGTGATATGCCATATTTTCATGAAGTTCCGCGGGCCGGAGGCCCATCCCAACAGACCACGAAAAGCGATGGTCTGTCCTACGGGCTTCTGCGAAAATAGAATTTGCGCTTCAACCCTGCCAATTATGGTCCTGAAGTCGCCGCCGTGCTCGCTTTTGATGGCAATGGCGAGCGGCTCATTCCGTTAGTCGCCGATCGATGTTCATCGAAGACAGCTCACGATAGACTTAGCTCCGGCGATCCTCGCAGCCTGTTTCCTAAATCGTATTCGCCGCAAGGCGCCGTGGCCGGATTATGGCTTTACTTCTCCTGTTTCGAAGAGTCTCACGCAGTCGCCCAGGACTTGCACACGCCGGAGGGCAGCTTGTGGCACGCCATCCTGCATCGTCAGGAGCCCGATTCCGGCAATGCCGCATACTGGTTCCGGCGCGCGGGCGACCATCCGATCAATGCCAAACTTCTTAGCGCAGCCGAAGAAATTATCAGCCGCTACCCCGAAGCGGAGTTTCGGCTTTCCACCAAATGGGACCCGTTTGCATTCGTGATGTTCTGTGAACGGGCGCGGCAGCAGCCGGCTTCCTCCCAAGAGCGGGCCGCGCTCGAAATTCAGCGCGCGGAATGGCAGTTGCTATTCGACCATTGCGCGGGGCCGCGCTCGTGAAGATCACCATCCGCCGTCGAACTCTGATTCTCATCTTTCTTGTTCTGATCGTAGTCGTGGTCGGATGGGGTGTTTCGCGGCGCGCGGCTCCTCCGCAGATCCCCTTCGTGAAAGTCACTCGCGACACACTCACAAGCACCTTGACTACGAACGGTAAAGTGGAACCAATCGAGTGGGCCTCCGCGCGCGCCGAAAGGCAGGGAGTCATCCGGAAGGTTTTCGTACAACGCGGCCAGCAGGTGGCGGCGGGCGCTCCTATTGTCTCCTTGGACGATAGCGCCGCGGCGGCGGAACTTGCCACGGCCGAAGCGCAAATAGCGGGCGCGCGAGCACAGGAGCGTCCGTTGCAGCAGGGCGGTTCGGCGGCGGAACGCACTGAAATCGATAACCAGTTGGCCAAGGCCACGCTCGACCTCGCAACCGCCCAGCGCGATCTCGCGTCGTCGCAGCGCCTTTTCGACAAACAGGCCGGCGCCAAGTTTGAAGTGGACACGAACAAGACGCGCGTCGCTGCTCTCGAAGAGGCGATTCGCGGTCTCGAAAAGCGCCGCGCGGCGCTGGTAGAGCCATCGCAGAAACAGTCGGCCCAAGCGAAATTGGAGGAAGCCGAAGCGTCCGCCTCCCTGGCGCGCCACAATCTGGAATTGAGTGTGATTCACGCTCCCATTGGAGGGACGATTTATCAGTTCGATCAGCGCGTGGGTGGGTTTCTGAACGCCGGCGATGTGGTCGCCAGTATCGGCCGACTCGAGCAGGTGCGAGTCACTGTTTACGTCGATGAACCCGACCTTGGGCGCATCGGCATTGGAATGCCGGTGGCCATCACATGGCAGGCGATGCCGGGGCGCGTTTGGAAGGGGATCGTGGAGAAATTGCCAACACAAATCGTTCCCCTCGTCACGCGCGAGGTGGGCGAAGTGAGCTGCGTGATCGAGAACCCCGACCGCGATCTGCTTCCCGGTACGAATATCGATGCCGAGATCCAATCGCGCGTCGTAAAAGATGCGTTGATCGTTCCTAAGGAAGTGCTGCGCCGCGATTCGGGCCAAACTGGCGTGTATTTGCTAGGAGCGGGAAATCGAATTGAATGGCGGACGGTGCAGATCGGAATCTCTAGTCTCACCAAGGTTCAGATAACGCAAGGTCTGAGGGACAACGATGCGGTGGCTCTACCGACCGACAAACCGATCAAGGCGGGCTCCAAAGTGGAGCCCGTCTATCAGTAGGCGGGCTGTTTAAGCTCGCCGGAAAAGCATGTGGTATAGCATCAGGAACACGATGGACCCGAGCACTGCTACGAACAGGCTATAAAAGTTCAAACCGGTTACGCCGGAAGCGCCAAAAACCCGGAATAACCAACCGCCGAGGACTGCGCCAACGATCCCCAGCAAAATATCCCGTATCATGCCATCGCCGCGCTTGTTCACTATCTTACTTCCGATGAACCCCGCGATCAGGCCCAAAACGATCCATGCAAAGATTGACATACAGTCTCCCCAATACAGGACTCAACAGCGGGGGTATTGTAACAGGATTGTGGGGCGAAAAGATCGACGGAAACATAGGTTAGTAGTGGGCATCTAACATGGCAGGGGGAAAGATGCGCATTTCGATCGCGGCGGTAATATTGGTTGCTGCTCTGGGGCTGGGCGCGTGTACGCAGGGGCAGTCCGACACGGATGCGCGCAGGGCTGGCTATGACGCCCGTAACGCCGCGCGTGAAGCCGGAAAGGTAGCCTACAAGGCCGCGGAAAAGACGAAAGAAGCGGCCGCTAAGGCCGCACGAGAGTTGCACGAAGCGGGACAGCAGGCTCATGAGGGCTGGCAGGAAGCCAAGCACGAGGATCAAGCGAAGAAGAAGCCGTAGTTAGTCGAAGAGATCGGGCGCTTCGCGTGTGATCATGTTCCAGAGCGGCTGGTACTGGAACCATCCCGCCATGTGCGAGCCACCTTGGCCACGAGTCAGCAGTGCATTTTCATACTCGATCTTAATAGGTTTTCCCGCGGCTTCAGCGAGTAATTGCGATTGGCAGGACCTCTCCATGGTGACGAACCACCAAACTGCTTCTTCCACGCTTTGGCCGACGGTCAACAGGCCGTGGTTGCGAAGAATGACCGCTTTGTAATTCGCTAGCGCCTTGGCGATCCGCTCACCTTCCGTCGTCGCCATCACCACGCCGGTGTAGTCGTCGAAAAGTCCGTGGTCCTCGTAGAATGCGCACGCGTCCTGAGTTAGAGGGTCAAGCAGCTTGCCCAATGTCGACCAGCTTTTCCCGTACATCGAGTGAGCATGGGCGGCCGCAATCACATCGGGGCGGGCAGCGTGGACCTGGGAGTGAATCGCGAACGCGGCCGTGTTGACGGGATATTCGCCTTCCACAACCTCGCCGCGCCCGTTCACGAGAATGAGGTCCGAGACGCGGATCTGGCTGAAGTGCATCCCAAACGGATTCACCCAAAAATGATCCTCACGCTCCGGGTCGCGAGCCGTGATGTGGCCGGCGACTCCTTCGTCAAAACCGAATTTCGCAAATAGGCGGAACGATGCGGCCAGGCGTTCTTTTCTATGACGGCGTTCTTCCGATGGGGTGGCGAATATTTCGGGTCGCGGAACTTTCAAGGCCGCGGGGGCGGTTTCAGACATGGGTGACTCCTCCAGGTCAATTATAGATAACCGGAGAGTTCTTGGGGACCGGGACACTAAAAGTCCGAGAAAAGAAGACAGGCCACGCAAGGCGATGGCCTGTCCCACGTATGCTTTCACGAATTCTCACGCCGCTGGCTATCGCCATTCTCATTAGCGGGTTCGACGATCTGCTGGTGGACATTGTGTGGGCTGTTGCGTGGTTATGGGAGAGAATCGGCGGCGGGGCTTCTTCGGAGGAAAACAAGCCGGAGCGGCAACAGAAAAGAATCGCGATCTTCGTTCCGCTCTGGAGAGAGCACGCCGTGATCCGGCGCATGCTGGAGCACAACATAGCCGCTATCGATTACGAGAATTACGACATCTTTATCGGCGCGTATCCCAATGACGATCCGACGCTGCAAGCCATCCGCGAAATAGGGGCCCGCTATCATAATGTGTTTCTGGCAGTCTGTCCGCATGAAGGGCCCACGTCGAAAGCCGACTGCCTGAACTGGATTTACCAGCGCATGCTCATTCATGAGGAAGAATGCGGCGTCGTTTACCAGATCGTGGTGACACACGACGCGGAGGACATTATTCACCCGCAATCGTTGAGCACTCTCGCCCAACATAGCGATCGTTTCGATATGGTGCAGATACCGGTCCTTCCCCTGCCGACCGGGCCGCTCGAAATCGTACATGGCATTTATTGCGATGAGTTCTCGGAGTCGCAGACGAAGGACATGCGAGTGCGGCGCATCATGGGCAGCTTTACTCCATCGAGCGGCGTCGGCACCGGTTATTCGCGAGAGGCGCTCGACAGGCTCGCCATGGCGTCGAACAACTGCATCTTCGAGCCTGGTTGCCTGACTGAAGACTATGAAAACGGAATGCGGCTGCATCACTTCGGATGCCCGCAAATTTTTATACCGTTAGCAGCGGAGGTCGCAACGCGCGAGTATTTCCCCCGCGATCTGCGTTCCGCCATCCGGCAACGAACGCGCTGGATGACGGGAATCGCGTTGCAGACCTGGGAACGGCACGGCTGGAAAGGATCTCTCGGCGATGTTTACTGGCTGTGGCGGGATCGCAAAGGACTCATTGGCAATCCCCTGAGCCTTGCGACGAACATTCTTTTTGTATACTGTCTGGCCACGTGCTGGTGGATGCCCGCGGCTCAGCGGCTGGGTCCTCGCCTCGCAGCGGCGACCCTGGCCCTGCTCGTTTATCGCACGGCGGTCCGCATGGCCTGTGTGGGAAGAATATATGGGCCGATGTTCGCGCTCGCGGCGCCGCTTCGCAGCGTCTGCGCCAACTTCATCAACGCTATGGCGAGCTTTCTGGCCACCTATCAATACGCGCGCGCGAAGATACGGCGGGAGCCTCTCAGATGGCTCAAAACCGAACATGGGTATCCTTCGCGGGCCGCACTGGCGACTCATAAACGGAAGCTCGGAGAAATTCTGGCTGGGTCGGGATACATCG
>JBEKUT010000332.1:0-8213 GCA_049514735.1 Bryobacteraceae bacterium
TTACCGATGGCCTGGAAGCGCTGGCGGAAGCCGTTGATTTCGACATCGGCGAGGTGGGCGAGCACCATGCGAATGGACCAGCGGTCTTTGGAGGGTTGCCAGATTAACTCGTCGGGTGTCAGGCCCCGCAGCAGGGGACCCAAGATTTCCGGCGTCTGCTCCAGGATGGATAGACAGCGGGCGTGCATGTAGACAGGATATTATCTTTTGCTCGGGTTATGTGATTACAGCAAGCAAGACAGGGCTTCAAGGATACGCGTCCTAGACATGGACTTCGATTGACGTGGTCAAAATCTCTTTGCTCAGAACCGCGGAACGTTCTTCGCCGGTGAGTGTCTCAAGAAAGAGCTCGATTGCCTCACGGACGTTTTCGAGAACCTCCTCGACTGACCGGCCTTGCGACTGGCATCCCTTTAGCTCCGGGCACCATGCGTAGCAGCCATGCTCGTTCCGCTCAATTACGACGCTGACCTTCCTCGTCATTGGCGTTGTTTTATCCCTCAAGCCTTCAGTTTCGCTTTGACCGCATCGAACAACTTCTTGCAGTGAGGAGCATGTTTCTGAACCAGGATGGGGTCAAGTCCTACGAGCAACGCGGGCGCATGAGCGACTTTATCGTACGGACCTTTTAAGCATTTCGCCGCCGCTTGCTTGAGACGCCTCAAAACTGTCGACTTAGAGATAGTTTCAACGTCGTCAGGGTTGCCAAGCGCCTTAAGCGCGAATCCCTTGGCGCCGTAATAGGCAGCGACCGCTTTGGGATCTGCCAGGAACCATCCAGAAGACATGCTTGGCATGAGCTGGGTCGATGCCGAGCTTCTTGCACAGGGTCGTCAATTGCGCGGGTATGGGCCCCTCACTATCTTTCAACAGAATGTTCCACGCACTCCGGTTGGTCCTGAGCGCCGTTCGATAGTCGCGGGGCCCGTCCCTTGCCGCTATGAATTTGATATCAGAGCCGGTCTCGCGGACTGTGGACCGCAGTTCCGCAAACAATCTTTCGAAGCCAACTTTCAGTCCGGCGTTGCCCTCGAAATAAACGTTGATTTGCATCAACGTTGGCTCCCGCCAAGCTCACCTCTTCTCCATAGGTCACCGAGCGTATAGTCCTTCAACCATTCTTTCAGCTTCCTACGAGAAAGACGCCGTAGCCGGGTGCTTTCGTCGCGATCCCGCTCGCAAACGACAACGTGCTCCGGCTCATCGCTAAAGCGATCTACGAGCGCGTCGGAATGCGTCGTCACGACAATCTGCATGCGAGTCGAGGCTTCGCGAATCGCGTCGGCAACAAGGAACATAGCGTCGGGATGAAGCCCTGCTTCAGGTTCTTCAATGCAGAGAAGACGTGGAGGTTCCGGATCCAGAAGTATGGCCATAAGGCATAGGAACTTCAACGTCCCGTCTGAGAGCCTCGCGCTCGGTATTTTGCCGAGTACGCGTTCCTCCACATAATATTGAAAAAAGCCGCCTTCCGCCCTCATCTTGATATCTTCAAAGCGGTCCGAGAGGAGCTTCAAGTGACGCTTGACTTCCCGCAGGGCGCCATGAAAATCCAGCTCCTGGAGCGCCAATGCGAGATTGCCCCCGTTTTCCCAAAGCGGGTGCTTCTCTGCGGCAGACGAAACGCCGGAACGCGTACTGCTGTTTACGTTGGTATCGAACCCACGATAGATGCGGATGTCGCCCAATGCCCGCCCGCTTCGAGTGACGGGGGTCGAATCCAGCGGATTGCGATAGGCGGCGAATGCCGATTCTGACGCGTTGATTGAGAGCGTGTCGGGAGGGCTGGCTTCCGCTCCTATCTGGAGGTTTGGTCCTTCTCGAAATAGAAAGCGATCCGATCCCGAAGCGGAGCGCAATGACTCAAGGTGAATTGAAAGCATCGGCCCAACCGATCCAAATTCCATCTCGTACGCAAGTTCCTCCCCGTCGATGTTAAAGCGGCTCGCGACTTGAGCAGAGTTCTTGAAGTTAGTCCCCTTCCAGATCCATGCGTCGGCGCCACCCCGGCGACTAAGATAGCCGCCCAGACTATTCGGAAGGGCCTGCAAAATCCCGAGACAATCGATCAGATTCGACTTCCCGGACCCGTTAGCGCCAATGAGAATGTTCAAAGGCCCCAACTCAAACGGCGGGGGCTCACGGAACGAGAGGATGTTTCTCAACTCGAGAGAGCTCATGAACATTGGACTGGCCTCAATTCTATCGCTTGCCTCGCGCGTTCGCTTCGCATGCTATACTTCCCCAAGATCGTCATAGGGAAGCTCGATGGGAAAATCCGCACAACCGGCTCTGCTGCAAGGCACGCTCGATTTGCTGGTCCTACACGCGCTCCAGCGCGGCGCGATGCATGGCTACGCTATCGCTCAGACCATCCATCTACTTTCAGATGAAGTCCTCAAGGTTGAAGAAGGATCGCTCTATCCGGCTCTGTATCGTCTGGAATTAGACGGGGCTATTTCAGCGGAATGGGGTTTGTCCGAAAACAATCGCAAAGCAAAATACTACGCCATTACCAGACGCGGCCGAAAGCTCGTTGCCGAGCAACAGGCCACCTGGGACCGGCTCTCCAGCGCCGTGCAGCGCGTACTCGCAAGGTGATCGATTATGTATCGTCTTTTCCTGAAACTCCGGCGTCGGCGCAACTTGCAGAAGGATCTCGAAACAGAACTGGCCTTTCACCGCGAGATGGCTGGTTCCCACGAGGATCACATTCCTTTGGGCAACACGGCCGCGATCAAAGAATCTGCGCGCGATTTGTGGCGCTTTAATCTAATTGAGAATCTGTGGCGCGATCTGATTTATGCCGCTCGCGGACTCCGCCGCAGTCCCGCGTTGTTGATCTGCGCGTTGCTTTCACTCGGCCTGGGCATCGGCGCAAATACGGCGATCTTCCAATTGTTGGACGCCGTACGCCTGCGCAGCTTGCCGGTGCAGGAGCCTCAGGAACTCGCGGCCGTACGAATCATCGGAGGCAACCGCGGGATGGGAATCACCAACGGCTCTTATGCGGAGTTGACCCGGCCGGTCTGGGAAGAGATCCAGCGGCGTCAGGAGGCGTTCTCCGGTTTGTTCGCGTGGTCCGCGGATCGCGTGAATATCGGGCGAGGAAGCGATTTGCGTAGCGCGAAGGCGATGTGGGTCAGCGGCGATTTCTTTCGCGTGCTGGGCGTTGCGCCTTGGCAGGGACGGCTTATTTTGCCGGACGATATCGGCGCGTGTCCAGAGTCGACGGCGGTGGTCAGTTATGCTTACTGGCAAAGCGAAATGGGCGGCGGCCAGATTGGCGGCCATACGACACTGCTGGTGGACGGAAACCTCAAGCAGGTGATCGGCGTGACTCCACCCGATTTCTTTGGCTTGTCCGTCGGCGACAACTTCGAGATAGCGCTGCCGCTCTGCCGGCCCAAACAACTGGCGAGCAATGTGTTCGATATCGCGGTGATGGGACGCCTCCGGCCGGGGTGGAATTTGAAGCGCGCCTCCGCGCAGTTGATCGCGATCAGTCCCGGAATTTTTGAGTCCACGGCTCCTTCGGGATACCGCCCGCGGATCGTCGAAATGTACAGAGGATTCCGCCTGGCCGCCTATCCAGGATCGGCGGGGGTCAGTTTGCTGCGCGAGCAGTATGACTCGTCGCTGTGGCTGCTGCTGGCCATCACCGGCCTGGTGTTGTTGATTGCGTGCGCGAATCTCGCCAATTTATTGCTGGCGCGGGCGAGCACGCGGGATCGTGAAATGGCGGTGCGTCTCGCGCTGGGCGCTTCACGCAGCCGGCTGTTGCGCCAGTTATTCGCGGAAGGCGCTCTGCTGGCCGGCGTCGGAGCGTTATTAGGGATCGGGATCGCGCAGTTGCTCAGCCGCATTTTGGTCTTAGCGCTTTCAACCGAGGGCAATGCCGTGAGTTTGACCCTTACTACGGATTGGCGCGTGCTGCTGTTTACGGCAGGTGTTTCGGCATTGACTTGTATCGTTTTCGGGGCGCTGCCTGCTGTGCGCGCCATGAACGCCGAGCCCGTAAGCGCCATGCGAGGCGCCGGCCGGAGCATGACGGGAAGCCGCCATCGTTTTCTCATACAGCGCGTTTTGGTGGTGATTCAGATTGCGGTTTCGCTGGTGCTGCTGGTTGGCGCGCTGCTGTTTGTGCGCAGCTTCCGCAAGTTGATTACGTTCGATCCGGGAATGAGGGAATCGAACATTACCGTTGCGTTTATCGCGTTTCAGGAATCGCATATCGCGCCGGACCACTACAAGGATTTTCAACGTCAGTTGCTGGACGAGGTGCGCTCGATTCCAGGCGTGCTGAGCGCAGCGACAACTACAAATACGCCGCTGGTGGGAGGAAGTTGGGGACACGACGTTCATGTCGGATCGAATGAGGGCCCTTCAAAATTCACTTGGGTTAGTCCGGGCTACTTCGAAACCATGCGCATTCCGCTGATCATGGGCCGCGACATCAACCAGAACGATACCAGCGGATCGCTGCGGGTGGCGGTGGTGAACGAGACCTTTGTGCGGCGCTACCTGGGTAAGATCAACCCGCTGGGACAAACATTGCGCACCGGGCAGGAGCCCGATTATCCGTCCACCGTGTATCAAATCGTGGGAGTGATTCCGGACACCAAGTACAACAATCTCCGCGATGCGACTCCGCCGATGGCCTTCGCACCGGCCTCGCAGTTTCCCGCACCGGGACCGTTTATGGCAATGCTGATTCACTCGAACGGAGATTCCGCGGCGATGCTCTCGGCATTAAAAATTGAGGTGGGCCGGAAGCATCCGGAAATCGTGACCGTCGGCGGAGATTTTCAGCGTTGGATCCGCGATGGGATGGTGCAGGAAAAAGTGATGGCGATGTTATCCGGATTCTTCGGTGTTTTGGCCGCGCTGCTGGCGATGGTCGGATTGTATGGCGTCACTTCTTACCTGGTTGTGAACCGGCGGCCCGAGATTGGTGTTCGCATGGCGCTGGGAGCGAGTCGCTGGCAGGTGGTTCGGATGGTGATGAACGATGCGTGGGGCCTGTTGTTAATCGGAATTGCAATCGGAATCGCGCTGTCGCTGATCGCCGGGCGCGGCGCAACGTCGCTGCTGTTTGGCATGAAGCCGTATGACCTGGTCACGCTGGCGGCCGCGAGTTTTCTGTTGGCCGCAATCGCGACATTGGCCAGCTTTCTTCCGGCGCGCCGCGCCTCGAAACTCGATCCTATGATCGCGCTGCGCTACGAATAACCGCCGCGAAGCTCTTTTAGTAGCCCGGTATCTAATTTACTCTTGACCGTCCTCCGGTCGACGCGCAGCGTTCTCGCCACTTCTTCATAATTGCCGGTCTTGGCGTACAGGATGGTGCAATATCGCGAGAGCAGTTCATCCGCGGTGAGCCGTCCGGTGCGAAATTCTTCCACGCAACGGTCGAGCGGCGCTACGGCGGCGGCGCGCGCCGGACTATAGTTGCGGCGGATCAAGACGTTGCGAACGCACTGCTCCAGTTCACGATAATTGCCGGGCCACGCATAGCTCGCGCCGAGGTTTTCCTCGATCCATTCGGTCACTTCCGGCACGAATTCTTCGGCCTCCGGTCCCGCGACACGCCGCGCCATGTAGACCACCAGTTCGTGCAATACGCCAGGCGAATCGGAGAGCTGCTCGGCGAGCGATGGCGTCACAATCTGGTCCGAGCACAAGCGGTAATAAAGGTCCTCCCGAAAGCTGCGGTTCCGGATGCCGGCTTCGAGATCGCGGTTGGTGGCCGCGATCAGCTTGCCTTGAAATTGCCTGCTGGCCGTGTCTCCGACTGGATGAAACGACCGGGTCTCGATGACGCGCAGCAGCTTCACTTGGATGCCGGGATCGAGATCGCCCAGTTCGTCGAGAAACACGGAGCCGAGAGCGGGACAGGTTTCGAGCCACCCTTTGCGATCGCCAATCGCGCCCGTGAAAGAGCCGCGGCGGTGTCCGAACAACTCCGATTCCACCAGCGTCGGCGAGAGCGCGGAGATGTTGATCGGAAAAAACGAGCCGGCTCCGTCGTCGGCGAAGGTCAGGGCCCGCTCATCGAAAGGGATATATCGAGACTGAGCGATGGCGCGGGCCACCAGTTCTTTTCCCGTTCCGGATGGCCCGGTAATGAGCGTGACGAAATCGGCCATGCGGCGGTAAAGCGTGCGCTGATAGCGGCGTAGATCGTGAGTGAAGATGGATTGCCAGATGGAGCCGCGCAGGCGCGCCGCGGGAAGCGAATTGCCGATGATGTCGCGAAAGATCTGTTCGAAGGCGCGCTGGATCTGGCGAAAGCACGCGAAGGTATGAGCGGGATCGCCGTTGTCGAAGAAGCGGTTCCAGTCGGCGAGGAAGTCACGGTAGAAGGCCCATTTCGCGCGGTCGGGTTTCGCGGCGTCGGGGCCAAATCCAGCGCTGTAGAAGCGATTGTAGTAGCGCTGGTACAACAGATGAATTGCCGCGTCCTGGTACAGCGCGAGGTCGCGATCGCCAGAGATCCGCTCGCGCAAGCGATTCATGAGCGGTTCCAGGCGCTCGAAAATCTTCCACACGTTGGCGCGCGGTTGGTCCGGATTGTCCACGGTCTGGCTCCAGACCGGCTCGCCTTCCAGGAAGTCGCGGCCGAGGGCGGCGCGCTCGATCTCAGTTCGTTCGGGCAAAAAAGGATTACAATAAGCGAGCTCCGAAACGGCCTGGAGGAAGCTGCGGTCTGCGCTCGTAAGAGGACTCTTCAATGTACAGCCATTGTATAGCTGTGCGCATGAAATGTGTATCGCACTGGCCGCGCGCTTGAGGTAACAATCGTAAGTCCCTGATAAGTCGTCAGATCCGGCTTGGCCTGGGTCCTGCACATACGTTTAGCGAAAGGAAAGATCCCATGGCACAAGGCGGCTTCAAGGATTTATTGAAAAACGGCGGTTTCCAGTCGTTTCTATGGACGCAGTTTTTCGGCGCGCTGAACGACAACCTCTATAAGATTATCGTTTCGATGCGGGCGGTTCACGTTGCCGCTACAACCGGCTCCGGCAGCGAGTACCTCTCTCTCGCCGGCGCGGTTTTTGTGATTCCATTCCTGCTGTTCTCAGGCTATTCCGGCCACCTCGCCGACGCCGTCAGCAAGCGCAAGGTGCTGATCGGCGTCAAGGTGTTTGAGATTTTCGTGATGGCGTTGGGGCTGGCCGTGTTCTTCTCCACCCGTATCGAACTGATGCTGCTGGTGCTGTTCCTGATGGCGCTGCACTCCACGATTTTCAGTCCCGCGAAGTACGGGATCCTGCCGGAGATGTTGCCGGACCGCGATCTGTCGCGCGCCAACGCGCTGCTCGAGATGAGCACCTTCGTCGCGATCGTGATGGGAACGTCGATCGGTTCGTTTCTCTTCACGGTCTGGAAGAACGAGCCTTGGAAGATGGGCGTCGCGATGCTCTGCGTGGCCGTGACGGGGTTCCTAACAAGTTTGAAGATCACGCGTGTGCCGCCCGCGGGCGCCCCGGGGCCATTTTCGCTCGACCCGTTCCATGAAGTTCTCGTCGGGACGCGGCATCTCTGGAAGGACCGCGCGCTTTTTCTGACGGTGATGGGGATCTCTTATTTCTGGTTCCTGGGCGCCTTGTTTCAACTGGATCTGCTCCTCTTTGGAACCGAGGTTCTGAAGACGAACGATCTGCACATCGGGTTGATGGTGACGGCGCTCGCGATCGGCATCGGAGCGGGCAGCATGCTGGCGGGGCGTCTTTCGGGTGACAAAGTGGAACTCGGATTGGTGCCGCTGGGGTCCATTTTCATGGCAGTATTCTGCGTCGCGTTGTTCGCTCTGAAATTTTCGTACGTTGGTTCCGTCGTCGCTCTATCGTTTCTGGGATTGAGCAGCGGCCTGTTCATCGTGCCGTTGAACGCTTATCTACAGCAGAAAAGCGAGAGCGGCGAAAAGGGCCGCATGATGGCGACGAACAACTTCTTCAACACCATCGGCCTGCTGCTCGCCTCCGGCACGCTGTGGATCATGCACGACCGCCTGCACGTTTCGCCCGACAAGCTGATTCTGATTTTCGGCATCGGAACACTGGCGGTGACGGCGTACATCGTGATGCTGGTCCCCGATTTTCTGGTGCGCTTCATCCTCTGGCTCGCCACGCACACTTTGTTCAAGATCCGCATCGCCGGTCAGAACAACGTGCCGTTTCGCGGCCCGGCGCTGCTGGTTGCGAATCACA
>JBEKUT010000333.1:0-8193 GCA_049514735.1 Bryobacteraceae bacterium
GCCGAGACGCTTGAGTTTCGGAGGTGGCGCGGTCGAACGGATGTCATGTTCCCACGTGAGCAACGCCTGGCATATCGAAATGATTTCGTTCGTCGCTTTGAGAATCTGGAGCGGGTCGCCGGCTTCGCCGGGCTTGCCCCACGAGGCCGGGAGTCGCTGCGACACCGCATCGCCGATCTGCTGAATCCATGGAGTCATCTCGTCCATCTTCTCGTGCAACCAACTCATGTAGTCCGGACCGCTGAGCGATCTCGTGGGAACTGGCGATGGCACGCTGTCGAACTCGCCGTATTCCTTCTGGATCACGGAGAGTTTGGTTCGTAACAGCTCTTCGGTGAGTAAGTATTCCCAAAACTCGCCGTGTTCCAAAGCGAGCGATCTGGCTTTATCCGATTCTTGGCAAACGCGGTCGCCGCGTCCAGTGGTTCTTTGTCTGTATCCCCTACGGGTTCGGCGCGCGGGCTCGCAGCTGGCGTTTGCGTCACAGTCTGTCGTTCGCCCGGACGCGCAAAGGACGACTGAAATGCGTTCCAGGCCCGCGCAAACCGCTCCGCCAGTTCTGGATTTGAAATCTGAAATTCCTCATGAAGGCCGCTGGGGCTTGTGAACGTGAGCGACGCATAGAGCGCAATCGGTATCTGGTAGTTGTCGCGGAAGCGTCGGTCCGGGGTGCCATCCTTGTTGGATTTTGCCCATGCCTGTCCGACCACTTTCGTGTCAGACGGAATGGGCTCCTCTTCGATAAAGCGGAGGGACCGGTGGGCCAACGCGACCTCGCGGGAGTCGATGAGAGCGAACGCTTGCTTGGAGGCCCGGTAGAGAATGAAGCCGGGGTAGATGTACATATCGCCGCCGGCCCGGTTCGGTAAATGAGGAACCTTCTGTTCCCATTGGATAAGGTCGCACGAATCCAGCGCGAATCCGACCGGAGCGCGGGTGATGGCCTCATTTGCGGCCGAGCGTTCGGCGATGCGATTGATCGCGCGGCGCTCCAAGGTGTCCCATATCTTCTTGGCCTCGGAGAGGGCCGCGAAATCGTCGCGCATCTTGTAATAGGGTTCGGCTTGTTGCCGATCGATGTCAATCTCGGTCGCGAGGGTCGTCAGCCGAAGTTGTTCCTGCAGTTCCTCCAGCTTCGCCTGCGCGGTTTCGTGTAACTCTTTTCGGGTGGCGAACGATTTCTTGAAGAGGCGCTTCGCGATGAAACCGTGCTCCCAGTTTTCGTACCGCTGGGCGGCAACGTGGGCCTGGTTCTGGGTCGTTGCAATCTCGTCACCCAATGATTCGCGTTCTTCGTACGCTTCTCGCAGGACCTTTCTCAAATCGTCCATGCTTTGACTATTGAGCAGTTCGGTGCTGGCGCTCCGTATCTGCGTCACGGGTGATGGAACCGTTGGTAAAACGGGTACCGGGGCTAGTGAAGGAACTGTTGGAAATGTGCTGCGTTCGATGGATGGTGGCCGCGAGGGCGGTGGTGATGAAGGGACATCGAGCCGCTCCCGGTTCCAGACACCCATCCCAGGGATACTGACGTTCCGATACACGCCTCGCGGCCCGACGTTCACGCTGAATGGTGCTGCCCCGAGAGTGGCACTCAGGCCGTGGCGCGTCAGATTCAACTTCACGCCCGGAAGGACTTTGAAGGTCTTCCGAAATCTCCAGCTCATGGGAAAATCCCCAATTCGGTTTTTACTTGAGTAATTTAAGGTTAGCAGGTTACCTCAATTAAAAATTCCAACATCAGCAGGTTCGCCGCTCGGCGCTACAGCATTCAGGGTGAAGTCATAAGCGCTCAACATGGGGAACTCCGCCTTCAGTTCATGAACGAATTTATCCAAGCGCTTCATGACCGCATCCTTCAGGGTACCCTCCACCAACAGGGTACCCTCCACCAACTCGAAAACCTTGTCGAGAGTCACTAGCGCCCCAATGGGCTTTTTGGCGAATGCCGTACGATCCGACACCAGCATCTCGTAAGACTGCTTGATGATCGTGCGGTTGCTGCCACCGTAATGCCGTGGAGCGCCCGGTTGAAGTCGAATACCCGACATGATCCCAATGCAGAGATCGATGTAGTGCGGCGGGTAGGGGTAAAAGTGAATGAAATCAATTTCGCTGATGTCGGTGCGACGGGTCGTCCGTTCGAGCCGTAGCGCAGCGTTCAACTGCCCCTGGTTCTCAAAGAAGAGTTTCTTCAGCGGCTTTTCAGCTTCTGTTTTCTTTGCCAAAACACGCTTGGTCGCCAAAACCAAATCTGGGAAGAGGACTTTCTGGGTTTTTCGTATGGATTCCGGCCAGGGCGGAGCCAGCACGATGCGCTGGACGCGCTCTACATCGGAATCACACGCAAGAAGGTGAACTGGGTGCTGGATCTTGACGTCCGGGCGTTCTTCGACAAAGTCGAACATGCGTGGATGCTTAAGTTTGTCGAGCACCGAATTGGAGACAGGAGGATCGTCCGCCTAATCCAGAAATGGTTGAAGGCGGGCGTGATGGAGCAAGGACGGTGGGTCGAGACAGAGGAAGGGACTCCGCAAGGGGCGGTGATATCGCCGATCCTGGCCAATCTCTACCTGCATTATGTACTCGACCTCTGGGTGGACCAGTGGCGGCGGAAGGAAGCGAGGTGCGATGTGATCATCGTCCGCTACGCGGACGACGCTGTGCTGGGGTTCCAGCACCGAACAGAAGCCGAACGTTTCCTGGAACAGTTTCGGGAACGGCTGGGGAAGTTCGGACTGGAGCTACACCCGGAAAAGACGCGCCTGATCGAATTCGGGCGTTACGCCGCCGAGCGCCGGAGGGAACGTGGTGAAGGAAAACCGGAGACCTTCAACTTTTTGGGTTTCACCCACATCTGTGGGACGAGCCAGAAGGCGGGCCTCTTTCAGATCCGACGAGAGACCATCGGGAAGCGCATGGCAGCCAAGCTGAAAGACATCCAGGCTAAGCTGAAACAGCGCATGCACGGTTGCTGGCGCGGCGAATCGAAGTGCGGGAAATCACAAGCGCTACCGGCACCCGGCTGCATGTTCTCACGCCCTGGGGCAAGATCAAGGGAACACAGGTCACTTATCCCGCTGAACACAAGGACCAGAACACGGGACATTGATAGGCAGGGCAGGTCCTCCTTAATTAACCGCATGAATCAGATGCCCGCCTCCTGGCTGAAATACTGATAGTCCTCCCGCCATCCGCCCTGGCCCTTGCCGATGTGCGCGTAAGTCTCGACGAATTCGATGGCGCGAATATACTTGACCATCGTGAAACCGAGTTGCGTCTCCACGCGCAGGCGGAGCGGCGCTCCGTGATTGGTGGGTAGCGGTTCGCCGTTCATTTCGTAGGCCAGAATCGTCTGCGGATCGTCCGCCAGTTCCCGGCGAATCGTGCCGTAGAAGTATCCCGGTCCCTGGGCGTGCGGCTCGGAGGTGGATTTATTGTCGAAGGCGTAAAAGACAATGTAGCGGGCCGCCGGAAGCGGGCGGCAGAGTGCGACGATATGATGCAGAGAAACGCCGCTCCACTCCGCAACACCCGACCAGCCCTGGATGCAGCAGTGCTTGGTAATTTGCGTTTGTTTCGGCATGGCGCGGAGGTCGGCCAGCGTCAGGCGAAGCTTGTTTTCGACCAGCCCGCCGACCTCCAGGACGTAATCGGCGAAGTGGCCGCGCGCCATCGCCAGATAGGTCTCCTCTATCGGTGCGCGGCCGTTCACCCAGAAGTAGGGCGAGATATCCGCACGCGCGTAATGCTGCGCGGAGGTTTCATGGCCGAAAATCAGCGTACGCAACGGATCGGTGATCGCCTGCGTGGCCTTCTGGACAAAGCGCGGGCGGCGGTGCGAACACATGGTTGTCACGACATGGATGACGATGATGCCGGTCAACCCGGACAGCCAGACAGTCAGCGCGAGCGCCAAATGCGGGCTGTGCGTCTCGCCCAAAACAATCACCGCCAGTCCTTTGCGAAAACCGTGGAGGACCACGAGCACGACATGGCCGATGAAGAACAGGATGAACGCGCCAAGAGCCAGAAAATGCAGACTCCGGGCGGACTGGCGTCCGTGAAAGATTTTGATGTACCAGGGGAAACGCGCGGCGATGGCGGGTGACATCGCTATCCCGGTCGCGATGCTGAAGGGCGCGAGCAGGAAGACGACCGCAGCGTAGGTCAGCTGTTGCAGCGCGTTATAGGTTCCCGGCGCTTCCACTATGTGAAGGGTCAGGTAGCTGATCATTGCCCGTCCGGCGTCAGGCACAACCTGCCATGAGACCGGAATCAGGCGGTGCCATTCCGGCGAGACAAACAGCATCGCGATGTAGACCAGTCCGGTCAGCAGCCATGCGAAATCGGCGAGAAAATGCCAGTGCCGCCCGAGACCCAGATTTTCGTGACCCGGCAGGGCGATCGCAGACGGGAATGAACTTTCCTCATCGCTGGCGGTCCAGAGCCGGTCCGTGGGTCTGCGCTTTTTCGTGAACTTCAGCCATTCGCTGCCGGGCGTGCAGTGATCGTTCCAATAGAATCGCGGATGGGCGCTCAGGATCTCGATACCGCTGCGAACGAGGAGCGAGAGAAAAAGGAAGTTGAAGAAGTGCGTTGCGCGCAGCCAGAGCGGATAGTCAAGCGGCATCAGTGAACGTCTTCTCAGGCTGCGGCTTACCGGCCGCCGGGCTTTCTCGCGAAAACGAACTTCGAGGGTTCCGCTTGAGGGTTCTCGGAAAGACGGGCTGTCGCTGCCGGGCTCTGGCGCGGATCGACCGGGTCCGCCCGCCTGAAGTGATCACGTCCCCATTATCGTCCTGGCTTACTGGCGGACGGGAATCGGAGGACAGTTTACGGATTGGCTCGCTTAACGGATAAGCTGATGCTATCCAGTCCAGGAGGAGAAGACAGCAGTGGAATCACGAAGTGTTTCGAAGAACAGCGGCGATATCAATCGCGTCGAAAGGTTCGAGGCCGGAGTCGACGCAATTGGCGCTCTGGCGGTTGGCGCAGTAGCGTTCGGTGCGCTGGCAATAGGGGCGTTGGCGATCGGTCGCCTCGCCATCCGCAGCGTGGGCATAGGCAAGTCTAAAGTCGACTCGCTGAAGATCGGCGTTCTGGAAGTCGATATCTTGTGCGTCCGCAGACTTGAAGTGACTTAGGTCATGGTACGGTTCGATGCGAGCAGTCGCACTTTTTCAGTCTGGTCGTTTTGGCGGGTGCAACCTCGGGCGCGAGGCGTGATACATCGTCATCCCGGCCCGGCGTTGGTAAGGATTTTGTCGCGATAGACGTGCCCTCCTCGATGCCTTGCCAAGTGTTCGTGGCAACGGATGGCGACGATGCGAACCCAGGCACGGAAAGCCAGCCGTTTGCATCACTCGACCATGCTCGCGACTGCATCGGATCCACGGCTGGCTCCGCCAGCGCCGCCATGGCCTCATCTAACTCCACGACCCTCAGGTCGGCTCCTCGTTTGAGCGCCCAGCGCGACGGCTGCCGCATCAGCCGCGCGCACCGAACCTACCACAGTCTGCAGCCGTTCCACGGCCTACCGGGGGTACCACGCGTGCAGATCGCCAAAAGTTCTTCCCTGCGCCTTGCGGCTTTTCGAGCGATATTTCCGCTTTTACTGGTGAGAACAGATCGGGTGGCCATCTCGTTACAGCGAAGTTAGCTTGAGGCCATGCGAACATCCTCAATTCCGCTGACAGGAAGGGTACTATGTCACCTAACACATTCTCAAACGCGATGCGACCATATTCGAGCGGCCGAGCCGTTGAGCTCGCTTCCCGCCTGTTCCTAACCGCGCTTCTCCTAGCGCCCATCACCTCATGGAGGCACAAAATGAAAAACAGGATTACAATGCTCCTCCTCGTTGGGGCTATGTTGTTCGGCGTGGCTGAACGGTCTGCTTTCGCGCAGGGCCCTTCCGTCTGGCAGGCTTACGCGCAAGCGATAGGATTTCCGTCAAACGAGAGCGGTGTAGCACCGGAGTATGTTAGCGTGGTCACTTTGACCCTCCCGGCGGGAAAGTACCTCGTGACCGGTATCGTGACCGGTATTGGAGCCAATGTCGCCGAGGGTGTTAATGTTTGCAGTCCGCCGGATTCCACTTCCTGTTCAGGCACTGTTGGACCGGTTACTAGTAGCTTTTCACCATCGTTTAGCTGTGTCCTCTCGGATAACGCGTATGTCACGCTCTCGCCTGACACGCTCGTGGCAATTGACCCGCCCGGACCTTCTCCGATCTTCGCATCGATTCAGTCTGCAACAAGCAGTATTACCATGCTTGGAGCGGTCACGCTTCAAAATGCTGCGACCATAGGCATGTTCTGTCAGGGCTTTTCGGGCGCTACTGGTTCTAAGTACTTTGCCCACCTCGGGCTTGCTTCCATCACGGCTTTGCAAGTCGGTGCGATTAACCCACCACCAAGTATCCCGTTTGTACCGATTGAACCAATCGTGCATTGATCTATTGTCAAGTCGGTGTTTAGCAACAGCATGAGTTGGAGCGCCGGATCAGGAGATCGGCGCTCTGCCTGTGTTTCGAGAGCGCTCAGTAATGCAGCTTCCGCTAGCAAGCTAACAGTTGCGGTCCGTTGGTACGCGGAACCGCCGGACCCGCAGCGCACAGCGCCGTGAGGTAAACGTCTGTCATGCCCAAGAAAAGTCCGTCGGCGCGGATCAGGCGAGCAGGCACAGTCTTGCGCGACATCACTCTAATTGAACTTTCCGTTCCGCTCTTTGGTAGAGTAGCTTGTCGTGCTTATCCAGCCTAAATTCTTGTCGTTGACCGATCTCTTGGCGAATCGGCTCTTTCGGATTCCGCAGTACCAGCGCTCGTATTCGTGGAGTTCGAAGGAGCTGGTCGTATTGAGCCTGTTGCACAATCCTGCCCTGTCTCCATAAACGTGACATCGCTCGATAGCGGCTTTCGATTCGCAAAACGCCTGTCTCAAAATCGGCGGATCACTTTGGCTTTATCGACAGCGCCGCACGCTGGCGAGCATGAGCCGCCAACTCCTTAAACCGCGAGTCCGTGCGAAGCGATTTGAGATCAGAGTCCTGTTCCATTCCCAGTGCAGTAGGTTCATCCAATCCGTGGTCGAGGGCCTCGCGTAGAAGCGACGCGGTCTTTAGCGAGGACAACGAAGTGGTTGGAGTTCTCTTTGACTGTGCTCCAAAATGATTTTATGGTGGTGGTCTCCTTATCGGTTAAGACCTGCACGCTTGCGATACCCTGTTGTTCTCCCGCTTCATGACCTTTTGTATAGCCCTCCTCATACTTTGTGATCAGTTGGCCTGACGTATCTGCGATCCCCTTCTGCTCTCCCGCCTCATAGCCGACCGTGTAACCTTTTTGATGTGTGGCAAGCGTTTGAGCAACTGCCACCTGGGCACCGTAATGCCGCCCAAAATAGAACGCCGCCAACACCAACGCGCAGAGAAAACAGCACGCGCCCAATATCATCCACCCTGAAATCACCACAGTCTGGCTCATAGCAGTCCTTTCGCATTCATTCGTCAACTGAATTGCGGAGCTTTCGCTTATAAGCGTAACGCATGCGGTTCAAAGTGTTCAAGGACAGTCTGGTAGCGTTGTGGATGGGATTCCCCAATCCGGAATCCTCGCCAGGAGTACCTTCCCGAGACACAACACCATCACTGACGTTCGTTCAGAATAGCCCAGAATTCAAGAAGCTGCTCGGCACCCGGAAAGCCGGTCGGCCACGAAAAGCCAGGACGGAGTCGGCAGTGGCGGCATGACGGACGAACAGCAGGCAGAAATACGGCGGTTGTTGGACTCCTCGGGTATTTCGCCCGAGGAGAGCGCGGGCGAGGACTGGGCGGAAATGAGCGAAGCGGAAGCCGCCCAACTCATCGCAATGATGCGGGCAATCGAACCAGAAGAAGAACCTCAATGAAATCAGGAACGTTACGAAAACCCTATTTCTTCGGTCTTGGGGGAGTATTGGCCTTTAATTGCTTTGCATGTCCACCAAGTACATAGATGGAGTGCAAGAAGTTCTCGACAATATCCATTACCCTATTAAGATCATCCTCATCAGGCCGATGACCGCGATGAATTGCCGCACTCCCCGCGTCAAGGGCTGTGGCAAGATATTCCTTATTGTTCCGACTTATATAATTTTGTTTTTCCATGGCGTCGAGGTTCTGGTTGAAGCTACCGCAATCACCAACTTT
>JBEKUT010000334.1:0-13746 GCA_049514735.1 Bryobacteraceae bacterium
GGCCCACCCAAGGTGATGAAGAACAACGGCCGTAACCGAGCCGCGCCCGGCAGGAAGCGGAAATAGCCCGTGATTTTCTCGACATGTTCTTCAACGGAGTGCCCATGGGCCTGCGGCCCACCCAAGGTGATGAAGAACAACAGCCGTAACCGAGCCGCGCCCGGCAGGAAGCGGAAATAGCCCGTGATTTTCTCGACATGTTCTTCAGGGGAGCGGTTGCCTCAATCGTATATGTTCTTCATGGGAACGGTCGAGTTCGGCTAAGGTACCGGGATGGGTACAACCCCCACGAGATTGCTCCCGCTAGCGCCTCAAGCTGATTTGAGACGGTCGAGGCCGGATTGGCTGTGGGAAACAGGATAAAAGAGTTATGAAGATGCAATGTGGATTCCAACTACCGGACCATGATCGGCTTGACGCCTTGCTGCTCCACCGCGTGCTGAAACGCAGGCAAATCGCTTTGCTGAATGTCCGACCAGCGCTTCATATATCGATCCACTTCCGCCTTCACTCTTGCGAACTGTTTCGACGCCGCCTCAGTCGGCGCGGAATCGGACTCGCTATCTACGATCAAAGCCAACGAAGCCAGGCTGCCATCCACGCCTAATCCGTAGTTGAGGGAATCCTCGTTAGCCTTGATCTTCAAATTCAGCAGGCGGTCCTGCAACGCGCCGAGTTTCTCGTCGAGAATCGCTTGTGCAGATCCTGAACCTGCGCGCGCAGATCGATAATCTGGTTCGCGGCCGCGTACACGTGTGTTAGTTCTTCGTGGATCTCCATCAACGCCGAAAATTGCTTTTCCAGGTCCGCCTGCGAAACCTTAACGCGCGGATCGAGCTTCAATTCCAAAGGCGTGGTTAGCACTTTGCCGTCTGCCGTGAGCCTCACTTGGTATTTTCCAGGCAGCGCCATGGGACCCTTCGAGCCGGCCTCATACTCGAACAGGTAATAATCCTTGACCCGCGGCGCGCCTTCGTAGCGCAAATCCCAAACGAACCGGTTCATACCGGGCTTGACTTCGAGCTGGCTCTTGGGCTTGTCATCGTCCGAATCGAGTGGCTCTTCCAATGGCACGAGATCGGTCGACGAGTAACGGCGGACCAGTTTGCCTGCCGAATCCAGAATCTCCAAACTAGCGGCCTTGGGCTTCTCCTTCACGTCGAAATACACGATGGCTCCGCCCGGAGGGTTCTGGCCGGACATGGGCGCTTCCTTCGGCGCAGGCGCGGAGTGGACCCGCCAGGCATTGGCCGGATCGTATAACCACACCGCGGCTTTGCGCGTCTCATCGCTCGCCTGCCTGAGCGGAGAAATATCGTCCAGTATCCAAAACGAGCGCCCGTGCGTGGCCAGCACCAGGTCGTTGTCATGAATTACCAGGTCGTGGACCGGCGTTGCCGGCAAATTCAGTTGCAGCGATTCCCAAGTCGCTCCGGAATTGTATGAAACAAAAACACCAGTTTCCGTTCCAGCGAACAACAAGCCTTTGCGCTTCGGATCTTCCCGCACGGCGCGTACGAATGAGCCTTCCGGAATACCCTGCACAAGCGGTTTCCAACTCTTGCCGTAGTCCGTGGTTCCGTAGATATACGGGCGAAGATCGTCGTTAGCGTGCCGGTCCACCGCTACCCAGGCGGTGCCGGGGTCGTGCGGCGAGGCATCGATCTGGCTGATCTTGCTCCATTCGGGGATCTCCTTGGGCGTGACATCCGCCCAATTCTTACCGCCGTCGCGAGTGACGTGCAGCAGTCCGTCGTCCGAGCCCGCCCAGATCAGCCCCTTCGTCAGCGGTGACTCGGCCACCGCAAAAATGGTGTCGTAATATTCAGTGCCAGTATCGTCTATCGTGATCGGACCGCCGGAAGGCTGTTGTTTGCTCTTGTCGTTGCGCGTGAGGTCACCCGAGATGGCCTCCCAATGCATGCCGGCATCGGAGGTGCGGAACAGCCGATCGCCGCCGTGGTACAGCACGTTGGGATCGTGCGGCGAAATCAGCAGCGGGGCGGTCCACTGAAAGCGATAATCCAGGCCCGCGGAGCCCTTACCGTCGCTGAGCACGGCGGACACGCCGATGACCTTCGCCTGGCCAGTGCGCTTGTTGAACATCGTCAGCAGCCCCTGGTAGTCGCCCGCGAATACGATATCCGGATCGGGCAGGTAAGGCGCGATGTATCCGGCCTCGCCGCCGCCCACCGCATACCAGTCCTGCCGTTCGATAACTCCGCCTTCGGCGCCGCTGCTTGCGATCGCGACACTGGAATTATCCTGCTGCGAGCCATACAGGTAATACGGAAAGCGATTATCGGCGATGACGTGATAAAACTGCGCGGTGGGTTGATTGTCCTGCTTGGTCCAGTGGCCGCCGCCATCCATTGTGACGGTTGCGCCGCCATCGTCGGTCTGGATCATGCGCCTGGTGTTCTGCGGATCGATCCACAGCCCATGATTGTCGCCATGCGGGACTTTGATCTTGTTGAACGTACGGCCGCCGTCGGTGGAGCGGTGAAAATCCACATTGAGGACGTAGACTGTATTGGCATCTTTCGGATCGGCCACCACGTGCATGTAATACCAGGCGCGCTGCGTCAGGCGGTGATCGGGATTGATTAGCTCCCACTTGTCGCCGCCATCGTCGGAACGGTACAACCCCCCGTTGTGTGCCTCGATGAGAGCCCAGACGCGCTCGGAATTAGCGGCCACCGCCACGCCGATTTTTCCGTAAGGGCCTTCGGGCAGACCTTCCCCGTCAAGCTTTTTCCAAGTCGTTCCGCCATCGCCCGAGCGATACAGGCCGCTGCCCGGTCCGCCGCTTGTTAAAGTCCAAGGCTGACGCCGCACCTGCCACATCGCGGCGAAAAGAACGTGCGAATTGTGTGGATCGAACGCCACGTCGATGCCGCCCGTATTTTCGTCGACGAACAGGACCTTCGTCCAAGTCTTGCCGCCATCGGTGGTGCGGAAGATCCCGCGTTCCTGGTTCGGCCCATACGGATGCCCCAGCGCTGCCACAAAGACGACATCGGGATCGCGCGGATCGACGATCAGCTTACCAACGGCGCGTGAGTCGTGCAGGCCCACGTTCTTCCAGGTCTTGCCGGCATCCACCGATTTGTAGATGCCGTCTCCTGTGGCGGCGTTCCCGCGGATGCAGCCTTCTCCCGTCCCCGCGTAAATGATGTTGGGATCGGATGGCGCAACGGCCAGGCTGCCGATGGAGGAAGACTTTTCGTGATCGAAGATCGGCTTCCAGGTGGTCGCGCCATCGGTGGATTTCCAGATACCGCCTCCGGTCGAACCGAAATAGTAAGTGGTGGGATCGCCTGCTATTCCGGAAGCTGTTAGGGAACGGCCGCCACGAAATGGGCCGATCGCGCGGTACTGCATTCCCTGCTCTTCTTTTTTCTTGTCTTTATCTTTGTCGTCCGCTCCCGTTTGCGCGAGCGAGACTGCCGCTGCGGCAAGGCCGCCAAACATGATATATCGCACCCTGATCATCAGGTCAATGTTAACTGAAGGGCGCCGCATGCCTTGGCGCGAACGCTTCACCCAAGGTGATGAAGAATTTCGACCGTAACGGAGCCGTGACCGGCAGGGAGCGGTCGCCGCAATCATACATGATCTTCAGGGGAGCGGCTTATTTCAAACGGAACATCGAGCGTTCGTTCCCCGGAACGCGAATAAAGGGCAATCGCTGGACATGACCGGCGGCGCGGCGCAGGTAGTAAGTGCTGTGACCGACCGTTCCGCGGCACTATCGCCGCTAGAGAAGGTGGAAGTGCTCAAATGCCTCTTTGATTGCAATGCGGCGTTCCGGCGGACACGTTGCGAACCCCCATTCTTGCATCTCTATGTTCGTCGCTAGCCGTGAGATCGCAAGGTAAGCGAGACTCAAATAGAGTTTGCGGGAACCACAGATCCTTATAAGGCTACACTCATACTGCGCATTTCCGCCTTGTTCGACAGAAGTGCAAGATCGAAGTGAACCATTCCAGTGACAAGATCTTTGAAGGTTGTTCTCGCCTCCCATCCGAACCGCTTCCGAGCTTTCGACGCATCGCCAACAAGCAGATCCACCTCAGCAGGTCTATACAAAAGCTGGTCGACGCGCACATAATCCCGATAGTCGAGATTCAATTCGGAGAATGCAACTTCACAAAACTCTCGAACCGTGTGTGTCTCTCCGGTCGCGATCACGTAATCGTCAGGCGCTTCCTGCCGCAGCATCAGGTGCATGGCTCGAACATATTCGGCGGCGCTTCCCCAATCACGCCGGGCGTCCAAGTTTCCAAGACGAATTTCGTTGGCTAACCCGAGTTTGATTCTGGCAACACCCGTACTGATTTTTCGCGTAACGAACTCGAACCCACGTCGAGGACCTTCATGGTTGAACAAGATCCCGTTGCAACAGAACATTCCGTAAGCCTCGCGGTAATTCACGGTAAGGTAATAACCGGCGACCTTGCTTATTCCGTAGGGACTTCGCGGGTGAAATGGAGTGCACTCATTTTGAGGCGATTGATGAACTTGCCCGAACATTTCACTCGTTCCCGCAAAGTAGAATCGACAGGCAGGTTGCAGCTCTTTTAACGCGGCAAGAACGTGATGAGTTCCGTTCACATTTGTATTCATCGTCGAGAAACCGTCGGCAAAGCTCTCCGCGACGAAGCTCTGGGCCGCCAGGTGATAACACTCGTCAAAATGGAACTTAGCAAACACGGCGAATACGCTCGCATAGCTTTCAAGGCTTCCAGGGTGAAGAACCAACCGCTCTCGAATTGACTCTAACCTTGCCATTCTTAAATCCGGTCTCTCAAGAGCGACGCGCCGGACAAGACCATGTACCTCATAGCCTTGTTCCAACAGGAATTCGGCTAACAAACTGCCGTCCTGGCCTGTGATTCCTGTAATTAAAGCCGTTCTCATGCCGGGCAATATTCTCCTTTGTACGGCGCGGGTGGAGGAGACAACCTGGTTCGGAGGCTCCGGGCTGACGCCCGCCCGTTTATCGCGATTAATCCTGGCTGCTCCGGCATGACATTTTCCAAGTAAGCGGAGTTCACAAGTTTGATCTCCGATGATAGCACCAGGGTGGCCTGTGAGACCGGCTGAGAGCCGGCCGTCATGGCCGGGAACCCGTGGCTGCTTCGGAGAACGACCGGGGCGGCGGGCATTCTCTAATCTCAGGATGATCCTGAAATCAGAAGAGCATTTTCCGCTTGCTTCATGTTAAAATGACCGCTTCGTTCCGAAATGTCTGCCAGAATTGACCTCGTACCAATCGACGCCGAAGAATTCCTTGCGGGAATTCAAGCGCAGATCGATGCCAGAAAAGGCGCCGTTCCGGGCCAGGCGGAAGCCGTTCAATTCTTTCGTCCTTTGTATCGCGCGGGCTTTCAGAGATACGCACTGGAGACAACCTCGGAAGAAAATTTCTGTGAGCAAGACTATCTGCTGTCCAATCCGGACATCGCCGATGCCGTCAAACGTGGCAAGTTCAAATCCGGATTCGAGCACTGGGTTAAGTATGGGAGACACGAAGGTAGATCGTTTCAGCCCGCCGAGTTTGTTGAGCGCGAGTATCTGGAACTAAATCCCGACGTAGCGAAAAGCATTGAGGAAGGTCAATTCGCTTCGGGCCTCGATCATTGGCAGCAACGCGGCAGGCTCGAAGGGCGGAGTATCAGAAAGGCGACGCCGCGGTTATTGTCGCATCTGAAGAGGCTGCGCTCCGAAATGCGGATCCCGCGGCATCGTTGGACGGCAGATCATTCACATGCTTCGCCGTGTCCTCTGGTGGCACACACAATCCGTAGCGGCCTTAGGCGATGTTGCGATGCGCGCGTTCAAAGAGCAGATTGCAGTACTCGAGCACCTTGGGGCCGCACAGGAAGAGAATGACTCCGCGTTAGTGTCTATAAGGGAAGAATTGAACGGCATTGCAACCCAGGCCGAACAAGGCGCGCGGCAACAGGAATTTGAAGCCAGAATCCGCCAACTGGAGTCACACGTTCGCTCTGCTAACGAATTGAACGCGACGCTTGGCGTCCACGTCCAGGAACTCTCAATGCGGCTGAACGCCCTTGAAGAAAGAATGAATGGGGTGGAAAATCTCAGAGGGGAGATTCGAGGTATCCAAGTCTGCTTCAACGCGCAGCAGGTTAAGACCGAACGCATGACAGCCGAAATTGCGGTCCAGCGTGGCCGTGTCACAACGCTCTTGGAAGCGTCCGGACCGAACCGCGGAGAGCCCGCGGGGCTCGCACAACGCCAGGGGGGCGAGGATCACAAACTCGACGCTTTATATCTCGCTTTTGAGGACGTTTTCCGCGGACCACGCGAGGAAATCAAGCGTCGACAGACCGTGTATCTCGAGTTTGTCAAAGAAGCGCGAGCGGGCGCCCGGCAAGCGCCTATTCTCGACCTCGGCTGCGGCCGCGGGGAGTGGCTGGAGTTACTTCGCGAAAACGGAACCAGCGCAGCGGGCGTGGATTGCAACGCCGCTATGGCCGCATATTGCCGCGGGTTGGGTCTCGATGTTCAGCAGCGTGAGGCCCTGGCGTACCTGCGCAGTCTCCCGGACAGTTGTTTGGGTGCGATCACTTGCTTTCATATGATCGAGCACATTCCGTTTGTCTCTGTTGTCTCTCTCCTGGAGGAGTCAGTCAGAGTGCTGAAACCCGGCGGCCTGCTCATTTTAGAGACACCCAATCCCAAGAACCTGACGGTTGCATCTCAAAGTTTTTACCTGGACCCAACGCATCTGAAACCCTTACCGCCAGAGATGCTGCGGTTCTTCGTTGAGGCATCCGGGTTTTCGAACTGTCAGGTGCTCGATCTTCAACCGGGACCGTTCCCGCCGGATTACGAAAGCCTCGAGATCTCCAGTCATCTGAATCGGCTTCTCTACGGGCCACGAGATTACGGCCTGATAGGACGGCGTCCGTGAATCCTGTCTCCGCGAACATGGACGAAGCTGGTATGCATTTCGCGTCGCAAACGTCACAGCTTAACGAACCTGAGGTTTCGCATCGGCCCAGAGTTACGATTATCATCCTGACATGGAATGGTCTGACATATACCAGACGATGTCTTGAGACATTGATTTCCAATACGCGATTCCCGCACTACCAAATCGTCGTGGCAGACAACGGCAGTACGGACGGAACACTGGAATATCTGCGGGCCCACAATGGCATTACTCTCGTTTCGAACGGAAGCAATCTAGGTTTCGCAAAGGGAAATAACCGGGCGCTTCTTGCCGCCGGCGCGCTGTCGGACATTATACTGTTGAATAACGACACTGAAATCTATCAGCCAGACTGGATCGAAAAAATGCAGGCGATGGCCTGCAGTGCTTCGGATATCGGCATTGTGGGATGCCGGCTGGCTCACCCCGAAGGCAAGCTGCAGCACGCAGGAACATTCATGCCGCTTGAATCGTTCTGGGGCCAGCAGTTGGGCGGAGGAGAAAAAGATATTAACCAGTACGGCAACGACCGCGACGTTGAGGGCGTTGTGTTTGCGTGTGTTTACATCAAGCGCGAAGTTTTCACAAAGGTCGGGCCGCTAGACGAGGAATATTTCAGTTACTTCGAGGATACCGACTACTGTTTTCGCGCCCGCGAACATGGTTACCGGGTGGTCTGTTGCGGCGCGGTGACAGTGGTGCATCACGAGAACGCGTCAACGGCCGTGAACGGCGTGAAACATAAGGATATGTTCCTCCGCGCGCAGCGAGTGTTTCGGGCCAAATGGGAAGAGAAACTGCAGAAGCAGCGTTATTCAAGAACTTTGGGATGGCACTCTCTTTTCAACTTCCAAACGGGATACGCCATCAGCTCTCGTGAGTTGGCGTGCGCTCTCGACTGGAAAGGTGTGCGGATCAATTACCGCTATATCTATGGCCCCGGCACGATCTATCCAAAGCATGAACCGGAACAGTCGGGTAGTTACTTGGTCAATGTTATCCAGGGAAGAAAACTCACCGGCGCCGGCATACAGGTAGTGTACGCTCAGGGTGACGTCTTTAAATCCAATTTCGGCCAGTACAAGATTGGCTTCACTATGCTCGAGACGGACGGCATTCCCGCCGAGTGGGTAAGACAGGCGAATCTCATGGATGAGGTCTGGGTACCTTCCGCATTCAATGCCCAGACGTTTTTGAAGAGCGGAGTGCGTTCCCCGATTCATATCGTTCCCCTTGGCGTTGACCCCGATTATTTCAATCCTAAGATCTTGAATCATCCATTGACAGGGGTATACACGTTCCTATCTGTCTTCGAGTGGGGTGAAAGGAAAGCGCCGGAAATTCTGCTCAAGGCTTTCAACGATGAATTCCGCTCGTCGGAACCGGTGATCCTGCTCTGTAAGACTCTGAACTCCGATCCGAGTGTCGACGTCCGCGGTCAAATCGCCGCGCTCAACCTTAAAGCCGGCGGCGGGAGAATCCATTTTTCCGAGAATTGTTTGATACCGGCGTATCAACTTGGTTCCATTTATCGGTCGGCCGACTGCTTCGTCCTTACGACGCGCGGCGAGGGTTGGGGCATGCCTGTCATCGAAGCTATGGCCTGTGGGCTTCCGGTGATTGCTACCGACTGGAGCGCTCATCGCGACTTCATGAACGCGGAGAATGCCTATCCCTTGCCTGTAGCAAAGTTGGTTCCGGCGCGTGCAAAATGCCCCTATTACGATGGGTTCCGCTGGGCGGAGCCTTCGTACGATCACCTTCGCCGCTTGATGCGGTATGTATATGAGCACCAGGATGAGGCCCGCGCCAAGGGTGAAAAGGCATCGCGCGATGTGAGAACCAATTGGACCTGGGAGTGTGCCGCCCGCAAGATTATCGCCCGGATCGATCACATCGAGCATGGACAACAGACGCGGTTGCGGCCGGGCCGATAGTTACTGGTGTTCCCGCCGGCGCGATCCGCGCAGTTATTTTACTATTGTCGCCTGGAACGCTCCGATATCCCGATTGGAGCCGCTCTTAGCGGTCGCTTGCACAACGAATTGGTGCAAGCCTGGGGTCAGATTCGAAACATCCACTGAGGCTCGCCAACCCGCTTTGACTGAGTTAGGCTCGTTGGGAAGGGATTTGGCCACATCAGGGCGGTCCAGTCCGGTTCGTGCCGAAGCCAGGTACTGCCTGTCCATATAAACTGCTACTTCTTCAATCCCATCATCGGCCAGAGCCCAGCCTTCAAAGATCGCGTTGCCGTGAAGAACAGCCTGGCCGGACAGTGCCGGCGCATCGACATAGCCGATCGGCAGCCTAGTATGGCCGGACCGGCCGCCGCATGCGGTAATCACGGCGGCGATAAGAATAATAAGAAGGTGCAGGTGCAATTTCGGGTGAAACATATGACCCCTTTGACATTCACAATTTAAAATGGAGCAGCGGCGCGATCATTATCAGACCGATTATTGCGTAGAGAACGCGATAGCGCACCTGCAGCCGTCGGATGTTCTCAAAAGTGAGTCCGGCAAATACCGTTTGCAGCGTCCACCAAAGGTGGAGGGGATAAAATCCAGCGGCGACTACGAGGATTCGGGGCACTATGCCGCGTTGGGCCAGCACAAACAGCAAAAGGTCGGCAACCGTGAAGAGCAGGAACGCAGCGGCGAAACATCGCGCCGGACCAAACTTGACAGCGTTGGTTCGAATCCCGTTGTGGAGGTCGCTTTTGTAGTCGCGGGCCTCTTGGGTCAGATGCCCGGCCACGAAGGTGACTGCAAAGAAGCCTCCGATCTCGATACCGCGCCAATCCGGCGCGCGGAACAATGAATAGCCGAGCAGAAAATGAAGAAGGCCACCTAGCAAATGCAGAACCGAACTAAGCAGGGGCATGCCCTTCATCGAAAACTTGGGTACCGAATAGAGCGCACTAAGAATGACCAGCGCGAGCGCAATCGCCAGAGGCGCGGGGCCGAACGGAACCAGCAGCAGGAGAGCGAGCACGAGCAGTAAACCGCACAGCCAAAGGATCTGATTGCGGCCTATGCCTCTGGCGATGAAGACCCGTTCGGCGCGGTTCGGATCTCGCAGGTCGCCGCCGGCGCCGCAGCAGTCGTTGAGCAGGAATACATGCGCGACAAGACAGGAACTGGCCGCGGCAAGAACAACCAGCTTCAGGCATTTTGCTCCCGTTAGCGCGCCCATTGCGAACAGGGCGCCAAACAGAGGGGTGCCCTGCAGGACGAGGACTTCATCGAGCCGAATGCAGGATAACAGGTGCAGGAACGAGCGCACAGCTCCGCGGTGAGTTGGCGCCGCCGTTCCTTGGGCAGCCGCCATTACTTTGGACCGCCCCCCGCATATTCGGAGTAGAGCCTCAGCCACAGCGCGTAACCGAATTCCTCCGACCAATAGTATCGGGGCAGGGAAGCGGTTTGATCGTTGTGATACAGCAGCGGTGGAGAGTGCCGCACATATAAGAAGTCGTCTTCGGAAATCCTTTGTAGCAATGCTCCAACCTCGGCGGGAGCAGGCGGCGGACTGCCGTCCCCGCGTACGCCGCGAAGCATGCGCGCGGCGGAGATCCAGGCTTCCTGCCCTGCGACGGGGGTTTGCTGGCGCGAACTCGGCACTTGCAGCGCACAACCGCACTCTCGCAAATCAGCCTGGCGCAGGATGGGAACCAGAGGAGCGATCTTGTAATAGACCCAGATGCGATCTTCATCCACCGCTCGCTTCAGTGCACTGCAGAGCGCCTTGGCTGCCGGCGGATCGGCTTTCGACAATAGCATCAAGACATGCATCTGGATGGCGATGTCGGCCGGGTCGGGATCGGCGCCGAGGTTAAGACACTGGAAGCGATCCTTGGGCGCAAGCCAGGTACGGTATAGCCCGTCGGCGGTTCGATAATCGTCGAATATTCTGAGCGCACGCGGCAGGAGTTCCTTGTGGACGCTGGGGGCGATCCGCCACACCAGGGAAGTATCGTCGGAATCCGGCGTGATGGCGCAACCGAGCGTTCCGATGGTGGGCGCGTCGGGAAGCCCATGATAGCGAACCAGTCCATTGCCCTCGATCTGCGAGGTTAGAAAACGCCGCGCCCGTTCTAAATTGTCTTCGAGGCCGGCCGCTTTCGCCACAGGACCCAGAACATCCACAAGTACGGACGGCAGGTACGTGTTCATTTCCACTCCGGGATGTTCCCAGCGAGGTTTACCCGTGAAGGAGGTGAGCCAGTATCCAGGCGGCTGTTGTCGGCTGGCGATCATGTCCGCGGCGCGGCTGGCGCTAGTTGCGAGGTCGGGCTTTTCGGTGAAACGCCGCACGGCCAACAAGCGTGTGTCGCCACCCTGATAGGCACGTGCAAGGATCGCGACCACATGCTCGCCTTGCTTGAGATTGCTCGCCGGAATAGCGAGACTCCAGCCGCTCGGGCTGCTAGCGCCAAGAGTGCTGGTAACATCCGGACGCGGTGAGAAGGCGATTGTCGAGGCTGCCGGTTCGCCGTCGAGCAGCGCGATCACTTCGTGGGGCGTGTGCGCGCCGGCCAGCGCCCATCCGGCGAGTTCGACCTCGCGGCCTCCTGCACCGTAGTCAATCGCCATCACGTCCAGGAATCCCCGCACATCGGTGGTCAACTCAAACGGCGCGGGAGCGTGCCGCAGCTCGGCGATAAACGGAGTGTTTTGCACCTGCCACGCCGCCTGCATCGGATCGGGTCCGGTGGAGGCCGCATAAACAAGGGCGGTGCTTTCGCCCGTGAACCAGAAAGCGCCGATCGCCTGGATAACCACGGCCGCTCCAACGGCGAGGACGAAAACTGCGCGGACCGCCTTGCTCAGTCCGATGTACCCTGCCGACATCGTCCATATCAGTATCGGAATGAGATCGGTCAACCAGCGCGGGCCCCAGCCGCTGCCTTGACGCCAGTCCGCCCTGGCATAAACCAGGAGTTGCAGGACGACGCCAACGAGGGCCGCGATTGCAAGGCCACGGGTACTTTCATCTCGCAGGATACGGGGTAGAAGAAATGGGACAAAGAGCAAGAACGGAGAGAAGACGAAGAGACCCCTGGTAGGACTAAACAACAAGCCCGCAAGACCTGACACCAGGTTGTGCGCAAAGAAACTCGATTTGCCAATGAGGCCATAAGCGCCGGCGAAGTGACCGACGATTCCCAGGTTGTAGACGAGCAACGGAACTGCCGGCAGCAGCGCGGCGGTTATAAGAATAGGCGCAAATCGTCTGGCCCACCAGAGCGCGTAAACTCCGAGAGGCGCGGCGATCAAGACATCCGGCGGCCGGTTGCACGCCATAAGGCCGAGAACGAGACCTGCCGCGATGGCCCTGCCTGCAGTGCATTTCCCGGTGAGCAGCAGCAACGCACAGACCACTAGCAGCTCACCAGCGCCGTGCTGCCATAAGGCCTGACTGCCGATGACCCACGTTGTGGTTCCGAAAGCATACGCGAACGTCAGAAATAATGCGGATCGCGGACCGGTTCGGCGCCGCAGTAGCAGATAGAAGAGCGCGGCCGAGGCCGCCGCCAACAACGATGCGGAGACCTTTTCCATGATTCGCGCGACGCGGTCAAGATGTTGCGGATCCCAGCCTGTCATATCAAGATAAGCCACTGCCGGCAGATAGAGCGGGGCGACGATAACCGGAACAACCAAGGGGTAAAGAGAAACATCATGACCGTTCGCGAGCCGAACAATCCAGAAGGCATCCTGAGGTTGGGCGCCGTGCCATAAACGCTCATTCTGGCGGCTGTTCGGTTTTATGGGAATGCGGCCCTGGGCGCTAACATCGACGATGGGATCGAAGAACACGGTGTGCCAGCGCCACATCACGAACGGAAGGTAGCGCGCAGGGTATGCATCGCCAACGCTGATGGATCGGAAGTTGGCGGTGTAAACGACGAAGCAGAGGAGCCCGGCGATTAAGCTGGCCCGCAGCTTGCCGCGCGCTGACGGGGGTGCTGCGGAAACGGTTTCGGAGAGTGGGAGATAGCTGGATGGCAATTTTTCTTATTCAATTTCCTGGATTGAGCGCGCAAACTCGTGAGAATCGACAATTGTAGCGTGCTTTCGAGGCGATATTGTAGCTTTCTGGTTTCGTACGAATCCAGGAAATCCTTACCAGCGCGGATTTTTTTGGGGAGGTGGGGCCAGAAATTCGATGAAGACGGCTTCGCGGTTATTGCCGATTCGGCGGTTAGCGCAAGAAAATCCAGGCTGGGTGCGCCGAAGATCCACCGCGAACTGCTGAGGCCAGGGCTTCGAGGTCGCGGAGAGAACCCTTTCCCGCTATCTCCGATGTGTAAACTGCGCGAACTCGCAGACATCGCTAGAATACTGTGAGGGAACTTTGAATGAAGATTGCGGAGGCATTAGCACTTCGTGCCGATCACGTGAGGCGCCTGGAGCAATTGAAGCAGCGGCTGGTCAAGAATGCGCGAATTCAGGAGGGAGATGCGCCGGAAGAAGATCCTGTCGAACTGCAGACCGAACTGGAGAAATCGGCGCGAGAATTGACTTTGCTGATCCAACGTATCAATCGGACAAACTCTTCGACAGCATTCGGCACGGGAACTTTGGCGGACTCGCTCGCGGAACGCGACGTTTTAAAAATCCGGTACAACGCATACCGGGAACTGGCGAACGCTGCATCAACATCTCAGGGCCGTCTCACACGCTCGGAGGTAAAGTTCATAAGTACGGTAAGCGTCGCCGCGATACAGCGTAAGGCTGACGATCTTGCGAGGGAGTACCGGGAGCTTGACACAC
>JBEKUT010000335.1:0-11339 GCA_049514735.1 Bryobacteraceae bacterium
AAGTGTGTGTTAGTGTGAACCCCAGAGGGATGCCATGCGACGCCCATACACGACCGCTCTGTTTCTCGGTTTGTCGATTCTTATGATGCCCCGTGCGCGATCGTTCGACAGCGCTCCCGCGCCCGGCGTGCTGGTGGTTGCGAATAAAGGCGACGAGACGGTAGGCATCATAGACCCGTCGTCCAACGAACAAGTGGCTACGGTCGCGGAAGGCGGCACGACAGCGCACGAAGTGATTGCATCGCCCGACGGGAAGCTCGTCTACGCGCCGATCTATGGAAACTCCGGTGTCGGCAAACCGGGCACCGACGGCAGCAACATGATTGTCGTAGACATCGCGTCGCGCAAGATTGTGGGCAATCTCGACTTCGGCCACGGCGTGCGCCCGCACTGTCCCATGTTCGGTCCGAAGAACGGCCTGCTCTATGTCACCACTGAGATCGACAAGACGATCAGCATCATCGATCCGCACACGTTGAAAATCGTGGGCACGATTCCTACCGATCAACCGGAATCCCACATGCTCGCGATCTCGCACGACGGCAAGCGCGGTTACACGGCCAACGTTGGGCCGGGCACCGTTTCCGTTCTCGATATGGAAGCTCGCAAGACCATCACAGTGATTCCGATTTCGAAAGAGACGCAGCGGATCTCGATCTCGCCGGACGACAGCATGGTTTTCACTTCCGATCAAACCAAGCCGCAGCTTGCGGTGATCGACACGGCCACGAATAAGATCAAGACTTGGGTGCCGTTGCCGTCTCCTGGCTACGGGACCGCTCCGACTCCCGATGGCCACTTTCTCGTTGTTCCCATGGTTAAAGCCAATCAAGTCGCTATCGTCGATCTGCATGCGATGAAGGTGGTTCATACCATTGATGTGCCGAAGGCTCCGCAGGAAGCCTTGATGCGTCCGGATGGCCGCGTGGTGTATGTATCGTGCGATTCGAGTCGTAAGGTAGCTGCGATTCGTACGTCGGACTGGACTGTCGAGAAATTGATCGACGCCGGTAAAGGCGCCGATGGTCTCGCGTGGGCCGCTACTAGATAAATTGAAGTGAGCGGAGCAATCGCGCGGGATCTTCGTTACGCATTGCGCGTTTTCGCGGTAAGCCCGGGCTTCAGCCTGATCGCGATTCTTACTCTCGCGCTCGGCATCGGCGCGAACACCTCGATATTCACGGTCGCCAACGCCATATTGTTAAGGCCCCTGCCGTATTCCGATCCCGAGCGCCTCGCCTTAGTCTCGCTTTCAAACCCTTCGGAGGGAACTGCAATTGGCATATTTTCCTATCCTCGATTTACCTTTATCCACGATAACAGTAAGTCCTTCGCGGGAATTTCGGCGTTTACGGAAGACTCTTTTAATCTGACCGACGCTGGCGATCCGGAGCAATTGCCTGCCGCGCGTGTATCCGCGATTTTCTTTCGCGTGCTCGGTGTTCCGCTCGCGCTCGGCCGCGACTTTCGCCCGGAGGAAGACACGCCATCGGGTAAGCCAGTGGTCGTCATCAGCAACAGACTGTGGATGCGCCGATTCGCCGGGAATCCAGCGGTGTTGGGACGGTCCATCAATCTCAATACACAGTCGTATACGATTATTGGCGTCGCTCCGGCCGGCTTTCAATTCGGATTGCTCTCTACAGACGTCGACATCTGGGCGCCGCGCGTCTTCGACCTGAATCTCGCGACTCCACAACAGATTCAAGCCGGCGCGGGATTTCTAAATGCCGTAGTGCGCCTCCGTCCTGGAATCTCGATGGAGCAAGCCCAGGTTGAGATGAACGTGCTCAATCGGCAATATCAACGCGAGTATGCCGCGCTCGCGGATGCGAGTCCGAAAAACACCATCGTTGTTGGCGGCCTGCACGAACAGCTCGTAAACAATATCCGGCCCGCGGTTCTGATTCTCTTTAGCGCGGTTATGCTGCTGCTCTTGATTGCCTGCGCCAACGTTGCCAGCCTGCTGCTTTCGCGGTCGCTGGCGCGCAAGAAAGAGATCGCGATCCGTATAGCGCTCGGCGCCACGCGCGCCGATCTGATTCGGCAACTCCTCACTGAGAGCGTTCTGATGGCTTGTGCCGGTGGCGTTCTCGGTGTGTCCCTTGGCGTCTGGGCGACTCAGGGTCTCGTGACACTGGCCGGACAGAGCCTGCCGCGTATCCGCGAGCTTCGAACCGACGTCTTCGTCCTGGCTTTTGGACTCGCCGTGTCGCTTCTTACCGGCATCGTGTTTGGGTTGATTCCAGCGCTGCAGGCTTCGCGCGCCGATATCAATACCGGACTGCGCGAGGAAGGGCGGGGGACTGCCGGTGGCAGAAGCCGCAATCGCCTTCGCGCCGCTCTGGTGCTGGCGCAGGTGGCGCTGGCGGTGATTCTGCTAATTGGCTCAGGATTGCTGATCCGGAGCTTTGTGCATCTGCTTCAGGTGAGCCCCGGTTTTGATCCGGAAAATGTGCTCACGATGAACATCCCGTTGCCGCCCTCGCGGTATGCGGCGAATAATCGGATGGCCGCATTTTGCAGCCAGGTGGTGGAACAGGCGTCGCACATTCCAGGAGTACGATCCGCGGCCGTTTCGTCCGCGCTGCCATTGAATCCGAGCCGATTCTCGCCGGCTCTGCTCGAAGGCCAGCCGGCTGTTCCGATGCCGCAGCGGCCGCTGATGGTGCTGGAGATGATTAGCCCGTCCTATTTTCAGACCATGGGCGCGGCTCTTTTGAGCGGCCGTGCTTTCACCGAGCACGACGATGAAAAATCGCCGTGGGTTGCCGTGGTCAACCAGGCGTTGGTGCGCCGCTTCTGGCCGAACCAGAATCCCTTAGGAAAGCGCATCTATCTCGGACGCCTGACGACGCCGATGGAGGTTGTCGGAGTGACGGCCGACATCAGGAATGTGGCGCTGGTATCGGAGGCCTCGCCGGAGATCTACATGCCGTTTGCGCAGCGGCCGTGGCGTTCGATCGACTTGATTCTGCGGACTAGTGGCGATCCGCATACCTTTATAACAACGGCTCGCCACTTGGTAGCAACGGTGGACAAGGAGCAGCCTGTTACGGATGTCCGCACACTGGACGAAGTGCTGGCGGAGTCGCGAACTCAGCCACGACTGATTATGTTTCTGCTCGGCGTTTTTTCAAGCGCCGCGCTTCTGCTGGCGGTGGTTGGAATTTATGGAACGCTGTCGTACCTGGTGGAGCAGCGTACGCAGGAACTGGGCATTCGGATGGCGTTGGGAGCAAGCCGCGCAGACATTCTGGCGATGGTGATGCGCCAGGGCATGACGATTACGTTGGGCGGCGTGGTGGTGGGAACTGCTTTGTCGCTTGTATTGACGCGGCTGCTCGCAGGACTGTTGTTCCAGGTGAGCGGGACAGACCCCGCAACGTATATTGCGGCTGCCTTCGCGTTCGCGGCCGTGGCGTTGGTGGCGATCTACGTTCCGGCGCGGCGCGCAACACGCGTCGACCCGATGCTCGCGATGCGCTGACCGCGGCCTTTCACGCTCCTCATTGGCATTTTTCAAAGAGCTGAATCGAGGCGATTCTTCTTTCTTTAGAGTTTGGTCCTTGTCATTTTCGGCGCGTTGGGCCGTCGCTCTCTGGTACCCAAAAGCGATACCAGATAGGCCTGTGCCATGGCCTCGTCACGGATAGCATGCCATGATCGAAAGGCTTCACGAACCGAAGGCGATTTGAGCGTACAATTCGACGGGAGTCCACTTACTTCGGCAGGCGCCGGCGCGGGCATTGAAGGCTCACCTGCGCCCTGCGGCTCTTCCCCCGTGGCTATCAGGTATTGCTCCAGCGCGGCAACGTTTCTGGCGTCACGCGCGACTCCGCATGAAGCAGCACATACTTCTTCGGAGGCATCGCGCCAAACTGCATCTGATTTAACGCTTCAAACAAGACACCTCTTTCTTGTGCGGCGGGAAGTTGGCCGAACTCCGAAAAATTGAGCTTCTCTCTGGCTTGCTTGACATCGGAGACAACCAACCAATACGCCGGCACGATACGGTCGAACCATGCGAGCCGGGTCTCATTCGAATGGCAGTTGTAGCAGGAGGTCCGCAGGATCTGAGTTACCGCCGGGCTCGCCTGACTCTCACCGGTAATTGGTCCAGCCGGCAGTGCCGGCCTGATGAACTGTATTCCCAGGAAAACCACAAAAGCAACCGCGGCAAACAATAATAGGAATCTTCTTACCTTGGGCACTAAAGCATTCGCCCTTCCAAACGTTTCCGCGGGATGCACTCGCTTTGCGCCCGTTACCGCGACGAATAGTCGTCATGCCGACCGAAGAAGTTGACTCGACAACTGCTGGAACGCCATAATGAGCCTTCCATGAAAAGCGCAAAGGCCGCGAGCCCGCGGCGCCATACAGTTCAGGAACTCGCGATTGGGTGCGCGATCCTCGCGGCGTGCGTCTGGACCCTCGCGGCGCAGGATGCGCTCGACCTCGCGCGTCTCAGAGATTCCCACGCCTACCGTTCCTCCAGCAATAATCCCGACCCCACCAGCAACGACGATAGCCGCCGGCCCATCCCGGGAGAAACTATTGTGCTCGCGGATGTGCAAGGTCCTGGCGTGATCACTCATATCTGGCTCACCATCGCCGCGAATGAGTACGGCTGGCCTCGCCTGCTGCGCCTGCGCGCTTACTACGACGGCAGCGCCACACCGAGCGTGGATGTGCCTGTCGGCGATTTTTTCGCCGTCGGACACGGCTATGAGCGCGAAGTGAAGTCCCTCATGATCGTCGACGGATCGGCCGGCAGAGCGCGTAATTCTTATTGGCCCATGCCGTTCCGCCGCTCCTGCAAGATAACGATCACCAACGAGGGCCGCCGCCGCGTTTCGAACCTCTACTATCACGTCGATTGGGAGAAGCGAAAACAAATGCCGGCTGACATCGGCTATTTCCATGCCTGGTATAAGCAGGAGATTCCCGCGAAAATGGGCCGTCCCTATGAGGTGCTTTCCGTGCGAGGCCGCGGACAATACGTCGGCACGTTGTTGAACGTCATTCAAACCCAGCCGGGATGGTTCGGCGAAGGCGACGACCGTTTCTATATCGACGGCGAGAAAAAGCCCAGCATCGAAGGCACCGGCACGGAGGACTATTTCAACGACGCCTGGAGTCTGCGCGTGAGCGAAGGACCGTACTGGGGCGTCCCGGTCGCAGAGGGCACCGGACCGGGCGCTCGCATGACCGCCTATCGCTGGCATCTGCGCGACCCCATTCCATTCCAGCGCAGCTTGCGCTTCGACTTCGAGCATGCCGGCTGGACCTACAACTCGAATGGCTCCGTGAAATCGGCCTTCGAAGAACGGCCCGACATTTTTTCGTCCGTCGCGTTCTGGTATCAGGATGGAATCGGCCAAGTATTGCCGGAGCCGCCGTACGGATCGGCGCGGCTGCCGCACGGCAATGCCCTGCAGATTGAGGCGGAGTCGAACATCGAAGCCGTGAAGACGGAGGGCGGCAAAGCGGAAGTTCAGAAGGACGTGTTCTGGTCGCGGGATCTGTTGTTCTTTCACGCCACGGGCGCGGGGTCTCGCATTGACGTTCCGATCGACGTGGCGGACGACGGCTTTTTTGAGATCGTCGCTCAAGTGGCGCATGCTCCGGATTATGGCGATTATCGCGTCCTGCTGGATGGAGCAACGCTGGCGCCGGAGGGCGATCTGGAAAATGAGCCCGGCGCGAACACCGGCAGCGGGAGCCTGATCCAGGCCTGGGGTCCCGAGATTTATGTCGCGCAGGATCATCTGCTGGGATGGCGCAAACTCTCGAAGGGCACGCACACGCTCGCGTTCGTCTGCGCGGGCAAAGACGTGCGATCCAGCGGTTTCAACCTCGGGATCGATACGTTTATTCTGGCGAAGATCGGCGCGCCAATCGATGTCGTGGCGCCGCATGTCCCATCGGATTTACCAGGTCTCATCGTTACCTTGAGCAATCCGGACGCGGTGTTCCGAGGGATGGCGGCGCTCGCGTTGCGCGACATGGGACCTGCCGCGCGGCCGGCGCTCAAGGCGCTCGCGGCGGCGCTGCGCGATCCCGACACCGGCGTCCGTATGACCGCGGCGGACGCCATCGCGCGCCAAGGCCACGAAGCGGTAGCGGTGCTGGACGATCTGATCGCAGCGGCCAAAGTTCAAGGCGAAAACGTTCACGTCCAGCGCAGCCTGGCCATGGCGTTCGGCGCAATTGGACCCGCTGCGGCGCCCGCCGTCCCTGTCCTGCACGATCTCGAAAAGATCCCACGCGTTACGCCGACGGCGGCCACTGCGATCCGCCAGATTACAGGCACTCAGTAGGGCAGGTCATCGGTTTTTGTGACCTGCCTTTGCCCAGGCTAAACGCAGACGACGCAAAGCGATCGTCCGCGCTACAAAGTAGGGCAGGTCATCGGTTCTTGTGACGTGCCTTTTGCCCAGGCTAAACGCAGACGACGCAAAGCGATCGTCCGCGCTACAAAGTAGGGCAGGTCATCGGTTTTTGTGACGTGCCTTTTGTCCAGGCTAAGCGCAGACGACGCAAAGCGATCGTCCGCGCTACAAAGTAGGGCAGGTCATCGGCTTTTGTGGCCTGCCTGTTGCCAGGCTAAGCGCAGACGACGCAAAGCGATCGTCCGCGCTACAAAGTAGGGCAGGTCATCGGCTTTTGTGGCCTGCCTGTTGCCAGGCTAAGCGTAGACGACGCAAAGCGATCGTCCGCGCTACGGTGTTGTTATTCTGATGTCAGGCAAATTCGCGCTCAACTCGATGGCGATCATCAGCGTTTCCGGCGAGTCCGACGGGCCTCACGAAGAGTTGGCCGGGCTCATCGCGGAGCGGCTCCCCGCCGAACTCATCAATGAAGCGCGCCTGCAGCGCCTGATCGAGGCCGAGTTTCCCGCCATCGACATTCCCGAAAAAGCCCGGAAATATGTCGTTCAATTGATCCTTGCCAAGCTCGCCGACGGACGCCATCTGGTGGTTTCCGCGCCGAACACCACCGGTGCGATTCGCGAAATCCCCAACTCTTTGCGCGTCGGTATTCCCGGCAAGAAGCGCGACCGTCCGCAGCGTTTCGATTTGGTTCTCAATCCGCTCACATTCAATTCGACGCAGATGCTCGACATCGTGCACGCCGCTGTTACAGCTCGAACCATCGAACCGGACTCTCACGTCGAATTCAACGCCCGTCTGCAGCTTGCGAAATTCGGAATCGCGCCGGCGCACCTCACTCCCGCCGCCGCCGCGCAATTCACTCATCCGAGCGAGCAGATCTTCGCCAACCTCCTCGATTTTTATCGCATCCATTGGGAGTATGAACCGCGCAGCTTTCCGTTGCAATGGGACAAGGACGGCAAGGTGACCGAAGCTTTTACGCCCGATTTTTTTCTTCCCGAATTCGACCTTTACGTCGAGCTCACCACCATGAAACAATCGCTGGTGACGAAGAAGAATCGCAAGGTCCGGATGCTGCGCGCCATCTATCCGCACATCAATATTCAGGTGTTCTATCAGAAGGATTTTGAAGAGATCGTCAGCAAATACGGACTCGGCGACCGGGTGTCCGAATGAGCGAACCACCCATCGAACGCGTGCTCTTCACCGAAGAGCAAGTCCAGGCGCGCATCCGCGAAGTGGCGGCCGAAATTTCAGCCCACTATCAGGGTCGCGACCTCAAGCTGATCGGCGTTTTGAAAGGCTCCATCTTCTTCCTGACGGCGCTGGCCCGCCACATCACGGTGCCCGTGAAAATCGACCTGCTCGCCATCTCGCGATTCGGTAAAGGTGCGCCCGGCGTGGTTCGCATCGCGAAGGATCTGGACGAGTCCATCGAAGGTGAGGACGTGTTGCTCGTGGAAGACATCGTCGATACCGGCCTCACGTCGCGATATCTCTTGCAGGCCCTGTCCACGCGGCAGCCGAAATCGTTGAGCCTCTGTACGCTGCTCGACCGCACAATACGCCGCCTGATTCAGGTGCCCATCGACTTTCGCTGTTTCGAAATTCCCGACCGCTACGTGGTTGGCTTTGGACTCGATTACAAACAGCTCTATCGGAATCTCGGCTATATCGCAGTGTTGAAGCGCGACAGCTAGCGCGAAACCGACACCATAATATTCCGATACTTCATCCCGCCCGTATGATCGCCCTGAATCCCGGCTCACCCTCGTTCGCATCCAGCGCGCCGCCCGTGATTCCTGGAATTTCCTTGTTGTCGATTGTCTTCACGCCGTTGCGCGAAATGGTTACGTTGCGCCCGACGAGCATAATATCGAAGGTCTCCCACTGGCCCGCCTTACGCGGCAGTTCCACCGACGGCGCCAGCATCCCATAGATCGATCCCATGCTGTGGAACGGGTCTTCCGTACCAATTTTCTCGTATTCTACCTGCACTTCATAACGGCCGCGCAGATAAACGCCGCTGTTTCCTTCCTCCGGACAATTGAATTCGATGTGCAGTTTGAAATCGTCAAACTTGCGCGTAGTCTTCAAATTCGCGCCGTGCGATTCGTTCAGAAGCACGCCATCCTGCGCCACCCAGTGATTGATTTTCGGATCGTCCGGCTCCCATCCGGTCAGGTCCTTGCCGTTGAATAACGATTCCGGCTCCGACCACGATTTTGGTGGATTATGTTTCAGCGCGGGCGCGCGCACTCCGGCAATCTGCGCCGTCGCGTCGCCGTGTTTCTGTGTACCAGTGATGCTGTCGGCGCTGGCTGTCACGTCCCACATGACCTCCGTCCCATGCGCAGTCGCGGCTAACACCGTCACCAACAAATGCGAGCCTTCCACCTTCACCCCCGCCGCCGGATGCACGCTGCCACCGCGCGGCTGCACTCGAGCACGGATCTGCCCGTCCTTTTCCACCACCTCCATCCAATCGGGATACGAAACATTCGGGGTCGTAATTGTTATGTCCCAGCGGCCCAGGAACGGTCCAGCTCCAGTTTGAGACAGTGCCGGAAGAAGCCCTGCGATCCCTAAAAAAACTGCATAACGGATTTGTTTCATGTGAGCATAGTGTATCGGAATTGCATCTACTCGACAGGAGACCTAAAGAGACCATGAACCTCAGTCCCCGGGCGGGCAAACCGGCCGACCCATCGATGCTTGTGGACATACCGAAACTGATCACCGCCTATTATGAGGAGCGGCCCGATCCGAAAGTCCGCGAACAAAAGGTTGCGTTCGGAACCTCGGGCCACCGCGGGTCGTCTTTCGAACGCGCATTTAACGAGTGGCACATCCTCGCCATCACGCAGGCCATCTGCGATTACCGCAAGAAACAGGGTATCGACGGCCCGCTCTACATCGGGTTCGATACGCATGCTCTCTCGCAGCCGGCGTTCGCCAGCGCTATGGAGGTGCTGGCGGCCAATGGAGTGGAGACCATGATCTCCGCGAAGGACGAATACACGCCCACGCCAACCGTCTCGCACGCCATTCTCACGTACAATCGCGGCCGCAAGAGCGGTCTCGCAGATGGAATCGTGATCACGCCGTCGCACAATCCTCCCGACGATGGCGGTTTCAAATACGACCCGCCGAGCGGCGGGCCGGCCTCGTCCGACATTACGCAGACTGTTCAAAATCAGGCCAACGCGTATCTGGCGGCTTGTCTGAGCGGCGTTCAACGAGTGCAGTTCGCGCAAGCGATGGCCGCTTCGACAACGCACCGGCACGACTACCTGGATAATTACGTTGCGGACCTGGGGAACGTCCTGGATATGGATGCGATTCGAAGCGCGGGTCTCAAGCTCGGCGTCGATCCACTGGGCGGTGCAGGGGTGCATTATTGGGAACCGATCGCGGAGCGTTACAAGCTCAATTTGACCGTTGTCAATAAAAACGTCGATCCCACGTTCCGTTTTATGACCGTCGATTGGGATGGCAAGATACGCATGGATCCCTCATCGCCGTATGCCATGCAGAGCCTCATCGCGCTCAAGGATAAATTCGACGTCGCCTTCGCCTGCGATACGGATCACGACCGGCATGGCGTGGTCACGAAGAGCCATGGCCTGATGCAGCCGAACCACTATCTGGCCACCTGCATCCACTATCTTTACGCGCATCGGGCGCAATGGAAAGACAACGCGCAGGTCGGCAAGACAGTGGTGAGCAGCAGCATGATCGACCGCGTCGCGGCGGACCTGAGCCGCGGTTTATACGAAGTTCCGGTCGGCTTCAAATATTTCGTGGACGGGCTGCTCGATGGATGGCTGGGGTTCACAGGCGAAGAAAGCGCCGGAGCGTCGTTCCTGCGCCGCGATGGAAGTGTGTGGACCACGGATAAAGACGGCATCATAGCGGCTCTGCTGTCGGCTGAGATAACGGCGCGCATGTCGAAAGATCCTGGCGACGTTTATGCCGATCTGACTAGCCGCTTTGGCGATCCCGCGTACGAGCGTATGGATGCGCCGGCGAACGCCGAACAGAAGACGATTCTTGCGAATCTATCGCCGGAGAACATAAAGTCGAAGGACCTCGCCGGCGAGCCGATCGTGAAAGTTTTGACCAAGGCTCCGGGAGATGGCAACGCCATCGGCGGCGTGAAGGTGATGTCGGAACATGGGTGGTTTGCCGCGCGGCCATCGGGCACGGAAGAGATCTACAAGATTTACGCCGAGAGTTTTCTCGGCAAGGAGCATCTCAGCCGCATACAGGAAGAGGCGCAGTCCATCGTGTCGGAGGCTCTGAAGGCTTAAATGTTGGTACGTACGGGCTTGATCCGCCTCTGATTGTCAGATAATCTGAGAGTGTGCCAGTTAAGACAGCCACTCCTCGAGAGCGCATCGGACGGGTTGGACAGCGCCGCCAAGTGGTGATCCCGCGCGAAATGCTTGAGACCCTAAAGCTCCGTGAGGGCGATTTCGTGGCTTTTACGAGGCAAGCCAATGGCGTTCTGATCAAGCCCAAACGAGTTGTCGATCCTGACGACGTTCTGACCCGCGAAGAAAGCGCTCTAATTTCGAAAGCACGACAAGAGATGCGTGAGGGTAAGTACGTCACTCTCGCCCAACTTGAGCCTGAATTGGCTCGTAAACGTCCATCGCGACGCAGCAAAACAGCTTGAGGCTATACCGCCGATCGGCGCAACCGCATCTTGAGCGATCTACGCGAGATGGCCGAGGATCCTTTCCCCGGACTCGTCAAGCCATTAAAAGGCAAAGCTCACAAAAGCCCCAACCGAAAAGGTCATCCGACCCGCAGCGTTCTTGTCCTTGGCATTCTCCTTCGAAACGAGTCGACGTACAAATGAGTTCGCTATAATCGCTCCACCATGAGAACGACACTCGCCCTGTTCGCCTGTGCCATCGCCGCGGGGCAGGACAT
>JBEKUT010000336.1:0-8119 GCA_049514735.1 Bryobacteraceae bacterium
ATCCCGCGCCGGTGCGCCTCGACAATCCCCGCATTCACGTCGCGCGTGAAACCGAAATCGTCGGCGTTAACAACCAGCCGCTTCGTCAGAATATGCTCAGTTTGATGCGCAGGAACTTCTTCGGATTGGCGCGGAAATCCTTCACAAATTCATGCAGCTCGACGCTGGTCCCGTTCAAATTGTCGTACAGCGATGGATTAACGAGTAACTGGCCGAGGGTGCCCTGACCGGAGTTGATCTTGTCCAAGAGGGCATCGATCTTGCCGATGGTGCTCTTCAATTGATTACTTATGTCGTCGCTCTTGAGCAGTTGGCCCGCGGTCCCCTTGCCGGCATTAAGATCGGCGAGTAGCGCATTGATCTGGTTGACGCTCTTGTGAAGGTCGTCATAGAGCGCCGGGTCTTTCAGGAACTTGCCCGCCGACCCCTGCCCCTGCTGTAATCCCTGCATCAGATCGTCGATGCGGTTCAGTTCACCCTTAACTTGGTTGTAGAGATCGGGATCGAAAATCAGCTTCCCGAGCGTGCCCTTATCGGAGTTCAGCGCGTTCGCCAATTTCTGCACCGACCCGACGACATCCATGATGTGGTTGTACAGCGTCTCATCCACCAGCAGTTTCCCAATGCTGCCATTGCCCGATTCCACCAAACCAACAATCTTGTCGATTCGAACCACCACGCCCTGCAGCGACGCCAGAATCGAGTAACCCTGCTGCACCACGTCTTCAAATTCAGCGGTATTCAAACTGGGCAGCGTATCGTGATCGCGCGCGTGCACGCCGCTTTTGCCCTTCTTGATGTTGATGAACTTACTGCCCAGCAAATTCGACGCGCTGATGGAGGTCTGCGAATCGACCGGGATATCCGGCAGCTTATCCGCTTCTACTTCCATGGCGATCTTCACGATCTTCGTGGGATCGGGCAAACCCGAAAGCCGGATGTCCTGCACTTTACCAATGGGAATGCCATTCAAATTAACCGGCGCCCCTCTTGTGAGCGATGCGGCATCGTTCAGATAGGTGTACAGCGTCGCGCGCCGCGTGAACAAAGGCTCGCTTCCGGTGATCAGGAATATCAGGATCGTCAGGATGACCATGGCCGCCACGGCCATGATTCCTACTCGTAATTTCGCCCAGCTAAGCTTACTCTCGTTGGACATCCGTCAGCGCCTCGACACGAACTTTGAGATATATTCGTCCGCAGACGCTTCCAGTTCGGCCTGGCTTCCCTCAAATACCAGGCGCCCTTCATTGAGGACCATGAATTGTGTACCCGTATCCCGTTTTGACCCGTTGTGTGAAATCGATTCCAGCCGCCCGCTCTCGCGATTGTATCGAAAATTGGCCATTAGCTGCCCGTCCTGGTAGCGGTACGTCACGATTATGTTCGCCGCATTCGACGTATCGCGCTCTTTTGCGATTAGCGACATGATGGTATTCGCGGTTATCGGATCGAGCCCCGCCGTCGGTGAATCGTACAAAACCAATGGCGGATCGGTAACTGCCGCGCGTGCGATTCCGACCCTGCGCCGCATACCTCCGGAGAGTTCGCTTGGAAATTTGTCCAGCGTATGTTCGAGCTCTACAAATTTGAGCTCCTCCTCCACCTTCGGCATCACTTCATCCGCTGCTACCTTCACGGCCGGATGATTCACCAGAGGATAAGCCACGTTATCCGCAACGCTCAGGGAATCGAACAACCCACCCTCCTGAAAAAGCACTCCCACCTTGCTCCGCAGCGTAAAGAGATCCCTCTCCGCCATAGTAGTGATGTCGTGGTCGAAAAGAAAGATGCGGCCCGAAGAGGCCCGGACAAGCCCGATGGCGGCTTTCAACAGCGTTGTTTTTCCGCTCCCCGCGGCCCCCAGCACCACCTTGGTCTGCCCCGGGCGCACTTCAAACGAAAGTTTATTGAGCGCCATTACGCCGTCGAAAACGACGGACACTTCGTCGAATCGTAACAGTATGCCGTTGTCCGCCGCATCGTCTGCCATTGTCTATTGCGCCATCGTTTATTGCATGTTCACGAACACGCGCGTAATCAGGGACGTGACGAAGAAGACCCATACGGACGCCATAACCACGGCCTCCGTGGTTGCCCGGCCAACGCCCTGCGTGCCACCCGACGTGCGCATACCGTAGAAGCACCCAACCAGCGAAATAACAAATGCGAATACAAATGGCTTGATGAGACCCTGAGCGATGTCGTTGTACTGCAGCGCTTGATAAGCGGTGGTCCAATACTGCATGCCCGTTAGGTTCAGCGTGAAGTAGGCGATAAGGAATCCGCCGAGGATGCCAACAAAGTCGGCAATGATGGTGAGGCAAGGCAGCATCACGGCAAACGCAATCACGCGCGGCTTCACTAGTTTCTGAATCGGATCGGTGCCCAGGGCCCGCATGGCGTCGATCTGCTCCGTCACTTTCATGGAGCCCAACTCGCTTGCGATTCCGGAGGCGTTGCGCCCCGCCACGACGATCGCGGTCAAAAGCGGTCCTAACTCGCGGACCAACGTGATCGCGACGATCTGTCCCACCTGGCCCGTCGCACCATATTGTTGCAGCGCGCGCGCCATCTGCATCGTGATGATGAGTCCGCTTGCGAACGACACCAGCACGACAATCGAGAGACTTCCCACGCCGAGGATGTCCATCTGCATCAGGATGTCGTCCCAATAATGGGGCGTCTGAAAGATACTTCTCAGCGCCCGCCAGCTCAGGATGCAGAAATCCTGCAGCGTCGCCACGGGCCCCTTAAAGAAATCGAGCAAGCGAATTCTCCAGATCCCGATGCTAACATGAAGGTTCGAACTGCCCGATGAAAGGCCTTACCGACGTTCCCGGCATTCTGGTGGGCCACGTTTCCGATTACGGCGGCATCACCGGCTGCACTGCCATCCTGTGCGAAGAAGGCGCTGTGGGCGGCGGCGATATACGCGGCTCCGCAAGCGGCACGCAGGAATTCGATCTCTTCAGCCCCTTGCATCTCACCGAGCGCATCCATGCCATCGCTCTTGCCGGAGGCAGTGCATTCGGACTCGAAGCGGCATCGGGAGTCAGGCGATTTCTGGAACACAAAGGCGTCGGATATCACCTGACTGGCCCGCCGGTCCCGCTGGTGCCAGGCGCAATACTTTACGATCTGGGCATCGGCAAAAGCAACGCGCATCCGACTCGCGAAATGGGCGAAGCGGCGTCCGCCGCGGCCACCGATAAGCCAGTAGTTGAGGGCGCCGTCGGCGCGGGTACGGGAGCGACGGTAGGCAAGTTGTTCGGCATGGCGCGCGCCATGAAATCGGGTATCGGATCGTACACCGTCGCGCTTCCAGGCGGCGTGATTGTGTCGGCGCTGGCGGCCGTGAATGCGGTCGGCGATGTCATCGATCCAGCGACGGGCAAGATCGTCGCGGGGGCTCGCGTTTCTCGCGACTCCAGGGATTTTGCGAACACCGCGGAACAAATGAAACGCGGCGCGGGCCGGACCGATTTGCAGAACAAGAACACGACTCTCGTCGTGGTTGCCACCAACGCGCGGCTTTCAAAACCGATGACGAATAAACTCGCGCAGTTTGGCAGCATCGGCGTGGCTCGCGCGATTTCGCCCGTCTGGACCATGTACGACGGCGACGTGGTCATGGCGTTATCGATCGGCGATAAACAGGCCGATGTGAACGTGCTGGGCGTGGCTGCCGCTGAAGCGGTGGCGCAGTCCATTCTTCGCGCGGTCCAATTGGCGCCGACACTCGGCGGGGTTCCGGGGTTGAAGGGCTGAGTGGTAGAGAGCGAGCGTGAGTACTACGAGAATCTTTACTCCGGTTTTGCGCAGCAACATTTCGCTAAGGCCGCAGTGGTGGCTTTCCGGAAGCATTTGGTGCGCAGAATCCTGCAGCTCACAGGAGCGAATCGCGACAGCCGCGTTCTGAGCGTGGGGTCCGGAACAGGCGACACGGAACTGTTGCTCGCGCCGCATGTCGGCTCTGTGTTGGGCATCGACATCTCGCGGCGCGGCGTGGAGCATGCCGCTTCAACGGCCGAGGCACAGGGCGTAACAAACGCGTCGTTCGTTGTTTCCGAGCTCGACGATCCCGCGCTGACGCCCGAGTCCTTCGACGCCGTCGTCGCCGTTTTCTTTATGCACCACCTGCCAGAACGTATCGACGCCGATCTTCCGCGGCGCTTTCATCGACTGCTTCGGCCCGGCGGAGTTTTCTATGCTCTCGATCCTTCTTACTACCGGCTCTCCGGCATGCTGGGAAAGATTCTATTTCCCGCGTTGATGAAAAAGTATCAAACGGAAGGCGAAGAACCTCTGAAGCCGGACCGCACGTGGCGGGCTTTCGCCAGCGCCGGTTTCGAAGTTCGGGGGTCCTATTACGACTTTATTTCCACGCCCCTCGCCGGACTGTTGCCGTCCTGGAAGAGCGGCTACGGAGCGTCGCGCTTTCTCGATGAGGTCTTGGTCCGCGCACCTGGAATTCGCCTGCTCTCCAGCAACTTTGAAGTGGTAGCGCGCAAGCCCGCTCCGCGTTCGTGAGTAACGTCCGCTGGCGCCGGCCCTATGCGTAGTTAATGGGGTGTTTCTCAATCCAGTGGGCATCGCGTACCACGCCAAGATTCTTCGCGGCGCCCTGCGCGATCATCGCTGTAACCTGACGCAAGCCAAAACCAAAACCACCCCCGAAACCAATGGCCGCACCCACCAGACCACCCACCAGCGCATCACGGCCAGACCGGCCTTTGCCGGCAAGACGAAACGTCAAAACGCCGGCCGCCGCTCCAATGACAGCCGGCGCCCAGGCGCTGCGTGCCGCGCAAACCAACTCCGGGGCCAGCGTCCGATTGGGAGCGCCGTCGCGAACCGCAATCGCGGCGTCGAAGCCGGCTTCGACCAGCTTCCGGGAATAAGCAATCCCAGACTTCAGAGATGCAGGCATTCTCATCAGACCTCTCACTTCCATCATACATATCGGATAGGTACGTGAAAGCGTTTAGTACGTAACGAAATTTTCAATACCTTAAGAGTTCTTACTCGAAGGAATAAACGAAAAGGGGCAATGTGCCGATAAGAAGATTAAATGTCGATGCCGCGAAGCGGGGCACTGGCAGCGCTACTGCTGTTGTGCTCTTGGCCTGGCCGCCTTGCAGGCCAGCAAATCCCCGCTAACGACCTAACTCTGCCCACTCTCACTACCGCGGAAGCGGTGCACAAACTCTCGCCCGCTGAAGCAAATCGGCATTATCCCGTGCATCTTCAATCGGTTTGCTTGATCTGCTATGCCGGGTGGCATGGTCTTTTCGTATATGACGGCGCCACCGGGGTCTACGTCGAGACCAAGAACCAGGTTCTCTTGACGCCCGCCATCCATAGTGGAACGGTTCTGGATATCGAAGGGGTTACCGGCGCGGGCGAGTTCGCGCCGATTGTCGATCGGAGCACTTTGCGGGTTTTGGGAGAAGCGGCGCTCCCGCCGGCCCGGAACGTCAGTTTAGATCGCCTCTCCACGGGGATTGAGGATGGGCAATGGATCGCGCTAGTGGGCACTGTACGATCGGCCGAAACTCAGGCGGAGATGCTGGCGCTGGTGGTGGCGTCCGGGCAGATGCAGGTTGAAGTAAAATTGCCGCGCGCGCAAGCCGCCGGCTACGAAAGCCTCATCGACGCGCGAGTTCAGATTGACGGCACGGTAGGTCCCGTTTTCGACCAGCGTCACCAGCTCGTCGGGGTCAACGTCTACACGCCGGGCCTAGGCCAAATACATGTCCTGGAGCCAGCGCCCGCCGATCCCTTCTCGCTTCCCATAAAGAAGGTGAGAAACCTGTTCGAATACACTCCTGGCGCTAACCCGGACCACCGCGTCCGAATCCGTGGCGTGGTTGCCGGGCGCTGGGGCAATGCCTGGTTTGTCACGGACGGAACCGAGAGCGCCACCGTGCTGAGCGATCAGAAAAAGCAGTTGGTTCCGGGAGATCTCGTGGACGCCGTGGGTTTTCCGATGTTGGGGGATTACACGCGCACCATTCAGGACGCGATCTTCAAGAGCCTCGGCAAGGGACCGCTTCCCGCGCCCCGGCCGATCAGCCCCAGAGATGCACTTTCCGGCGATTATGAAGGCGATCTGGTTCAGATTGACGGGCAACTTCTAAAGCAGCAGCGCAGCGGCGCCCAGGACACGTTGCTGATTGACGCGGGGGGCTCCGTTTTTTCCGCCATACTACCCGAAACCACGCTGAACGTTGCGTTGAACGAGCTACGCGACGGCAGCCAAATCAGGCTGACTGGAATTTGCATTATCCCGGAGACCAAGGCAATTCGCCACTATCGAGTGCCTAAGGCATTTCAAATCCTGCTGCGATCCTCCAGCGACATAACCGTGCTGCGAAGTCCCTCCTGGTGGACGCTGCAACACGCCCTTTACGGCTTTGGCCTCGCGGCGTTTACCGTTTTGTGCGCACTCTCCTGGGCGGTCGCCCTGAGACGCCGCGTCAAGAGACAGACAGCCACCATCCACGCGCAACTGGTGCAAGCGGCCTTGCTTAAGGATCAAGCGGAAGCGGCCAACTCGGCTAAGAGCGAGTTTCTGGCCAATATGAGCCATGAAATCCGCACTCCCATGAACGGCATCCTGGGGATGACGGAGCTCGCATTGGACACCGATTTGACCGAAGATCAGCGGGAGTACATCGAGACCACCAAGTCGTCGGCCGTGGCGTTACTCACCGTCATCAACGATATCCTGGATTTCTCAAAGATCGAGGCCGGCAAGCTGGACCTGGATCCCATTCCTTTTCAGATCCGCGAGACGGTGGCGAGAGGCCTAAAACCACTGGCGTTGCGCGCCGATGAAAAGGGCTTGGAACTGCTGGTTCATATCCGTCCCGATGTTCCGAAACAGATTCTCGCCGATCCCACCCGCATTACTCAAATCATCATCAATCTGGTGGGGAATGCCATCAAGTTCACCAGTAAAGGGGAAGTGGAGCTGTGCGTAGAATTAGACGGTATTGAAAACGGGATTGCGCGGCTTCATTTTTCTGTGCGCGACACTGGCATCGGTATCCCGCCGGAGAAACAGAAATCTATTTTTGAACCATTTTCGCAGGCCGACACCGCCACAACGCGTAAGTTTGGCGGCACTGGACTCGGCTTGACCATTTCCACCAGGCTGGTCCGGATGATGGATGGACGAATCTGGATGGAAAGCCAACCCGGCGGCGGTAGCTGTTTCCATTTCACACTGGAGGTTCCGTTTGCGCCTGAGGAAGAAATTGAACCGGTTCGAGAAGTTAAGCTGGCCGGCCTCAAGGTACTCATCGTTGACGATAACCGCGCGAACCGCCGTATCCTGGCGGAAATGGTGGATGGGGAGGGTATGAAACCGGTTCAGTCATCAAGCGCGGCAGCGGGGCTTGAAGAACTGCGGGCCGCAGCCGAACACGGAAATGCATTCAAGCTGGTGCTACTGGACTGCCATATGCCGGATGCCGACGGTTTTACCCTGGTCGAACAGATGCGGCAACAGGAAGCCATTGCCGGCACGACAATTTTGATGCTCACTTCGGCCGGACAGCGCGGCGACGCGGCACGCTGCCGGGCTCTCGGCGTGGCGGCCTATATCACTAAACCAGTCTCGCAGTTCCAGCTTCTCGACGCTATGCGGTTGGCTCTGGGGCGTTCGTCGCAGCGAAACCTGGGGGCGCAACTGATCACGCGTCACACGCTGCCTCCGGGTCCAGCCGGCTTCCGCGTCCTGTTGGCTGAGGATAATCTTGTGAACCAGAGAGTGGCGTCGCGAATGCTCGAAAAGAATCACCACTCCGTGATCGTTGTCGGCACCGGGTGCGAAGTCCTAAGCGCCCTGGAGCAGCAGACTTTCGACCTGATTCTAATGGACGTCCAGATGCCGGATATGGATGGACTGGAGGCCGCGGCGGAGATTCGTGCCAGAGAGCGGAGCGGAGAACGCATCCCCATCATCGCCCTCACCGCACACGCCATGACGGGAGACCGTGAGCGCTGCATGCAAGCCGGAATGGACGGATACGTTACCAAGCCCATCCGTTTTCAGGACATCGTGAATGAGATAAACCGCCTGCAAATCACGCCCGGCCCACTTGACATG
>JBEKUT010000337.1:0-8083 GCA_049514735.1 Bryobacteraceae bacterium
GGTGAAGGGAGACTTATGGTTGGGGATCGAGGAGCCTTCGGGGGCTTCGAGGTCTTCGACTATGTTCTCGGTTATCCACTTCCGCTTGATGCAAAATTTTATGAAGGATTTCAGGCGTTCGAGCTTCTTCGCCTTGGCCCGTATGCCGTCCTTCCATGAGGCGTAGAAGCGGTCCATGGCCGTGACCGTGAGCTGGTCGAGGTTCACATATCCCATGTCCCTGGAAAACTTTTCGACTTGGTTGGTGAATGTTTTGTACTTGGAGTAGGTGTTGGGCCTGATTCCGCGGTTCATACATTTGGCCAAGAAAGCTTCCGTGGCTTCGGTGATGGTGGTGCTCTGCGGTTCCTTCGCAGTGGTGCTACTGACGGGGGCCGGTTCTGGTATGTGGCCGTCCCAGCTTCCGGCTGTCTCCCATGACGCGGAAACGGCTTTGGCATGGTCCCATTCCCAATGACCGGTACTTTGCCTCCGGAATTTCTTGGCGAGCGTTCCTGACGCGAATATGGGGCAGTCGCAACGCTTCCAACCCTTCTTGCGCTCGTCGAATTCGCCGGTCCGCAGCTCTTCGGCGTGTCCGGCTTTGCAATCGCGGCGATGGCGGCGGTAGAGCGATAGCGGCATGCTTCATTGTACGATATTGCCCGACGAAGATTGAAATTGTCTAGATGTCGTTGAAAAGCCATCTCGGAAGCTAGTGGGAGTCGAACCCACCGCGACACAAAGTGCCGCACGCTGGTTTTGAAGACCAGGCCCAGCACCGGCCAAGACTAGCTTCCAAACAGATTCTACCGTGCCGCTGCTCCCGCAACGCCAATCGCAAGGGCCTGCGTCTTCATGGCCTCGATACAAAACCCGATATGTTCGTCCACCTCGACCCCGAGTTCGCGCGCCCCGTTCAGGATGTCCTCACGGCTCACCGACCGCGCGAATGCCTTGTCCTTTAGCTTCCTCTTCGCCGACGGCACATCGACCTCGAATATGCTGCGGCCCGGCTTTACGTACGCGATCGCCGTGAGCAGGCCGGCCAACTCGTCGCAGGCGAATAGAGCCTTCTCCAGCCGTGACTCCCGCGGCACGCCGCTGTAGTTCGCATGCGAGAGAATAGCGCGGCGGATCTCCGCATCAACTCCCCGCGCGGCCAGAATCGCTTCGCCCTTCATCGGATGGTCCGGCGCGTTGGGATGCATCTCGTAATCGAAGTCATGCAACAGCGCGGTCTCGGACCATTTCGCTTCGTCTTCGCCGAACTTGCGCGCGTAGGCGGTAACGCACGCCTCTACCGCCAGCGCGTGCCGCCGCAGGCTATCGGATTGCGTATATTCGCAGAGCAGTTCCCAGGCTTGTTCGCGGGTCATTTGTCTCAATGCCTCATGGGCACTCATTATGTTAACCGTTTGAAATCGCGCGACAATCGTTTTCAGGTCATGCGAATCACTTCAATCGAAACTTACATCGCGGGCAATCCGTGGAAGAACTGGTTATTCACGAAGGTCGTCACCAGCGACGGCATCTATGGCGTCGGTGAAGGAACTCTAAACAATTTCGGCAAGACCGTCGAAGCCGCCATCCACGAGCTCTCGCCGTTGATTCTAGGCATGGATCCCTTCCAAATCGAGATCATCTCGCAGAAGTTGATCCGCGACGTGTACTCGGAAGGAGCGCAAATCCACATGTGCGCGGTCGCCGCCATTGAGATCGCATGTTGGGACATCATCGGAAAGGCTTGCAATCAGCCCATCTATAATCTGTGGGGCGGCCGCTGTCACGAAAAACTACGCGCCTACGCGAACGGCTGGTACCGCGGGCCTCGCACTCCGGAGTCGTTCGCGGAAAAGGCGAAGAAGGTTGCGGAGCGGGGCTATACGGCTCTGAAGTTCGACCCGTTCGGGAGCGCCTGGCGTCAAATCCCGCGCCGCGATTTCGATCTCAGCATCGACATCATTCGCGCCGTGCGCGATGCCGTCGGCGATAGCGTGGACCTATTGATCGAAGGCCATTGCCGTTTCAATGTCGCTACCGCCGTCGAGTTGGCCCACGCCATGGCGCCGATGCGGCCGGCCTGGTTCGAAGAACCGGTCGCGCACACAAACGTTGCAGCCATGATTGAGGTGTCTCGCCGCAGTCCGGTGCCGATTGCCACGGGCGAGAGCCTTTCGAGCAAGCAGCAGGTTGTCGACTTGTTAAAGGAAAACACGATCAGCATTTTGCAGCCGGAGCCGCTAAATCTCGGCGGTTTGTTTGCGACGCGCAAGATCGCCGATCTCGCCGATGCGCATTACGCGATGATCGCGCCGCACAGCGCGCAAGGGCCGGTATGCTCGGCGGCCTGCGTCCAGTTGAACGCGTCCATTCCGAACTTTTTCATCCACGAAATTTTCGACGAATTCAACGAGCCATGGGAGAAGGAAATCGTCGTTGGAGCTGTCGAGGTTAAGGATGGGTATATCGAGATCCCGGAGCGTCCGGGCCTGGGAATCGATTTGAATGTGGAGGAAATAAACAAGCATCCGTACCGGCAGGAGAATTATCTGCCGCTGTTCAAGCCCGGTTGGGAGACGAGACGCGCGCAAGCCACCCAACACTGCGATTGACGTGCATCATTTCTTCTTCGCCTCTTGCGCTGCGGCGGCAGGCATCGGATGTGGTTTCTCGCTGCCTTTCTCGCCCGGTTTTGCGCCAGGTTTTTCCGCTGCTGCATCCGGCTTCTTCTCGGGAATTGGTGGCACTTCGAGATATTTCACGGTTACCGAAATGCGGCGGTTAGAAGCATCTGAGGGATTGTTGACTTTGCGCAGCTTCTGGTCGGCGTAACCGCGCACCTCGGAAACCTGGTCGGCGTGAATCCCGTTCTCCTGCATAATACTACGTGCTTGGTTTGCGCGGTCGCTCGAAAGTTCCCAATTGCTGTAGCCGGTGCTCGACAAGTAAGGCCGCGAATCGGTATGGCCTTCAATCAGAAGGTGATTAGGCAGCGTGCCGATTTCTTTGGCGAGCAGGTCCAGGATTTCCACTCCGTACTTGCTCGGATGCGGACTCCCGGACTCGAAGAACACGCCCTTTTCGGTCTCCAACATTTCGATGCGCAGGCCTTCGGGCGTGATGGTCATCTCGATTTGGTTCTTAAGCTTCTGCAGCTCCGGCATTTTTTTCATCGCCTCTTCCAGCTTCTTCTTGATGTCCTCCATGCTGGTAGTTTTCGAGATGTCCATGACTTTGCCGTTGCCGCTGGTGGATGAGCCGGACTCCTTCCCGCTGGAAGTTGGATCCTTAAAATAACCGGCCACGGCTTCACGCACTGGTTTGCTGCTGTTCACCAGCCACAGCACGATAAAAAGCGCCATCAGCGCGGTTACGAAATCCGCGTAGGCCACTTTCCACGCGCCGCCATGGTGTCCGCCGTGGCCTGATACCTTCTTAACGATAATGATGGGAGCGGGCGTGCCGGTGTCAGCCATATTGTTACGCCGCTTCCGCCTTCGCGCCACCGCTGCCACCGCGGCAAGTGGACTCCATTTCGCGGAAACTCGGGCGGACCTCGGGCGGAATCGCGCGCCGCGCAAACTCGACCGCGAGAATCGGAGCGGCGCCGCGAATGTAAGAGATCAACGCGATGCGGAGGACGTGATAGTAACTGCCTTCGGCGTCGTTGAGTTTGGACATGTTCGCAGCCAGCGGCCCGATAAAGCCATAGCACAGCAGGATGCCGAGAAACGTTCCCACCAGCGCCGCGGCGACCTTGTGGCCGATTTCTTCTGGCGGACCTCCGATCGCGCCCATCGTGATGCACACTCCCAGCACTGCCGCGACAATGCCGAGTCCGGGCAAGGCGTCGGCAACGCTAGAAATCGCGCTAACAGGCACGCCGATTTCGTGATGGTGCACTTCCATATCGATCTCCATCATTTGGTCGAGTTCGAAGTGACCCACGCCTCCGCTAATCGACATGCGCAGGCTGTCGCAGATGAACGCCACCGCGTGGTGATCTTTTAAGAAAACGGGATATTTCTGAAACACCGGGCTCTTGGCGGGTTCCTCCACATCGGTCTCGAGTTTGACCATGCCGTTTTTCCGCGCATACACGAACAGGTCGTTCAACATTTTGAGCGTGCTCAAGTAATACGCTTTGTCGAACTTGCTGGGTTTCAGAACGCCAAGAGCGCCTGCCACAACTTTCTTGATGACTGAAAGCGGATTCGCGATGAGAGTGGTGCCGACAGCCGCACCCCCGATGATGATCAGCTCCGCGGGCTGAACCAGCACCATCAGGTTTCCATGCTCCATGAGGTACCCGCCAATGATGGCGCCGATAACAACAACCGCTCCGATGATTGCAAACATTAGACTAAAAAGCGGAACTACAACCCGCTCTAAGGTCTCATCGGACTGCCTTGGTGAATTGTTAACTCAAACCGACCACTTGCGTTGAATCGGAATCCCGAACCGCAGCAATACGCCTTCGACGTCCTTTTCGCTTAAACGCGAAGCGTCGTATTCTACGCCGACAGAGTTAACATCCGGAGCGACGCGAACACGCATAATGCCATACCAACTGTGGACGTCGGAAATCCCCGCGGAATCTGCGTCTGTCAGAGGCCGCGCAAGATCGTACTGGATGTCTACCTTGGTCACGAGTCCAGGATAGCAGGGGGGCTTAATCGGATTCTGAACTGATTTTCCAGAGAATCTGCCGCAGCATCCCCATCCAGATCTCCGTATCATGCGAGGAAAGCTCCAGCCGTCGAACCAGACGCCGGATCTTGTCCCCGGTGGATGAGGCATGTACATAACCGCTCCGTTCGAGCACGTTCGAAAGCGACGCAGTCAGCCGTTCCAATTCGTCGGATGAAGGCCGCTTACGCGGCTCGGGTTTGGGCACCGTGGCCGCGCGAATTAATTCATAAAGACACACCGCGACAGCTTGCCCGAGGTTCATGGAAACATGCTCGTCGCGGGTCGGAATGCGCAGCAGCCAGTGGCAATACGCCATATCGTCGTTGCCCAAGCCGTATTTTTCCGATCCGAACATCAGCGCGACCGGTCCCGCTGGAAGAGCTTTGCGCAAAAGCTTGCCCGCGTATTCAAGGCGGCGCAAAGGATGCAGCAGCTCGCGGTGTTGCGCCGCCGTCGTTCCGACTACCAGCGTGCAGTCCGCTACCGCATCGGCGACCGTCCTATATTCCAAAGCGCCTTCCAGAATCGCGCCCGCATTTACAGCCGACCGCGCTTCCTTGAAAGCCACGTCGTAGGCATTCACCAGCCGCAGATGCATGAATCCGAAATTGCTCATGGCGCGAGCCGCCGCGCCGATATTCAGTGGATTGCGAGGAGAAACGAGAACGATGCGGAGATTGTCCGCGGATTCCTTGGTCAAGCCGTCCCCAACACCAGAACGCACGCCACCGCCCCGGGACCGCCCAGATTGTGGACCAACCCCAGTTTCGCATCGCGGATCTGACGCGTCTCCGCCTCCCCACGAAGCTGCGTCACAACTTCGTAGATCATGCGGACGCCGCTCGCGCCGATCGGGTGGCCAAACGATTTGAGGCCGCCGCTAGTGTTCACCGGCATATCGCCGCCGAGCGCGCTGCGTCCCTCGGCGATAAAATGCGCCCCTTCGCCTTTCCGGCAGAAACCGAGGTCTTCGTAATTCGTAATCTCCGTCCAAGTAAAACAGTCGTGGACTTCAGCCAGGTCGATTTCGCGTACCGGATCGGCGATGCCGGCCATTTTGTAAGCCGCGTGGGCGGCCGATTGCGTCGCCGTGAAACCGACGTAATCGCAAGCCGGGTCGAACCATGGCCGGCCGCTTGTGACGGCCAATCCCATGCCCTTCACCAAGACATAATCGTCGCGAAACTGTTTGGCCATATCGGCGCGGCACAGCACGGCGGCCGCCGCTCCGTCGGTGGTCGGGCAGCAATCGAAAAGTCCGAACGGCCATGCCACCATGGGCGCCTTTAACGCCTGCTCCTCGGTGATTTGCATCTGCAGATGCGCTTTCGAATTCATCGCACCGTTGGCATGATTCTTCACCGCGACCTTCGCCAGCGTTTCGCGCCCGACTTGAAACTGGTGGAAATACCGCGTCGCCGCCATCGCGAAAATTCCCGGCGCGGTGAGCCCCTCGGTTTGATAAGGATGCTCGCCTTCGGACGACAGCCCGCGCATCGGACGGTTCTTCAGTTTCTCGGCACCCACCACCAGAGCGACGTCGTACATGCCCGATCCGATCGCCATCGCGGCGTTCCGAAACGCGTCGGTGCCGGTAGCGCAGAAATTCTCGACACGCGTGATCGGCTTGCCGTACAGCCGCAGAGAATCGGCCAGCGAAACGGACGCCTTCCCATGTCCGCCATAAGGAGAATATGTTCCCAGCCAGGCGGCGTCGATGCGGTCGGCTTCGATCCCGGCATCCGCGAACGCGGCGTTAGCCGCGTCCACCACCATGTCCTCATAGCTCTGATCGTAGAGATCCCCGAACTTGGTGCAGCCAACACCGATGACGGCAACTTTGTCTTTCATGGTTCTACTCAAGCGGACGGCACTTCCAATAATAATGATGGTTCTGTTCGCCTTCGCGCAAGCGGCGCAGCACCAGTTCGACCGGCATTTCGATCCGCACGTCGCGTTCGACAAAATCGGTCATCTGGCACAGGAAGCGCCCACCGCCGTTCAATTCGATGACCGCCATGACAGTGGGCTGCACCGGACCATCCCAGAGATAATCCTTCGTGAACGTGAAGACGCGGCCTGTGCGCCCGAGCGGCACTTCGAGCAGCCCTTCCGAGTTCCGGCATGCGGTGCAAAAACGCGTGATGGGAAATTGCACGGTGCCGCACTCCGGGCATTTGGTCCCATGCAGCCGGATATTCTGCCGCTCCTCTTTTTTCCAGAGCACGTTCGACATCTCGGGAGCGCGGTCTTCCTGCCGCATATAATCTCTCGACTTCCGGTAGAGAGAGTAGCTCTTATACGTAGGGCAGTTCGTCTGGCGCGGCCATGAAACCTGCGTAGGCCCGGTGGCCCGCAACAGAAACGCATCCGCGCCGTCTCCATACGCGATAGCGAGAATCAAGTCGCCGGTTTTCGCGGACGATAACGCCTGCCCCAAAGCGATCAGCGGCGCCGCGGCGCCCGTCACGCCGGTCTCGGAGTGGGCACCATCGCACACGCGTCCGGGCTCAATGCCCAGAGCTTTCGCGCAGTTCAGATGCGAGCGGCCATCGGGGGAAGCCAACGCCAGAAACGCGATGGCCGAAGCTTCGATTCCAGTTTTGGAGAGCAGCGCCTTCGCCGCGGCGATCGCGTTCGCTTCAAAACCGCGCGTGAAAGAATACTTCGAAGCATAGCTGTGAACAAAGCGATCGGCATCGCGCCTCCACTCGTCAAGAAAATCGTCCGACCGCGAAGCGAACGCGACCAGTTCTACCGCTCCAAGCCCGTTTCCGATGCGCACCGCAGCCGCCGCATCGCCGAAGGCGCTTTCCTCCGCCGATTCAGGGGCCGCGTCCCGGCGGTCGGCCGCGGCCACAATCACCTCTTTCGCCGAGCCCGAAGCAAGAGCGTCGAAACCGGCTAACAGCGCCGAAAAGCCGCTGCGCAGCGAAGCGCCGAAATCGGCCGTTCCGGTTTCCGGCCCCCAATCGCTCGCCGCCGCGATCTGGCTCGAGGCGGACCGCTGCCAATAAGGCGAAGTTGTGGACGCGAAATACAACCGGTTGGGCGCCGCGCCGCCGAGTTGCGAAACGGCCGCGTGGCCCATCGTCAAAGCGTCTTCATCGAAATTGCCGACGGCGTTCGATCCGGCAAGCGCACGGCTACCCCAAGCCTGCGCGATCACCTCGCGCGGCAGCCGATGACGTGGGATGTAGATGGAACAACCTGCGATGCCGATCACTGCTCCAGGTAAGTGTACCCGTTCAGCCCTTCTTCGTAGAAGCGCAGCAGTCTGCCGGATTCTTCGTAACCGATTTTTCCTTCGCGCAATGCCGCCTCAACATCGCGCCGGAATTCGTCCAGCAGCATCCGCGCGTTGAATTGGACGTAATCGAGCACTTCGCGAACCGTGTCGCCCTGTATC
>JBEKUT010000338.1:0-8078 GCA_049514735.1 Bryobacteraceae bacterium
GCCCCAATACACCAACGATAAACCGATCCCTGCGGAAACCATAGGAACCGATCCGCGCCTCACTACGGAAACACGAAAAGCAACGGGTTCCTATCTGGTACCCTCGCTCAAGAACGTGTGGTATCGCGAACCGTTACAACACAGCGGCGCATCCCCGACGCTCGAATCCTGGTTCGATCCTGTACGCGAGCGCGGCGGCGGAGAAATTCCACCTGTGAAAGGCCACCCCTTCGGCCTGAAGCTCTCGTTCGAAGAGCGCCAAGCGCTATTCGCCTTCCTGAACACCCTCTGAATTTTTCATTTCTACCGGGCCGCGACGGTGACTGAGCGCTCGACCGTAACCGAGCCGTGACCCCCTTTTCCGAGCCGTGACCGGCAGGGAGCGGTCCGCCTTTTCCGAGCCGTGACCGGCAGGGAGCGGTCCGCCTTTTCCGAGCCGTGACCGGCAGGGAGCGGTCCGCCTTTTCCGAGCCGTGACCGGCAGGGAGCGGTCCCCCTTTTCCGAGCCGTGACCGGCAGGGAGCGGTCCGCCTTTTCCGAGCCGTGACCGGCAGGGAGCGGTCCGCCTTTTCCGAGCCGTAACCGGCAGGGAGCGGTCCGCCTTTTCCGAGCCGTAACCGGCAGGGAGCGGTCCGTCCTGGCAGACCACTCTCGACCTGCCAGGACTCAAAACTTCTACTTATCCTTCTTCTTCGGCTTCTTCGTCTCTTTCTTCCGGTCCATGCTCTTCGCCATCGAATTATTCTCCTTGTTCTTCATTCTCGCCCGCAACGCCTCATAAATCAATCCAACTGTGCAAGAACCACGAACCAACAACCACGAACCAACAACCAACTACGAACCAACAACTAACAACTAACCTTAGCCTTCACGCATCCAAAGTTCATGCCAGTCTTAGCTGCTTTCGGCGGCGTAACGCTTATTCTGCTCATCCTCTGGGATGCCTTCGAGGCCATCGTTCTGCCCCGCCGCGTCATGCACAAGTGGAGACTCGCAAGATTCTTCTACCGCACCTCCTGGGCCCTTTGGTCGGCCTTTGCGCGCCGTATAAAAAAGTCCAAGAGACGCGAAACCTATTTGAGCTTTTACGGCCCGCTCTCCGTCCTGATCTTGCTGGTCATTTGGGCTCTCGCGATGTTGTTCGGCTTCGCTTGCGTGCAATGGGGACTCGGCTCCGCAATTTCAGGGACCAGCGGCCGGCGAGGCTTCAGTTGGGATCTCTATTTCAGCGGCTCCACCTTTTTTACCCTCGGCCTGGGAGATTTGGTCCCGCAAAGCTTGCCGGCGCGCGTCTTCACCATCGTCGAAGCCGGACTCGGCTTCGGATTTCTCGCCATGGTCATAGGTTATCTGCCGATCCTGTACCAGGCCTTCTCGCGCCGCGAAGTCGAGATCACCCTCATGGACGCGCGCGCCGGTTCACCTTCCGCAGCCGTCGAATTGCTCGTTCGGCAAGCGAAATCGGGCGATTTCACGCAAGCCATCTGCCTCTTTTTCGCTGAGTGGGAGCATTGGTCGGCCGAGCTACTCGAAAGCCATTTATCCTATCCGCTCTTGGCCTACTATCGTTCGCAGCACGATAATCAGTCCTGGCTGGGCGCCCTCACCACCGTGCTCGACGCCAGCGCCATGGTCCTTGCCGGAGTCGAAGGGCACGCCGCATGGCAGGCCAAGCTGACGTTTGCCATGGCGCGCCATGCCGTCGTCGATCTCTCTCAGGTTTTTGGCTCCGCTCCCTTACCTCCCTCCCGCGACCGCCTGCCTCGCGAAGATTTCGATGTCGCTTTCGAAACCCTCGCCGCCGCCGGCATTCCCATCAAACGGAGCCCTGTGGTTGAAGCCAAACTCGCCGGTCTGCGCGGAATGTACGAGCCCTACGTGAATTCTCTCAGCGTCCGGCTGATGATGGCGCTGCCTCCCTGGCTGCCCGGACCAAGACGCAAAGAGAACTGGCTCACCAGCGCTTGGGAGCACGGCGAAATCGCTGTTTCAAATGCGGCGGATATAATCCCAATAGTGAACACGAAACGGTAGGACAGGCCATCGGTTTTAGTGGCCTGTCTCCGTTTCCCCCCTGGCCCCCCAATTGCCAAACGTTTTCCATGACGCTGCTCCAGGATCTCCGCTACGGTCTGCGCGTATCGTTCAAGAATCCGGCTTTCACGTTGGTGGCCGTCGCCACTCTCGCCGTCGGAATCGCCGCCAACACTACCGTATTCAGTTGGATCGACGCAGTTCTATTGCACCCCCTTCCGGGTGTTGCGAACAGCAGCGAGTTGGTGAGCTTTGAATCCGTAACCGCCAACGGCGAGTTCATCCCGGCCTGTTATCCCGACTATCGCGAATACCGCGATCACTTGACCCTGCTTTCCGGCCTCGCCATGTCCCAACCCAACCCGTTCAGCGTGGGGGAAAACGATCACGCCGAGCGTGTCTGGGGCGAACTCGTCTCCGGCAATTACTTCGACGTCCTGGGCGTCAAGCCGATCCTAGGCCGCGTCTTCTCGCGCGACGAATACGGAGATAAACCCGGGGCGTATCCCCTCGCCGTCATCAGTTCCTCTCTGTGGAGCCGGGAGTTCAATTCCGACCCCGGCATCATGGGCCGAACCATTCGAGTGAACCGGCAACAGCTCACCATCATCGGGGTTGTGCCTTCCGAGTTTCACGGCGCCATGCCCGGCCTCACGTTCGAGATGTGGATTCCCATGGTAATGGGCACTCAACTCAATACCATGCCGGATTGGATGCTCCAGGATCGCCAATCCCGCATGTTCTTCGGCACTGCGCGACTGAAACCGGGAGTATCCATCGCGCGCGCCCAAGCGGAAATCAGCGCGCTGGCGCGTGAGATGGGCAAGGCGTTCCCATCGACCAATGAAGGGATTGACGGTGCAATATTCCCAGTCTGGAAAGGCCATTTTGGAGCCCCAGCCAGCATGTTGGGCCCGCTCCGGATTCTGATGGCGGTCGCGGCCGTCGTTTTCTTTATCGTTTGCGCGAACGTTGCTAATCTTCTGCTCGCCCGCGCCACCGCGCGGCAAAAAGAGTTCGGCTTACGCTTTGCTCTCGGCGCCGGCCGCTCTAGGATTATCCGCCAGTTGCTGACCGAAAGCCTCCTCCTCGCCGCTATGGGCGCTATCGTCGGAGTTCCGCTCGCCATGTGGATGAGCCAGTCTCTCGGATACCTCGTCCCGCCCAGTTCTTATCCGGTCACGTTGAGCATCCCGATGAGCGCGGATGTTCTTCTCTTCACCATCCTCTTGAGCATCCTCGCGTGCGTTGTCTCGGGTCTCGCTCCAGCTCTTACCGCGTCGCGGGCCGATCTCAACGACACCCTTAAGGAAGGTGGCCGCGGTTCGCAGGGCGGACGCCCGCAGCGTATTCGTGGACTCCTGGTCGCTACTGAAGTTGCTCTCGCGCTCGTCGCCATCATCGGAGCCGGACTGTTTGCGAAAAGTTTTCAGATGGCCCGCCAGATCAAACCCGGCTTCGACTCTCGGGGTGTAATGGTCTCGCAGTTGGCCCTCGGTCAGCTCGGCTACTCCGTCCCCGATCGAATTAACTTCTGCGCCCGCTTGCGCGATCGTCTCCAATCGCAGCCCGGCGTCTCCGCCGTCAGTTATGCAGACTATATCCCTCTCGGCATTGGCGACGGTTCTTGGGAAGATCTCAAAATCGAAGGCTACGTCCCGGCCCGCAGCGAAAACATGAAGATCTACCGGACGGTCGCTGGCCCCGGTTATCTGGATGTCATGGGACTGCGTCTGCTCGATGGCCGTGACTTCACTGACCGGGATGACATTAAGAACAAGCCTGTGATCATCGTAAATCGCACATTCGTGCAGCGCTTCTTTGGTGGCCGCTATGCCATCGGGCGTCAGGTCCACGGCTGGGGAAAATGGTTCACCATCGTCGGCGTCGTCAACGATACCAAATTCTTCCGTCCCAACGAGACCCAGCGAGCCCTGTTTTACGTCCCTTTCCGCCAGGTCTACCGCGAAGACCTGCCCATCGCTTTGTATGTCAAGTCTGCCGGCAATCCCAATGATGTAATCGCCGATGTCCGCCGCGAGGTTCATTCCATGGACGCTGGCGCCGGTGTATTCGCCGCCATGCCGCTGGCTGAGTACATTGAATTTTCGCTGTTTGCCCAAAAGATGGCCGCCGCCCTGCTGGGCGCGCTTGGCGCCATAGCCCTGATACTCGCCGCCGTCGGGCTCTACAGCGTTATGGCCTATTCCATAACCCAACGCACCCAGGAGATCGGGATTCGGATGGCTCTCGGCGCCAAGCCCGGCGATGTCATCGGCCTCGTAATCCGCCAAGGTATGCGCCTCGCCGCCGCTGGGCTTCTTGCTGGAGTGATCCTAGCCATCGCTGTAATGCGCCTCGCCTCCGGGCTGCTCGTCAACGTCAGTGCCACCGACCCCCTGGTCTTCGCCGTAGCCGCGATCTTCCTCGCCGCCGTATCCATGGCCGCCAGCTATCTCCCGGCCCGCCGCGCAACCCGCATCGACCCGAACACCGCACTGCGCTGCCAGTAGTGGGACAGGCCATCGCTTTGCGTGGCCTGTTGGTATGGGCCTGCGGCCCGCAAAATTTCATGAAATGTGCCATATCACGAGCGCCGCATTCCGAGCCGTGACCGGCAGGGAGCGGTTGTCCCGAAGATAGTGGATAAGTGGAGTGCCGCATTTTCGACCCTGTCCGGTCGCAATCGGCGCAGATTGCAGCGGGCAATTTCGGTGGCCACAGCGCTGCGGCGAGCCCATCCAAACCTGGGTTCTATCCCAGTCGACCAGCCGCGCGCATCGCGGTACACTTCTCCAAGACTTAGTGCGGACGCTTAAGAAACTCCGATTCCCGGCTGCAATTCTGATTCTGGCCGTTGGCCTCCTTGCGGCCTACCTGCTGCGCGGCGGATTTCATCGCTTCGACATCAAACCGTACCCGGTTCCCCCCGCCGCATTCGCAAACTGGAACGATGTGCTGGCCCATCCCCAAGACATCACAGTGACCACCTTCCAGACCGGCGTCGTCCACATGGACGCTTGCCTGAACCTCGACCCTGCCAGCCCCAAACAAGCCGGCTGCGATCATATGCCGCGCGATCTCGCCGTGCTCGTTCATTGGGTACACCATCCCCGTTTCGGAGACTTCCTGGTTGACACTGGCTTCGACGATTCCTTCGCGAAACATCCGCCCTACGGCAATTACACCGCGGCGATGGCGCTGTTCAATTGGATCAACGGTGTGACCAACCGGCAGGAGCCCGGTGAAGATCTCGCGGCGCGGCTCGCGCGCCTGAAGGTTCATCCAAAGGCGGTGTTCTTCACGCACCTCCACCCCGATCACACCGGCGGTGTCCCTTCACTCGGACCCCAGACCGAGTTCATTTTCGGCAAGGCCGAAGCCAGCTTTTTGGCGCGAGCCGCGGTCGCGAACCACTTTTCAGGCAAGTCGAAATTCTCCAGCATCGATTTTTCGGCCGCGCCTCGCATGGCGCCCCTCGGCCCCAGCGTGGATCTCTTTGGTGACGGATCGTTTTGGGCCATCTCGGCTCCAGGCCATACCGACGACGACATCGCCTACCTGATCAACGCCGTCAACCCGATTCTATTGACCGGCGACGCCAGCCACTTCGCCTGGGCGTTCAAGAACTGCGTCGCGCCACATGGCTGGAATAGCGCGGGAACCGCTCGCGGCTATACCAGCTTGGCTCAACTGCGCGCTTTCGCAAAAGCGTTTCCCGCCGTACGGCTCATTTTCGGGCACGAGGCGGAGCATCTTTGACCAGTGACCAGATTTCCTGCATTATTTGTACCCTGTTTTGTTTAATATAGCCGAACTCTCCACTGATCTTCCAGGGCCCGTCCATAAAATCATGGACGAAAGGAGGTCCAATGGAAAATCCCATCACTGGACCCATCATTGAAGACTTAAAGAAAACGCACCAGGCCCCTAAAGAGCCGCCCCCCAAGCCAACAACGGTGGCCCCGCTTAGCCCGCCCGAATCCGCCGAACTCGACCAGGACGCTGGCGGCGGCTACAATCCCGACCACACCATCCCGCAGGACTAACGCGTTTCCCTGCTAATCCGAAGGGCAGGCGCACCGAACGCCTGCCCATCAACTTTTTCCATTATAAAATATGGCATCAGATTATACACAATGTTCAACCATATGATGTATTATGAATGGGGAGGACCCGTGCGCGCTACAGCGGCAAAGCGAAAGGTTGTCATCGATTTCCCGCAGGATCTCTTCGAAGAAGCGGAGAAAGCAGCCGGCGAGCTGCAAATCAACCGGAGCAGTCTAGTCAGAGTTGCGGTGGAACAATTCATCAAGGATTTGCATCGAAAAAAACTCGAGCGGCAGCTGATCGATGGCTACACGGCAAACGCTGCCCTATCTCGTCAGACTTCTGAAGAATTCTCGTTCGTCGATTCCGAACTCATCTGATGCCTGGAAAATGCAAAAGGGGAGCCGTGATCGAGGTCAACCTTGATCCTGGCCTCGGAAGCGAACCCAGGAGGACGCGCCCATGTGTCGTAATCCAAAACGACGTCGGCAATAAGTTCTCCCCGACGTCGATCGTTGCCGTCATTACGGGAGCGGAAAACGTTCCGAGACAATACCCCATCGACGTTCCGGTGAGCAAGGGAGAAGGGGGGCTCACGACGGACAGCGTAGTCCAGTGCAGTCAGATACGAACTGTGGATGAGGCTCGCTTCGTAAGGACTTTGGGTCAATTACACGACGGAACAATGAACAAAATCGATCAGGCCCTTCGCATCAGCTTGGGCCTCGAATAAGCCGCAAGGACTACCAAGACTTGACAACCGCCTCTAACAAATGTAAGATCGATTCCAATCTTATATCTCAACTCTGGAGTCGGCCCGCTCCCCGGACGATTGTCTATTGGTACCTATGCAACACCCGGATTTCACCAATTGGTCCGCGCAAGATCTTCAAAAGGCGGAACTTGCCGCAGTCGATTTCCTTAATGACAACGTCGTTGACATCGCCCTGACGTTTGAAAAACGCCTGGCCATCATTAAGCGAATCGTAGGACTTCTGAAGTTGGAGGGCGTCAGCTTCGAGCAACGCATGCTCTATCTGACCATGATTGAGGACCTGTCCGTCGGCCTCGGCCAGAGCGCCCGTGAATTCTTCGAGATCGGCTGCGTGCCCAGCGTCGCCAACATGCTGAAGCAGTAGCGCCTACTTAAGAAGCTGATCGATCTCCTGGTAGAGTTTCGGGCCCTCGAAGATCTCCCTCGACCCATCATTGTAAGAGTAGTCGCCTCGAATCATCCCGGCCTTGTCCACTACGAACAGGTGCGGAACATCCAGCGCCATCTGCCCCGGCTTCGCGTTCAAATACGCGATGGTCGTCTGCCCCATATCGCAAACAATCGGAACTGTGACCTTGTTGCGGGCAATGTAGGCCGCAATCGTTGACTGGTTATCGGGCGGAAGCACCACCGAGAGAATCCCGACCTTGTCGCCGTACTTGTGCTTCACCTGCTCGAGCGTGGTCGAGGTCAGCATGCAATGCGGGCAGGTGGTCGACATGATATCGATCACCAGAACCTTCCCGCGATAGTCTTGTAAATCGTAGAAACGCTTATACTCCGGATCGGGAAGCGCGAAGCCGGGCGCCCGCCGGAACGCGGTTTGTCCAAACAGAGAAATAGTAGCTAGCAGCGCAAAGGCCGCAACAACTCGCATATAGATCTAAAGTACCAGCTTCCTCAACGATTCCGTGTAAGGAGCCCGCGCGACGCCGCGCTCCGTGATGATCGCCGTCACATACCGGTTGGGCGTCACATCGAACGCCGGATTCTCCACGCGCGTTCCCTCCGGCGCCACCGCAATCCCTTGGAAATGGGTCACTTCCGAAACAGCCCGCTGCTCGATCGGAATCAGGTCCCCTGACGCGAGCGTCAGATCGAGAGTCGAAACCGGCGCGGCCACATAGAACGGAACATCGTTCTCCTTGGCGAGAACAGCCACCGAGTAGGTGCCGATTTTGTTAGCTACATCGCCATTCGCTGCGATGCGGTCGGCGCC
>JBEKUT010000339.1:0-8036 GCA_049514735.1 Bryobacteraceae bacterium
ATTGGCCTGTTTCTCCGCGATGGCGCCAATGATGGGCAGCATGAATTTCTGGCCGCTATACGCCTTGTACATCACAAATAGCCAGAGCACAAACATCGCCAGCCGGAAGATCAAATAGACCATCGTGAACAAAGTGAACAATCCGAATCCATAGCCGACGCCCCATACGAACATCGAAAAAACGATGCTAATGGCGATCGCTACCGCGGAAAACAGGATGGACTGCCAGGCGTGAAACTTGATATTGCGATTCTGGTTGTAGGGCGCCAGCACCAGGAAAAGAATGCCGGTGATGAATCCGACGATGTAGCACAAGGCACTGGCGACGTTCTCCTGTAACCCCGGCGCGGCCGCATACTGCTGCGGCGGCGGAGCATAACCCTGTTGTCCGTAACCCGGCTGCCCATAACCGGGCGGAGGCGGATTGTAGCCGGGAGGCGGCGGTGGTGGCGGAGCAGCGCCATACCCGGGCGGCGGTGCATTGTATTGCGGGGGTGGTGCACTGTATGCGGGCGGTGGTGGGGGCGCGCTGGGCGCCGTTCCATATGCGGCGCCAGAGGCGCTCGCGGGTGCTGCCGGCGCCGGTATCGCCGTTCCGCATTTTGCGCAGAACCGGCCCTCGACGCTCGAACCACAACTAGGGCAATAGGCCATCGATCGAAATTCCTCCGTTCAACAAACTGTATACGAATAGCCGCACGCAACGCAAGCGGTGTTTGCCTTAAGTGGTCGATTTAGAAAGGCTTGCTACGGGACCTCGTGGAACGTAATCTTCGAATCGCTTCCGAACTTCTTATACTCCGAGTAGCGAATGGTCAGCCTTACGCGCTGCGCGCCCGTCCGAAAATAAAGTGTATCGTCGGCATAGGTCGTTACCGGAAACCGGTATTGCCCGTCGACCTTCTGCCGCAGCGTGGTGAAGTGCGGGAACAGATTCTCCGACTTGGTGGTCACGATCTGCGGCACCGCCTGTCCCTCGCTGCGCACCACCGAAAAATCGCTCTTGTCCACCCACAGATTGCCGTCGAACAATCTCTGCTTGTCGAGAATCTGGCGCGGGCGGATCTGCACCACGTAGCAATCGACGCCGTCCATATTTTCCTCGCCGCGGAACTTCAGCTCGTAGATGAACGCCTGGTCGTTGGTCAGCAGAAAAGGCTGGATCTCGCGGATGTCGCGAAAATCTTCGTCGGTCAGCTTCAGGTGCTTCAGTTCCATGCGGGGCTTTCCCACAAACTGCTCCGTGCGTTCGCCCGACGGCGAAAAAATGATGTCGCGCAGTTCGCGATACGTCCCTGCCATTGCGCCGCGTCCGTCGATCTCGTCCATGGTTACGCTCTGGCGATACGTATAGTTGCTCTGCGCCTCCTGCGCCGCGGTTTCGACCGCCGCAATGCGTTTCATCAGGTTTGGCGGAGCATCCTGCGCGCAGAGCGCACTCGCCAGAGCCACTAGCGCGCATCGGGTTAACATGAAGCGAATGCGCCAGTTCCTGATCGCGCTGGTGGTGGTTTGGACGGCAGCATGCATCGCGGCTTACCTCTACTCCAGTCAACAGAATATCCCGCCGAGCCTCGCCGCCGCACTCCTGCCGGCTTTTCTTCTCGAAATCGCCCTCTACCTCGCTCCCGGATTTCAGGCTGCGCGGCGCTGGTTTGAACGCCTCGGGTCCACATCGGTTCGCGCCGGATTATTGACGGCCGGCGCGGCGATTCCGTACGTCCTTGCCACCATCGACATCGGCGACTTCAATTTTCCGAAGCTCTGTTTGCTCCTGGCGCTCGCGGGCGTGGCATCGTTCTGGTACGCGGTTCTCAAGAAAAGCGCGCTCGCCGACCTGGCGTTTTTGCTCTTCATGGCGGCCGTTTATATGAGCCGCGTGTTCGGCTGGATCTATCCCCACGCGACGCCGCGCCTGCCCCTCGACATTCTGGGTCACGTCATGTGGATCCGCGTCGGTATCATGTCGATCCTTTCCATTCGCGGCTTCGAGAATATCAAGTTCGGATTCCTGCCCTCCCGCAACGACTGGCGTACCGGCGTACAGTCCTATCTTTTCTTTCTGCCCATCGCCGCGATTGCGGGCTACGCCTTGAACTATCTGCATTTCCACGCGCTGGCCGTCGCGTGGTGGAAGTATACGGCTCTCGCCGTTCTCACTTTCGCCGGCATGCTGTGGGTCGTCGCCGCGGGCGAAGAATTCTTCTTTCGAGGCTTCCTGCAACAAACGCTGGCCAAACGCCTGCACAGCGATATCGCCGGTCTGATCGTCGCGTCGCTCCTGTTCGGATTGGCCCATTTGCCATTCCGGTCCTTCCCCAACTGGCCGATGGTGGCGCTCACATCGATCCTGGGTCTTTTTTGCGGATTGGCCGTCATGCGTGCCAGAAGCATCCGCGCCGCCATGGTCACTCATGCGTTGGCGGCTACTACTTTCCGGCTATTCTTTACGACTTAGCCTAAAGACAAAATTGCTTTGTCCATCGGCATCCATCCTCGATCCCACGCGCACTGCACCAACCTTTTCGACCGCCTTCTGAGACCGCAAATTCCGGGGACCCACGACAAAGATTACGTGCCTAACGAACCGGAACGCGTGCCGGATCATGAGCTGTTTCATCTCCCCGTTGTAGACGCCGCCCCAGTGCGACCGCGCCAGGAACGACCAGCCTATTTCGACCTCGCTCTTTTCTTCGTCGTATCCATGAAATCGCGACGACCCGATAACGCCGCCATCCTTCGAATCGATGGCGATCAGTGCGCCACCGGATTCCAGCGCCTCACGGAAAAACTCTTTGAAAACTTCTTCCTCGTAACGGTTCCTCGCCGGATGCTGCTCCCAAATGAGCGGATCGGAAGCGGCCGCATAGAGGTCATGAAAATCCTCCGCCCGCAACGGCCTCAGATCGAGGTGTTCGCCTTTCAAAATGGGTTGAAGGTCAAATGGCATCGTAGTCGACTTACGCCGTCACCCGGCCGTTCCAGTCCAACTCGAGGTCCCGGCCTGCTATCACCCATCCTCTCAGAGAATAAACGAAACCTAGGATCTGGATGAGAATCACGAGCACGCCCACAAGGATGATGTGGGCGATAGCGGTCGGGACCAGCGTGCCGACGATCGCGACCGCCTGAGGATCTTACAGCGTGCTTCGACTGCTATACTTCCGGCGATGACCGAGCAAGAAATTGTGGACCTCTTTGCCAAGGCTGCAAAACCCCGCCTGATGGACTTGTTGAAGCTGAAGATTCGGCACGTTTACGAGACAACACCCGGCGGTGCGGAATCGACAATCGTGATCGATGGCAACGAGATTCGGTTCAAATCGGTCACGACGGCGCAGCCTTACAAGGACATCGCACGATTCCTTGCGGAGGACAAGGTGATCGGCTTCGTCGTCAATCCGGGGCTGCTTCCGATCGTAAAAGCGATTTCGATGGATGTTCGTGGGCGCAATATGCTGGTCACACGCAGGATACAGGCGACGGATCAAGATAAAGGCGTGGTCGCTCAACTGGACCATTTCGGAATTCGTATCATGATGTCTTTCGATCCCGTTTGCAACGAAACGCAAGTGGTTTGGGAAGCCCTGTACGGATTTGGATAGCGCCTCCTCCTCGGCCACGGTCAAACTCCGAATAAAGCCGGCGTACTTCGCCAGGACCTCCGGGTGATTTGATACCCCGCGGCCTTTGCGCTTTTACCCCGTTACCAACCGTGGCCTCGCGGCCTGTTATCCTGGAGAGTGAAATGTTGATGATACGACTGGCGCGATTCGGCGCCAAGAAGAAACCATCCTACCGCATGGTAGTGATCGATAAAGAACGCGCTCGCGACAGCCGTGCCGTAGAGGTGATCGGATTCTACAATCCCGTCAGCCAGCCGCAGGTGGTCACGCTGAAACACGACCGCATAGAGTACTGGATCAAAAATGGCGCGCAGCCATCCGACACCGTCAGCCGACTATTAAAGAAGAACCCCGCCCCGGCGCCGGAAGCAGTTCCTGCTGCGTAATTTGCGTTCGTGGTGGAACGAGACCTTCGGGTCTGCGGCCGGCCCTCCGCCGGCCCTTCTGGATGAACGTTAACTGGAAAGGGCCAACATAAGTTGAGAGAACTCGTTGAAGAGATCGCCAAAGCCCTGGTGGACATTCCCGAGCAGGTCACGGTTCGTGAAGTTCAGGGCGAGCAGGTCACAGTGCTGGAGCTGAGAGTGGCCCCTAGCGATCTTGGTAAGGTTATTGGAAAACAAGGGCGCACAGCCCGCTCCATTCGCACCCTCTTGGGCGCCGCGGGAATGAAGTTGAACCGGCGGTTTACGCTCGAAATCCTCGAGTAAGTTCTGACGCAGAACTTCGTCACCATCGCCGAACGCCTGCGCCCGCGCGGAATCCGTGGCGAGCTCTCGGGAGTTCCTCTATCCGAAAACCCCGAACGCGTCACCCGAGTATTCGTCAAGGGCGCGGAATACGAGGTGGAGAACGTGTGGCGCCACGCCGGTCATGTGGTCTTCAAATTCCGCGGCGTCGATTCCATGTCCGATGCCGAAAAACTGTCCGGCGGCGACGTCGAAATCCCTTTTGAGGAGCGGGCCCAATTGCCCGAGGGCGAATATTTTCAAACCGATCTGGTGGGTTGCGCTGTGGTTGCGTGCGACGGAAAAGAAATTGGAATCGTCGACGGCTGGCAGGAGTACGGTGGCCCGCAATTATTGAAGGTCAAAGCGGGCGACAAGGAAATCCTGGTCCCGTTCGCCAAATCGATTTGCGTCGAGATCGACGTCCCTGGCCGTAAAATCGTAGTAGATTTGCCCGAGGGACTGCTCGATTTGTGAAGTTCCACATCGTCACCATCTTTCCCGAATTCTTCGACGGCCCCTTTCGGCACGGCGTAGTTCCCCGAGCCGCCGAATCCGGAATCATCGAAATCGCCGTCCACGACCTAAGACAATGGACCACCGATCGTCACCGCACCGTCGACGACCGCCCGTTCGGCGGCGGCGAAGGAATGTTGCTCAAGCCGGAGCCGCTCTTCAAAGCGGTCGAATGCATCTTGCCGGGGCGCCACCAGGGCCAGCGCGTAGTTCTGTTGTCGGCCTCGGGAAAACGGTTCGGCCAGTCCACAGCCCGCCGCTTGAGCGAATACCAAGAACTGCTACTGATCTGCGGACGATACGAAGGAGTCGACGAGCGCGTGTCCGAACACCTCGCCGACGAAGAGCTCTCCGTAGGGGATTTCGTATTGAGCGGCGGCGAACTGGCAGCCGCAATGATCGTCGATTGCGTGGCCCGTCTGCTGCCTGGCGTGCTCGGACACCCCGACTCCGCCGTAAGGGAATCGTTCTCTCAGGAAGGTCTGCTCGATTGCCCGCAGTATACCCGGCCTGCCGATTTTCGAGGCTGGAAGGCGCCCGAAGTGCTTCTCGGCGGCAATCACGAGGAGATCCGGAAGTGGCGGGAACAGGCCGCTCAAGAGAAGACTGCACGTAACCGCCCGGATTTACTACAATAGTAAATTAAGACGCCACTCTGGCGCGGGTCCTAGACCCACTAACACCATATCCGCGAACTAAAAGGATTCAGACCCATGCAAACCGCGTTACTGACCAAGGTCATCAATAAGAACCTGCGCACCGATGTTCCCGAGTTTCGGCCCGGCGACACCATTCGTGTCCACGTAAGAATTAAGGAAGGCGACAAAGAGCGCCTCCAGGCATTTGAGGGCACGGTGATCGCCCGCAAGAACACCGGCTTGGGCGAGACCATTACGGTTCGCAAGGTAAGCTTCGGCCAGGGCGTCGAACGCATCTTCCCGGTTCATGCTCCCGTGATCGACCATATCGACGTGGTTCGAACCGGCCGCGTGCGCCGCGCCAAGCTGTATTATCTGCGCGGTCTCAAAGGCAAGGCAGCCCGCCTGCGCGAGCGCGTATAAGACCCGTCTTCGCGCGCGTTTCCTCATCGTGAGATGCCAGAGCAAGTACGAGCGTGAAGCCTATTCGCTGGGTTTCTCCCGCGTCGCCGGCGTGGACGAAGTCGGCCGCGGCGCCCTCTTCGGCCCCGTTTTCGCGGCAGCCGTGATTCTGCCTAATAATCACAAAATTCGCGGCTTGCGGGACAGCAAACAGCTCACGGCAGAACGGCGGGAAGTGTTGTCCGCGCGCATTCGCGAACGCGCGCTGGCATGGGCCATCGCGGCTATCGACGCCTTTGAAATCGATCGCGTGAATATTTATCAGGCCTCCCGGCTCGCGATGCGCCACGCTATCGACCAACTGCATCCAGCTCCGGATTACCTGCTCATCGACGCCATCACGGTCGACCTGCCAGTAGAACAGCGCGCACTGATTCACGGCGACGCGCTATCCCAATCGATAGCCGCCGCGTCTATCATTGCAAAGGTGGAACGCGACGCGTGCATGTGCGAGTGGGACCGGGTGTTTCCGCAATACGGTCTCAAGAACCATAAGGGTTATTCCACCGGCGAGCATTGGCACGCCCTTGAGAATTTCGGCGCCACGGCGATGCATCGCTTCAGCTTCTGGCCGGTGCGGGCCAATTGTCCTCACGCCTTGTGGACCGGTTATCCCCAACAGGCTGAATTATTTGCTGAAGGGGCCACGGCGTGAATCCCCAGCCTCGCGTGGTGGCTCCGCTGGAACCGATGGTCGCAGGCCGTTGGTACACCAAATTTAAGGTTCTGCTCTTTGTCGTATTTGCGTTCGAAATAGGATTTTTTCTTCTGGTCTTCCCATGGCTCCAAGGTTGGGACCGCACTTCCATCCCGATCTTTCTTCCCTGGCTCGCCTACTTCTGGGACAATGCGTTTTTTCGCGGAGCCATCAGCGGGCTGGGAGCAGTGAATATTTATATTTCCCTCCTCGAAGTGGGCCGTCTGCGGAGGACCTCTTAATGGTCCAAACCTATCGGCGTTAATCCGAGTTTATCGGTGGCTGATCTATACGACCCAATCGCACCGGCACTCTCCCCAGTAAACCATCACGGCAGAAGCTTCGTCAGCGATGTGAGTCAGGGCGATCTGTGGCTTTTCCCGCCCGGAGTTCCTCACTCCATTCAAGGCCTCGGACCCGATGGTTGCAGATTCCTTCTCGTCTTCGACAACGGAAATTTCGATGAGTCCCACACCTTCCTGTTGACTGATTTTCTCGCCCATACTCCCAAAGAAGTCCTCGCCAAGAACTTCAACGTCCCGCCAGCAACCTTCGACAAAGTTCCCAAGAAGGAGCTTTTCATTTTCCAAGCCGGCCTTCCCGGTCCCCTCAGCGCCGAGCAGACTCAAGCCGCCCAAGGAACCGGAACCGTGCCTCACAGTGTTGACTTCAAGGCCAGCACTATGAAGCCGACCTTTGTCGAGACCAACCCATCTCGCCGGCCATCTGCCAAGCAGACCCGAACGTGCACTTTGGATCGTCTTGGCTGCATTAATCAAGCTCACTGCATAGCGCGTTGACAAGAATTATAAGAATTTAATCTTTCTCCTATCTCCAATCAATAGCTATCGTTACGTCCAGCCAGTCCCCCGCATCGGTCCACAAATACTTGACCTCAACGCCTATATTTGAGTCAAACGCAGCCCAGCCAGCCGAACCAACAAACCAACCAACGGCAAAGCGCGACACGAACTGCGGAGGCAGACACCCCATTCCAGCCTCCGCAGAGTCGATCTGAAACAAGCAACCACAAAGGAGTCAATAACATATCCCGGTGTACCCACGCTCTTCGCATTCACTAAATCCCGCGTCGCCGACCCGCAATGCTAACGCGTAACTTAGCCCACAGGTGACACAATGATCCTTCATGACAACCGCGCCTACAATCCCACCTCCGCGGTCCACTGCCCGGAAACTTGCGTTTCGCAAGTGATGTTGGTAGCGTGTTCATGTGCCTCGGACACCACAACCGAAACACCGCTCCGGGTGCCCCGTCAGCATCTCGCTCGATATGCTGGGAGATCGCTGGTCGCTGCTGATCGTCCGGGATCTCATGGTTCGCGGTTATCGAAAATTCAAACAGTTTCAG
>JBEKUT010000340.1:0-8018 GCA_049514735.1 Bryobacteraceae bacterium
ACATCTGTGATCGCATTCAGCGGCCCCGGCGAGAGGATCCCGACACTCACGCCCAACTCGCGCAGAGTGGCCCGCTTTTCCGGCCCCGCTTTGAGATCGATCGCCGGCGGCATATAGCCGAGCCCGTAGTAGTGCGATTCGAACGCGCCATCTTTCACCGTCACGACACGAAATCCCGAAGGATCGTTCCCGATAGGCTTGCTCACCGGCCCCGTAGTCACCATCTCGAGCGCTCCGTCCCGCGCGTAAGCGTTGCGATGATAATGTCCGGCATAAACATGCTCCACGCCGTATTCATGAAGTAGCGCCAGATAGCGTCGACGTGTCTCGATCGGAATATTGAAATACTGCTCCGGCTCGTCGATATTTTCTAGAAAAAACGATTGGTGCAGGAACACCACGAGTTCCTTCACGCCCTCGCGCTTCGCTTTCTCTAGCTCGTTCTTGAGCCACTGCTCCTGTTTCGCCGCTTCGTCCGAAACGTGCTGCGGCGCTTTCAACAGATTTCCGTCGAGAACGAAACCAGCCATTTCATGCGACCGGAACGTGTAGTAATCCGGCCCGAATTTCTCGCGATACGCCGCGACGCTTTCTGGCGTCGGTTCGTTGCCCTCATCGTGATTTCCGGGAACGTTATAAAGCGCGATGGACGGATCAAGCTTCGCGGAGATGCGTTTAAATTCTGCGATCTGCGCCGCGTCACCGGCCTCGTTCACCAGGTCGCCGGTGATAATAACGAACGCCGGCTTCAACCGGTTCGCATTGGCGATTGCGAATTCGAAATTCTCCGTCTCCTGCGCGAAATCCCGGTTCTCCGCATACATGCCAAACTGCGGGTCCGACATTTGGATGAAAAACCACGGCTGCGATTGCGCCGCAAGAGAAGCATTCAGCGCGAACAACAGAAGAAGGCCTCGCGCAAAGGCCGCGAGCCCGCGCCGCCACAAAGGACACGTACAAGCAATGAGGCAGAGCGGGTCGCGGTCCGTTTTGCGCGATTGAGTAAAGGTCCGCACGTTTTAGATGCTACCGCGAACTACGCGCCAAACTGCCGCAGATGATGATCCACATGCAACCATCCCCAACGCAGCCATTCGAGGTCGCTCATGGGTCCGAATATAGGATGCGACGGCTCCGGCAACGCGCCAACACTTTTCGAAAACCGGTTGACCATTTCGACCAACTCGGCGCGGTCGCGCTCGAACTCCACTGGTTTCGTTCCGCCCACACCCTGCTCCATCTCGGGTCGCGTGGGCACGCCCTTTGGCCAGTGCAGCGGTACGCGAAGAGCGACGAACTTCACTACCGTGCGCTGCAAAAATCCCGACGCTGGACTCGCCGTTTTTTCTCCCAGCGGACAGCGATAAGAATCGTTGACATGGCAAATCATCTGGTGCACCGACATGCGGCCCCACCGTGCGCGGCTGTCAAACCGCAACGCCGCGAGGCGCTCCAGAATGGCACGGCGATCCTCGTCGTTGCCAAGATTTTTGGCCATGAACGTATCGAGATTATCATAGGAGCTTGCCGATCCCGAATCCTGCCGCGATCCGAAGAGCGCTTCTAACCTGGTACTCCCGCGCGAAACGCGACTTGCCGTGGCGTCGATCTCAAGACCCCTACGCAATTTGGATTTCCGAGATCATGCTCCAGCAAACGCGGGTCGCCGCGGTGCTGCCTTATTACGAACGATTCCTGCGGCTTTTTCCAACCGTTGAGAAGCTAGCGGCAGCGACGGAAGACGACGTACTCACTGCATGGTCCGGCCTTGGCTACTATTCCCGCGCCCGCAATCTTCAAAAAGCCGCGATCCAAATTGCACAGCGAAGCGCGTTCCCATCCGATTACGCGGCCATCCGATCCCTCCCCGGAATCGGCGATTACACGGCTGCGGCCGTTGCGAGCATCGCGTTCGGATTGCCGCACGCCGCCATCGATGGTAATGCTCTGCGCGTGTTCAGCCGCCTGACCGCCGATCCCGGCGACATCGGATCGGCCACTACTCGCAACCGTCTCACCACCCTCGCGGACGACTTGATCGATCGCAAACGCCCCGGCGATTTCAACCAGGCCGTCATGGAACTCGGCGCGGCCATCTGCTTGCCAAAAGCGCCTGAATGCTCCGAGTGCCCGCTCTCGCGCCATTGCGCCGCATACCAGCGCAGGGAGCAAAATCAGTACCCGGTCAAACTGAAAAAAGCTCAGAAGAACGAGGTGTCTGAGACACTCTTCTATATCGAACACGATGGCAAAGTCCTGTTTTGGCGGCGCGACGCGGCCAGCAAGCGCCTCGCGGGATTTTGGGAACTGCCTGAAGCGGTCCGGGTGCAACATGCCGTGGACGGCGCGCAATGCGTCGGAAAGTTCCGCCACACCATTGTGAACACCACTTACAAATTCGACGTCGTCAGTGCCGCGGCTCGCGTCGTGCCCCCGGATCTTGTCTGGGTCGCGAAGGATTCTTTACATCAACTCCCCTTAAGCACCACGGCCAAAAAAGCACTGCGGTGTATAAATCTTCCCAGGGCTGTAAAATGAAAGTCTCGATGCGCCCCAAACATCTGCTCGTGCTTCTCGGCGGTCTGCCGATCCTGTTGTTCGCATATAGCAGCAAGCCGCCCGTCGAACGGGCCGGCGTTCCCACCGATTCCAACGGGGCCACCTGCGCCCTATGCCATGGGACCGGTACGCCAGCCACCGGCTCCGTTTCGCTCGACATCAGCACCTACGTACCCAGCCAGCCGCAGTTGATCCATGTGAAGATCGCGGACACCAGCGCCCAATATTGGGGCTTTCAGTTGACCGCGCGTTCGGTCAGCGATACTACGCAGGAAGCTGGAACGTTTACGGCCGTCGATTCTTCGGTGGTCGTGATTTGCGATAACGGCTCGCCCGCTCCCTGCAACGGCACGCGACAGTTCGCAGAGCAGGCCAATGCACCCAACACCGCCGCCGGCGCTGGATACAGCTTCATGGTGAACTGGACTCCGCCGGACCAGGAGATCGGCCAGATCGAGTTTTATGTTGCCGCGGTCGCGGGTGCTTCGGAATCCGGTACCGGCGATCATACCTACACTTACAAGGTCAACGTGCCCCTCAGTTCGAGCGCTGCGTGCAACAACACTGGCGCTCCGACCCTGGCACACGTTGTCGATGCCGCAGCCTTCACCAGCAATCTCGCGAGCGCGGGATTGTGGACCATCTACGGCAGCAACTTCGAAACCTCCGGTTTGAAGCGCACCGTCGGCCTCGGCGATTTCGTGAATGGAGCGTTTCCGACTGAACTGGCGTGTATCGCGGTGCAGTCGACCGACGCCAGCGGCAACAAAACGTCGCTCCCCATCACGTACGTTCAAACGGACCAGATCAATTTCCAGGGTCCCGCCACGACTGGATCAGTCAGTCTCGAAGTGATCTCGAATGCCGGTAAACAGAACGCTACACCAAGCGCTTCGGCGCCCGTGAACGTTCTTCCCGTTGCGCCAACTTTCTTCACGTTCAACGGGACCAGCATCGCCGCTCAGATCGCCGGCACTTCGAGTATCGTCGCCAATCCAGCCGTCGTACCCTCCGGCAATCCCGCTCTGCCTGGCGATATCGTCACCCTCTACGGCACCGGCTTTGGCGCCACCAATCCTTCTGTTGCCCCCGGCGCCCTCGCGACCGGGGCCGCGCCCGTTACCGCCTCGCCGATCACGGTCACCGTCGGTACAGTGACGCTCTCCGCATCGGACGTCCTTTATCTTGGACTCTCGCCCGGTTCCATCAGTGGACTCTACCAACTCAACATTCGCATTCCCGCCACCACGCCCGAAGGCAACATCCCTGTCGTCGTCAGCATCGGCGGACAGCAAACCCAAAGCGGCGCGACCATCCCAGTCCAGTCGCTGCAATAAACTGAGAATCACGGCGCGCCGCGGGCACTGAAGGTATGTCGAAATGCCTGCCTCGCTCCTGCTCGTGTTGTTCTCTCCCTTGCTGGCCGCGGCGAGTGAACCTCACAACTCGCCGCCTTTCTACGCGACCGACTCCATTACCAACTCTGCCGATTATCTGACCGCCCTCGCCCCCAACGCGATCGGTACCATCTTCGGAACCGGGCTCTCTTACACCACCGCGTCTCTTTCCGCCCAGGATATTGTCGGCGGCGTGATGCCTTATGGCCTGCCGGGAAGCGGCGTCAATGTTCTGATCGGAGGGCTCGCGGCGAACCTGTTCTACGTCTCGCCGACACAGATCAATTTCCTGGCGCCAAGTATTTTGATAGCAGGGCCCACGCACATTCAGGTGGTCTTAAACGGCATCGCCGGTCCCAGCGTTCCCTTTACGCTCACAGCAACTTCGCCCGCGTTGTATCAACTCGATCCCAAGACCGTCATTGCGACGCGGCTCGATGGATCGCTGATAACGGCAGCCGCGCCGGCCCAACCGGGCGAGATTCTCTCCTTATGGGCCACCGGACTCGGCGACACCATACCGCCCGTGATTTATTCAAACGTGTCTGCCACCGCGGCAACGCTGCAACTATTGTCCGAGTTCAAGGTGCTGCTCAACGGCACGCCGGTCGATTCCAGTCTCATCCTTTATGCGGGCGTCGCGCCTGGATACGCGGGCCTGTACCAAATCAATGTGCAGCTCCCCAGCGCGGTTAGTTCGAACCCCGATCTTCAGATCGGTCTCGGAGACGCGTTTAGCCCTGCCGGTTTGATACTGCCACTGCTCGCTCCATCGCAGTGATACACTGAGCGGTTTGAACCGCGGTACGATTGCAGCTTTCGGATTGCTCGCCGTAGCCGTCCTCACCATATTCAATCTCTTGCTCGATGCCAGGAGCATGAAGTTCCCCGACGTTGCATTGTTCGATAGCGGCGTGGCGCAAGCGCGTCCTTTACTCCCTCCCGAGGGTGTCGCCGGATTTTACAACGATGATCCAGCAAGCAACACCGCGGCTACCGAATACCATCTAACGCAGTACGCCTTGGCGCCGCTCGTCATCGAGAACAATGTAGATCACCCGCTCGTCGTCGCGAGCATTCACAATCCACAACTCCGCCTCAACAATCCCAATCTCGAGCTCGTGCGCGATTTCAAAAACGGCTTCCAACTGCTCCGCAATAAAACGAAATGACGCTCCGCATTTCAGCTCTCGCAGGTGCGTCGGCCGGCATCCTATCTTCGTTTTTCTTCCTGAGCCTCGCCATCGGCGCGGGTCCCTACGTCCCGCTGATTCTATCGATCGCCTGTTGCGTGGCGTTGTGGATGTGGTACCGTCCACCCTCTCCCGTGGCGTCAGCCAGACCCCATCCCTGGCTCCTGATCGCGTTCTTTGTAGTTCTGGCCGCTTCCGTGACGGCGTTCATCTACATCGCGTCGAAACAGCCGCATGGCTATCGCGAGGCCTACTCGATTTGGAATCTCCACGCGCGCTTCCTCGAACGCGGCGGCGCGCACTGGACCTCGCTGTTTTCTAAGACTCTGAACTGGTCGCATCCCGATTATCCGCTCCTGATCCCCGCGCTGGTCGCGCAGTTTTGGGCGCTGCTCCAAACCGAGACAGTCATCCTGCCGATCGCGGTCGCATTCTTCTTCACCTTTGGAACCGTCGCGGTCTTGATAGGAGCCATCCGTCAATTCCGTGGATGGAACCAGGCCCTCATCGCCGGCACGTTTCTACTCGGAAGCGCCGAACTGATTGAGCAGGGCGTGGTTCAATACGCGGATGTCCCGCTCGCATTTTACTTGATGGCAGCGTTGGCGCTGTTAGCCGTCGGAGACGCCAAGTCGACCACGCTTGCGGGCGCTATGGCCGGATTCGCCGCCTGGACGAAGAACGAAGGTCTGCTGTTCATCGTGGTTCTTGCCGCCGCACTGTTGATCGTCAAGAAACGCATCAGCGCAGAATTCATCATCGGACTAGCCCCCGTTCTTGCCGTCGTGGCCTTCTTCAAACTCCACTATGCCCCGCTGCTCTTAAAGCCCGAAGCATTCGATTTCGGCCGCGTGGTCACAGTTCTCCAGGGATTCGTAGTTTCAGCATTCGAGCTTGGTACCTTTCTGGTTCCCGCGATCCTATTGCTCGCTGCTTATGGATGGCTTGTCGGATTCAAAATAGACCCCCAACAGCGGACCAGCGTCGCGATCGTCGCCACAACCCTCGCTCTGATGCTCCTGGGCGACATCGTATTCTACGTCCTGTTCGCAGCCGACCCCGCTCATCCCGAGGCGCCCTACATTCAGCTTTTTCCATCGGCGCTCCTCGGATTCTTCATGGCCACCGCCAACGTCGAATTTGAGCGGGAGAAACCCAAGCCCCGTAAAGTCGCCGCAACCCGGCACCGCTAGCCGCCGTTTACATATAGTAGTGGGTAGGGATTTGTCTATGCTTTTACGAATCGCTGGCGCGCTCTTTTGTAGTCTCGCGTTGGTCTGTGCACAAGACCCGCCGAAGCAGCCAGAAACGCCAGAAACACCGTCTGCCGCCGCTCCCGCCCCGCCGCCGGATCAGTTCACGGTCAGTTCCGGTACCCGCATCCCCCTCAATCTGATCAACAGCATCAGCACCAAGAACGCCGCCGAAGGCGACCGCGTCTATCTCGAAACCGTTTATCCCATCCTCGCTTCCGGCAAAATCGTGATCCCTCCCGGCAGCTATGTCGCTGGAACTGTCACTCAGGTGAAGCGTCCCGGACGCGTCCACGGCCGCGGCGAACTCTACATCCGTTTCGACTCTCTCACCTTGCCTAACGGCGTCACGCGGGAGTTTAAAGCGCGAATCGGCGGACTGGATGGACGTTCGAATGAAGAGCTCGACAAGACCGAAGGCAAAATCAAGAGCGAGGGCAATAAGGCCGGCGATCTGAAAACCGTGGCCGAAGGCGCCGGCGTGGGCGCCACCGTCGGCAGCATCGCCGGTGCAGCGGCAGGACATGCAGGCATGGGAGCAGGCATCGGCGCAGCAGCGGGTGCGACTGCGGGCTTGATTGGCGTCCTTATGTCGCGCGGCCCCGACGCGATTCTCGCCAAGGGCACCACCATCGAAATGATTCTCGACCGCCAGTTGCAGTTCGCGCCCAAAGAAGTCGATTTTACCGGCGCGCCGCCCGTCCGTGGCAACTTAAACGAAGGACCGGGTCCGCTTCCCAGCAAGAAAAACGATGGCCTTACGCACCGCCCCTGGCCTCTTTAAGCTGCCGGCGCTGCACTTGAAAGGTCGCGCGGGCATCCCGTGCCGACGCATTGCCGATGTAGTGAACCGCGAACCTCAGACACAAAGATCCGGCCGCGCCTAAAACCCCGGCCACCCTTCTCTTTGCGCTCGATTTTCCGGGGAGCACCGAAAGCAGCAAACTCGCCGCCGTTAAAATACCGGCCGCCTTCCATAACGTCCCCGTACCCGGTTTGTGAAACGGTTCGCCGACGCGTGGAGTTTTCGATGCCGTTTCCTCCACCTTGTACGAGGCCACAAGTTCCAATACGCGTCCGACATTTCCGAACGTGTACGTAATCAGGTTGGCTCGCTCGTTCTCGTAGAAGATGTCGATCACCGATGCGGCCGTCGTCATGCCGGACGCCGCAAACAGAATCGGCATCCAGCGCCGCGCCTCCTGCCACACCGGGATCACGCTGTTCGAAACCAGCACGCCCGTATATCCGGCCAGCGCCGTTCCAAAAATTCCCGACAGGTAGCCCGTTATTTCTCCTACGTCGCCGAGGACTCCGCCGCGATTGATAAACAGCCCTGTCGCAATCGCCGTCGGCGCCGCGCCACCCAATATCCACGACCCCATATTCATCGGCGACGATGGACGAAACACGCGCATCATGTGCAGGAACCGCGACGGCCTTCCCAAATCGTGGATCAGGAACGCCGCTCCCACCGTCGACCCGACAATTCCAGTCCAGTGGCAATACTCCGCAAATTTTCGCAGGTCGCCGCGGCACTCATCGTCGCGCCGGCACGCCAACTGCACCGCCGCGCCAAGCGTTAACGCCGCGCCCGCCGCGCCGCCGAAAAAATA
>JBEKUT010000341.1:0-8489 GCA_049514735.1 Bryobacteraceae bacterium
CTATGATTTGCCGCCGGATCTAACGGCCGCGAAAACAGTGGATCGCGAGATCGAGAATCTGAACGATCTTCCTGAAGAAGTCCGCACGCACACGATCGAGGACCTGATTCTTCGCATCCGAGGGCAGCCCAACCGTTACGCTGCTCCTCTCGCTTACAACCTTGCAGTTTCCGCAACGGAAGCAACCGCGCCTGACACCCTCCAGCAGGTGACCACGGTTCTGGTAGATGCTATTCAGAAGTTACTTCCCAAAGATCGAGAAGATTCTCAATACAAGATGCTCGCGGAACTGGCCCGCTACCATCATATGCAGGTCTCGCTTGACGATCCGCGGTACGCGTCTGAGATCTCCAAGCTCGAGGCTAACGACCAGCATTGCAGTGAGGCCGATTTCACTCTCACCGACGTTCAAGAGCGGAAATGGAACTTGCGGAGTTTGCGCGGCAAGGTGGTTCTGGTCAACTTCTTTGCGACCTGGTGCCCACCATGCCGGAGGGAAATTCCGGATCTGCGTGAGATTTACGGACGGTTCCGCGATCGAGGTCTGGTGATCCTTGCCATTACGGACGAAGAAGTATCGAAAGTGAAACCATTCCTAGCCACTTTGTGGCAACAGCGATGGACAGGTCAACCATGAGTGGGTTTCTGGACATGCTTGAGCGCACTGGTTTGCATTAAGCGTTAATGCGCGGGCGAACTAGTGAAGGTAACCGCCCAGAATAAGCTTGGCCGCTCGATTCGGGTTTGGCGTCTCAAAAAGACAGGTGCGGAGGCCTTCGCGGCCTTCCACCCTGATTTTCTCGTATTCGTTAGATACGCGATACGCCATGGTGGCCCCATGATGATTTTGCAATGAATCGAGCGGCCAATCCGAGTCGGCAATCATTCTGATCCCGCCCTCACACCCAACCAGAATCGTCATGTGCGACGGAGTGTTGCCGCTTTGGACCGCGCTCTCGGCGGCTTCCAGTAAATTCGCGGCATGCTCTAAGAACCGGCTCACAAATATCTCTTCGGAAGCGCCGGGACAAAATTGAGGAAATATTATCGCTGGCTCAAACCGCCGTCCACCGCCAGAATCTGCCCCGTTACATAGTTGGTCGCGTTCAAGAAGTACAGCACTCCGCCCGCGATCTCCGCCGCCGTTCCTACGCGCTTCGCTGGCGTCGCCCGCACCATTGCCTTCGCCTCATCGTCCAAATTGCCAAACGGGATCACGCCCGGCGCGACGGAATTAACCGTAATCTCCGGCGCCCAAGCCTTCGCCAACGCGCGCGTCAACATGATGACGCCGGCCTTCGACGCGCAGTAATGAGCATGGTCCGCCCACGGCCGCAGCCCTCCCAGCGAACTGATGTTCACGATCCGTCCCTCCCCCGCCTTCTTCATGATCCGCGCCCCCGCCTGACAGCAGAAGAAGGTCGCCTTTAGATTTACATCGTGAATGAAATCCCAGTCGGCTTCTGAAATGTCGAGCGGATCGAAGCGCGTGAATCGCGCCGCGTTGTTCACTAGGCCGTAGATTGTTCCCAGCCTCTGCTCGACGTCCGCGAACATCCTGCGAATATCGTCGACGCTCTCGAGATTCGCCCGAAACAGCTCCGCCCCGCCACACTCCTCGGCCGTCCGCCGCGCCTCCTCTTCTGAATTGTTGTAGTGGATCGCGACGCGATAGCCGCTCTTCGCGAGTTCGATCGCAATCCCGCGCCCGATCCTCTTTGCCGCACCCGTTACGAGCACCGTTTTTTTCGCATCCGCCATACTTGTGATAGTGTCCCACTTCGATGCCATTCTGATTCCAGGTGGCGGCGTCAGAGCCGGTGGCCAACTGCCGTTGTGGGTGGAACGGCGTCTCGATCGCGCCATCGCGCGCCGCGGCGACGCCTGGCTGATCGCTTTGAGCGCCGGGACCACTCACCGTCCTCCGCCACTCGACTCGCGCGGCTTCCCGATTATCGAAGCGGCCGCGGAAGCGGATTATCTGTTACGAAATGGCGTCCCGCCGAATCGCATTTTGATGGAAGCCGCGTCGTACGACACTATTGGCAACGCCTATTTCTCACTCGTGATCCACGTGCAGCCACGCCGGTTCGAGCGGCTGCTGGTTGTGACGTCCGAGTTCCATATGCGCCGCACCGAAGCGTTGTTCCGCTGGATCTACGGCCTCGCCCGCCCTTTCGATCTGCATTTCGAAGCAACTCCGAACGATGGCATCGAGGCGCGCTCTCTCGCCTCCAGGCGTGAAAAAGAAGACGCCGCGCTCCACACCTTACCGGACCTGATCAATCGCATCCATTCGCTCGCGGATCTTCATCAATGGATGTTTCGAGAGCACGGAGCGTACGCCGCCGGCAAAATCGCCGACCGATCAAGCGATCCAGAATTGCTCGATACATATTGAGCCACGTTGGGCTGCCCAGAGCGCCCCTCACCTTTTCTATGAGATGTCACAAGTGATGTCCAGCTTGCCCGGCGCGTGAATTACCATTAAAGGTTCATGGCATCGGAAATTAAAGGAATCATTTTCGACTACGGCAATGTGCTCTGCGAACCGCAGGAGCCTCATGAAGTTCAGGCGATGGCGGATGCGCTGGAACTCGAGTTGGAACCATTTAAGGAGAAATACTGGCGCGATCGCCGGACGTACGATCGGGCAGATCTGGGTGCGGCTGAATACTGGAATCGCATTGCCGGGCGGGAGCTTTCCTTGGGCGAACTTGGTACTGCGATCGAGCTCGACAATAAGGGCTGGCTGCATCGCCGGGAGCGGACGCTCGCCTGGGTCGGCCAGGCAAGCCGGATGGGACTGCGTACGGGGTTGCTATCGAACCTGCCGGTTTCGTTGCGCGATGCATTGGAGCAGGTCGACTGGTTGCCTCAATTCGACGTGCGCACCTATTCATGCACGCTGGGTAGGATCAAACCGGAGCCCGAGATTTACGCCGATTGCGTGGGTGGTTTGGGATTGAAACCTGACGAAGTCGTATTCTTGGACGACCGGCCTGAAAATGTGCGTGGAGCCGATGAAGTGGGGCTACACGGGCTATTATTTGAATCGGCAGACCAAGCTGCGTCGGAATTAGCGGGGCGGTATCGGGTCAGTCTTCTCTAACTACTGTAAGAAGCTACTGAGCGCCGCAGGTTCGTAGGTATAAAGGCGAATGTCCTCGATCAGTTGGTTGCGAAAACGCAGGATGAGCGTCACGGGGAATAGCGTGCTCGACCCGTCCAGGCGTTCGCAGGTGACATCGGCTTCAATCACGCCGACATCATCCTTCATCCATATGGCTGCGGGCACACAACGGATGGAGTTTAACGACGATATCCCTCGCTTCAGCGCCTTTTTGATTTTCGGCTTGCCCATCGCAAACAGGCCGCTGCGGATGGACAGGCGGGCGTCGTCGCAAAGCTGCCCGCTCACTTCTTCGGCGTCCAGGTTACATAACGATTCCAGGAAGCGCGTGGCCGGATCTTGATTCATTCAACTATCTATTGCGTTTGGGGGACAAAAAGTTCCGGTGAACCTGGAACTTTTTGAATCCGAAACGCAATGCAAGGTGATCGCCCGGATGGAACAAAGCGACGAAGAGTTATATAGGTTGATGCGGCGGGGCGACCAACGGGCGTTCGCATTACTGTACGAGCGCCGCGAACCGGCGTTGTTTCGTTACGCGCTGCACATGTCGGGCAGCCGTACGATCGCCGAAGAAGTGGCGCATGAGGTGTTTGTGCGGCTGATCGGGCCGCATCGGCATTTCGATGAGGGCCGCGGATCGTTGGAGGCGTATCTATTTGGAGTAGCGCGGAACCTGATTCGGGTGATTCGCAGGCAGGGCGCTACGCAGGAGGCAGTGGATCAAGCGGCCGAGCACGACATTCTCGGCGGCATGATTAAGGACGAGGCCACGGCGGCGCTTTATGTGGCGTTGGACGAGCTGCCGGATGGGTATCGGGACGCGGTGGTGTTGTGCGATCTCGAAGAGCGCAGTTATGAGGATGCGGCGCGAATTATGGGATGTCCGGTTGGGACGGTGCGGTCGCGATTGCACAGGGCTCGCGCGCTGCTGGCGGCGAGGCTGAAACCGAGGGCGGTGTCCTCGGGAGCGCAGGCGGGGTGATGCAACAGGCGGGGTGATGCAACAGGTGGGGTGATGGAAATGGATTGCGGGGAGTGGGTTTTCGAGATAGTAGAGCGAGCGCGGGAAGGATCGACGCCAGGTCTGGGCCTGCGGGAACATCTCAACGCGTGTCCGGGATGCAGCGTGCGGTGGGAAGATCAGAGCCGTCTCCGCGAGGCATTGCAGGCGGCGAAGGCCGTAGCTTCGCAACCTCGGCCGGCCGCGCGCCGCGACGAAATTCTGCGCGAGTTTGAACGGATGCATCCGCGCGTTTCGCACCGCTGGCCCAGATGGGCATTGGCCGCTGCGGCGATGCTGGTGTTGACGTTCGGCCTGGGCCGCGTCTTATGGAATGGCGCGCATCCCGGCACGGCGCCGGCTCCAAGCATCGCGTCCCTTGATGACGCCGATGAGAATAACGGATTTGTGGCCGTTCCTTATGCGCCTCCGCTGGCGGCTAACGAAATGGTGAGCGTCGTGCGTACGGAACTGGAACCCACGGCATTGGCGCGTCTCGGGATTCTGGTTGACGCTTCTTATGGAAACGAAATACCCGCCGAAGTTGAGGTCGGGGAAGACGGTCTTCCGCGGGCCGTGCGAGTGATCGAAACAGCGGAATTCTAGCTAGATTTCAAAGTGAGCAAGATTTAAATTGAGGAAGATAAGGATTATGAAAAAATCGCTGACAGTCTGTTCAGTAGTGCTTTTTGCGTTCACTGCGTGGGCGCAGGGACCGCAAGGTCGAGGAGGTCCCGGTTTCGAACGCGGGTTTAGATTTGGCGCGGAAGCGAGGACGCCCGTTACCGGAGCGCCGTACACGGCAGTGGAGTCGACGCAATTCCAGCAAACTCTTGCCGGCGGCAATCAGATCACCAGGACGGAACAAACCAAGGTGTCTCGCGACAGCTCAGGCCGCGTAAGAATGGAGCGCACGGTTACGCCCCCAGGTGCGGCAACGCCGCTCGTCGAGGTATCGATTTTCGATCCCGTGGCCCGGACGGTATCGGAACTCCACCCATCGACTCTGAAAGCTACAACCATGACTTTGCCGCCGGCCAAAGAGTCGAGTGCTGGTGAGGCCCGCAGCCACACACGGCCCGCGAACAGCAATGTTCAGAGGGCGACGGAAAACCTGGGGACGCAGACCGTAAATGGCGTAGCGGCCACCGGTACCCGCATGACGGAGACGATTGCGGCCGGGGCGGTAGGCAACGCCCAAGCGATTCAAGTGGTGCGGGAGGTCTGGGAATCGGTGGAACTTAAGGTTCCCGTTCAGATCAAGAGCACCGATCCGCGTTTCGGAACTTCGGTGATGAATCTCACGAGCATCGTTACTGCGGAGCCGGATGCAGCGCTGTTCGTGGTTCCGTCGAACTATACGGTGACGCCACGAACCTTCGGTGGACCGCGTGGGATGCATCGCGAGCCTGCTGCGCAGTAACTAAGTAGGTACTTTCCCCGACTAGAGGTGTCGGGACGGAATGCCGATAAAGCGTCTTAGGCATGAAGCGTCCCGACATCATCCGTACGGCAGAGGAAGTTGGTCTTGACCTTGCGAAAGGTCTGCAATTCTCAATCGAGGATTTGCAGTCATATCGCAAGGGTATCCTGCCGGCCCGGAGTTTCCTGGTCCTTCTCAGAAAAGTTGCCGAACCGGCCCTCATAGCGGCGGCGCTTATCCTATTGCCACTCTTCGCCGCCGCATATTTCAGCAGTTCCTCGCAAGGCGTGTCACTCGCCGCGGGTTTTGGAATCGTAATCAACGCCGCCACTCACATCAAAGAAACAGCTGATTCCAGCGGCTGGTTTCGAACCATCCTCTATTTCGTGGGCGGCCTCGGGTGCGCCGGCGCTGCCGTCTATTACGCGACGAAGATTCCCCTGGCGCTCTACTTTGACGTCCTCGCCAAGCAGGTATGGATTGCGGACGGCCGCGTCACCGCTCGCGAAGAGGAAAAACCTGCCAAGGGGAAGCGCGATGAAGTGATCACCTATTACTTCGACATGAAGGACAAGAGGTTTGAGGTGCCGCGAATTGCGTTCAACGCCATAGACACGGGAGGAGCCTATCGCGTGTATTACCTGCCGCGAAGCGGAGTGCTGGTTGCAATCGAACCGAGTACGCTCGCGAGGGAGGCCGAGGAGAGAGAGCGCCGGCTCGCGACAGGACCCGTGGCGCGCAATTTGATTTAGCATTCGCAGGCCACACACGGCGATGGTCCGCGCTACCGTGTGTTACAAAGTTTATTGAACGTTCTCATCACAGGCGTAGGCGGTTACATCGGTTCTGTTCTCGCTGAAGTCCTGCTGGAACACGGGTTCCACGTTGTGGGCCTGGACCGTTTCTTTTTCGGCAAGCACCTTCTCGCGGATCTTCTCTCCCACCCTCGTTTCAGCATCGTACAAAAAGACATTCGCGACGTGGAGGCCTCCGATTTTGAGGGCGTCGACGCGGTGTGCGATCTGGCCGCGCTGTCCAACGATCCCAGCGGCGAAATCGATCCTGAGATCACGAACGACATCAATCACAAAGGCCGGCTAAGGGTCGCGGAGAAGGCCAAAGAGGCGGGAGTCGGCCGCTACATCCTGGCCAGTTCCTGTTCTGTCTACGGCCAGGGCAAGCAGATCAATCTGGATGAGCGGGCTGAGGCCACTCCTATCACGACGTACGCCAGGGCCAACATGTTGGCCGAGCGCAGCGTGTTGCCCCTGGCTACCGCGGATTTTGCGGTCACCATTCTCCGGCAAGCCACCGTCTATGGGCTCTCGCGGCGCATGAGATTCGATCTCGCCATCAATGTCATGACCCTGAACGCCATACAAAAGGCCAAGATCTTTGTATTGGGAGGCGGCCAGCAGTGGAGGCAATTCATCCACGTACGCGACACCTCGCAAGCGTTTCTGCTGGTCCTCGAAAGCGATGCGTCGAAGATCAATGGCGAAATCTTCAACGTCGGCTCGAACAACTTCAAGATCCTGAGCCTGGCGTACATCGTGCGCGAGAACATTCCCTTTCCCATTGAAGTGGAAGCGGTGCCTGACGATCCCGACAAGCGCGATTACAACGTCTCATTCTCGAAGATTCGAAAAGACCTCGACTTTAGGCCGCAATTCACGCCCGCCGATGGCGTCAGGGAGATCTACGAAGCCCTGAAATCGGGAACCACCAACGCCGATCCGACCACTTTCACGGTGTCCTGGTACAAAAAAATCCTGGAAGCGCAGGCTCTGCTGGATCAGATCAAGCTGAACGGCCGGCTGCTGTAAAAGCGCCTTCAACCAGCGGCGTCACGGCCGAGTGAACCACTTCAATCACGCGGTCTTGATCCTCGCGCGGCAAGCCGGGATAAAACGGCAGACTGATCTGACCCTCCCCCCATTCGAAACTCACCGGATAATCGCGCGGATCGCAGCCGTATTTTTCACGATAGTAAGTGACGGCAGGCACGGCGCGGAAATTCACCGTCACGCTGATGCCGCGCTCGTTCAGGGCCGCGATGGCTTCGTCGCGCACAGCGGGAGGAACGTGAATGGAGAACAGATATTCGGCGCTGGTGGCGCCGTCGAGGAGTTTTACAAGACGCAACGGCAGATCGCGGAATGCGGCACGATAACGGTCCGCCATTTCACGCCGAATAATCAGCCGTTCCCTGACCGTGGCGATCTGAGCAGGGAGCAACGCGGCGAGCAGATCAGGCAGATTGGCTTTGGTTCCCAGACAAACCATGTCCCAGTGGTTGTAGCGTCCGCCATTGAAGCGATCGGCCGCGCCTTTAGTCATCCCGTGGAGGCGCGCGGAGTGAATCCGTTCGGCCAGATCGGCGCGGTTGGTTATGATCGCGCCGCCCTCGCCGCAAGTGATGTTCTTGGTCGTGTAGAACGAGAAGATCGCCAGATCGGAGTGGGCGCCGGGAAGATATCCATCGCGCACGGATTCGAAACTGTGCGCGGCATCTTCAATGATTACGACATCCGGATGTTGCGCGGCCAGGACGCGGCGCATCCCGGCGAGATCGCACATCTGTCCGTAGAGATTTACCGGGATCACGGCGCGAGTCCGAGAAGTCAGCGCACGAGCCATAATCTCCGGTGTCATGAGGAGCGTTTCGGGGTCGACATCGACGAAGACCGGCTTCGCGCCCAGCAACTCTACGACATTTGCCGTAGCGATAAAGGTCATGGCAGGGACGATTACTTCGTCTCCCGGTCCGATACCCAAAGCGAGCAGCGCGGCGATTGCGCCGTTAGTCCAACTGCTGGTCATAAAGGCGTGCGACGTTCCGAAGAACTCGCACAACATGCCTTCCACCCGCTTGCACACGGCGCCGGAGGTTAGGAACGGGGTCGCCAGAACCTCGGCGATTTCAGCGG
>JBEKUT010000342.1:0-7999 GCA_049514735.1 Bryobacteraceae bacterium
GAATTGCAAAATCTGGTTCGGGTGCTCGAGACGCGGCTGGGGTTGAAGGCGGGCAAGTAGGGAGCGGGCAGGTTGAATCTTAGCGGCTTTGTTCGAGGTGCTTGAGGCGGGCGTCGAGGACTTCTTCTACGCGGTGCAGTTCAGATCGCCACAGATCGCGCATGTCGTCGAAACGCTGGTTGATCTGATCGAAGCGCTGGTAGATGCTCTTGAACTTTTCGTCCAGCGCAGAGAACTTCGCGTTCATGATCCCGATCACTAACGTGATCAAGAGCGCGTTAAAAAGCATGGGGACACCGATCGAGATGTAGATTTGTGTATCGGTCATGCTGTTATCCGCAAGTATGGCACAACCCCGAACGTTTGTGAATGAACCGCGTACGCTAGAATCACCATTATGCGTACCGAATGGGTTTCCAAACGTTCCAGCGATCCGATTCGCACTCAAATGCACTATGCCCGCCAGGGCACGATCACGCCGGAGATGGAGTATGTCGCGCGGCGTGAGCGCCTGTCACCTGAAACAATTCGTGACGAGGTGGCGCGCGGGCGCATGATCATTCCTGCGAATATTCACCACACCAACCTGGAGCCAATGTGTATCGGCGTGGCATCGAGTTGCAAGATCAACGCCAACATCGGCAACTCCTCCACCACTTCGAATATCTCCGAAGAACTCGAAAAGCTGCGCTATTCCGTGAAGTACGGCGCCGACACGGTGATGGACCTTTCAACGGGCGGGGACATTCCTAAAATCCGTAAAGCCATCATCGCCGATTCGCCGGTGCCGATCGGCACCGTGCCGATCTACGAAGCGCTGGCGCGGGTGAGGCGCGTGGAAGATCTCAACATGAACGTGATGCTCGAGGTCATTGAGGAACAGGCGGAGCAAGGCGTCGATTACATGACGATTCACGCCGGCGTCCTGGTGCAGTACATTCCGCTGACGACGAAGCGCGTGACCGGAATCGTAAGCCGCGGCGGCGCGATTTTAGCCGAGTGGATGGTGAAAAATCACAAGCAGAATTTCCTGTACGAGCGGTTCGACGACATCTGCAAAATTTTCCAGAAACACGACGTAAGCTTTTCGCTGGGCGACGGTTTGCGGCCGGGCTCGCTGGCCGATGCGAGCGACGAAGCGCAATTCGCGGAATTGAAGACCCTGGGCGAGCTGACGACGAAGGCATGGGAATACGATGTGCAGACCATGATCGAGGGGCCTGGTCATATTCCGATGGACCAAATCCAGATGCAGGTGGAGAAGGAGCGCGAGATGTGCTTCGACGCACCTTTCTACACGCTGGGTCCGCTGGTGACCGATTTTGCGCCGGGCTACGACCACATCACTTCGGCGATTGGCGCGGCCATGATCGGCTGGTACGGAGCGTCGATGCTCTGCTACGTGACGCCGAAGGAGCATCTGGGCCTGCCGAATCGCGAGGACGTGAAGGCCGGCATCATTGCGTACAAAATTGCGGCGCATGCGGCCGATATCGCGCGGCATCGTCCGGGCGCGCGGGATCGCGATGACGAACTGTCGCGGGCGCGCTATGCGTTCGACTGGAAAAAGCAGTTCGCGTTATCGCTCGACCCGGAGACGGCGCAGGCGATGCACGATGAGACGCTGCCGGAAGAGGGTTTCAAGGATGCGGCGTTCTGCTCCATGTGCGGCCCGAAGTTTTGCTCCATGAATCATTCGGCGAAGACGGAGAAATTCACCGAAGAGGACGCAGCGGCGGTTTTGGCGCAGATCAAGGTTTAAAAAGCACACAGGCTAAGTGGCTGTAATCGCGCGGCTTAGCGGTTCACAATGCCTTCCGCCTACGCACATGACGGGGGTCTGCGTAGGCGGGGCGTGGGCCCGTTTGTCGTGATATTCAGTTGTCAAAGAGCGGCCGGGGTCGACGGACTAACGGCTGACCCGATTCTCGCCCATCGCCGATGCAGGGTCTCGCGATAGGCTCGTAATTCATTGCCGAGCTTAGAAATAGAGTTCAACATTTTTTGTGAACGGCAAATCCCGATGGTGGGCGCAGACGTACACAGGGGCTGAGACGATTTGACACGCTTCCAAATCCCCCATGTAAACGATTACAATGGTATCCACTGGCATCCAAACTGCAAACGAGACTGGGCAACGCGCCATGAATACTATCGATCCGAAAGTTCGTTATTACCTCAGAATGCGGATTTTGGAACTGATCGACCGCCGGCGAGCGGCCGAATGCGATAGCGGCATTGGCGCTTCCATTGAGCGGCGGATTCTGGCGGAAGAGTGCGAGAAGCTGGAACGGGATAGCTCCTCAGAATGCGTTGTCAGCGCCGCACGGAATTTACAGAAGTAATGCGCATTGGGTTCTAGTACTGACTTTACTGCTTGCGCCGCCGTCGGCCATGTCGCCCGCCGTCGCGTTCTACCCGAGGAGGCTGAGCAAGCCGTCCTAAACGATCCTGTGGACCTACTAGGCATGCGCATCGAAGGCCTTAAGCAGCAGTTTCCAGAACTCTTCATCGACTACAAACGCAAGGAATAGCAGCGCTCCCGGCTCGTGTATCCTGCTTACCGCAAATCTGTCTTGTATAGAATACAGATAGAGAGCGCAATGGCAATTGTTATTAGCAGTGTGATTTCGCAACAGCGCACTTTCCTGGGAGAGAGATCTGACGCGGCGGGAACCCGCCCGAATTCTACCCGGGTTCAGGCGCCCGGCCGCTCGCGCATCACGGAGAAAGGCCGATGAGATTGGCGAAAGCGGCGGTCCTATTCAGCATTGCATCGGTAGTGGCTTGGGGCCAGGTCAATGTGGGGGAACAGAAGCCCGAGGCCAGCCTGCCCTTCATCATGACAACGGTGGCCACCTTTAAACTGCCCTGGAGGCTGGCCTTCCTGCCCGATGGCCGCATGCTAATCACCGAAAAGCCCGGGCCCATTTGGCTGGTATCGCAGCAAGGAGAGAGGATCAAGGTGGAAAATACGCCCGCCGTCTATTTCCAGGGGCAAAACGGCATGCACGGCGTTTTCCTCTCTCCAGGTTACGCCACTGACCATTTTATCTATCTGACTTACGCTGAGCCCGGCGATTACGGCGGAGGCCTCGCGCTCGCCCGCGCCAAGCTCAACGTCACCGCCACGTCGGCTGCACTCGAGAACCTCGAAGTGCTGTGGCGCCAGATGCCCAAGGGTAAAGGCGGGCAGGAAGGCGCGCAGGTCGCCTTCTCGCCCGACGGGAAGTATCTGTTTCTCACGGTGGGAGACCGCCAGCGCTTCACGCCCGCCCAGGATCCGGACCAGCCTGAAGGCAAGATTCTGCGCCTGACATTGGACGGCAAACCAGCCCCTGGCAATCCCAACTTCGGCAAGACCGGCGCTGCCACCGTTCCCCTAATCGATCCGCCCAGAGACACCGAAGCCGCCAAGACCGCAAAGGTCGTAAACACCTACACCTTTCCCGGCCCCAACCTGACGCCGGCTGAAACCTGGGCGAGCGGAGTCCGCACACCCTACGGCCTGGCGTTTTCGCCCACCGGCGAATTGTGGGAGGTCGAGCATGGCCCGTTCGGCGGCGACGAGCTGAACCTGATCGAGCCAGGGAAGAATTATGGATGGCCGCTGGTCTCCTATGGCAAGAACTATGACGGCGTACCCATTCCAAATCCCGACACGCGGCCCGACCTGGCCAAGCCAGTACTCTATTGGGTGCCCGTGATCGCGCCGGGCAATTTGATGTTCTACCATGGCGACCAGACCTTCCCGCAATGGAACGGCAGCGGCTTCGTCAGCGGTCTGGCGTCCACGGCGCTCATCCGCATCGTTTTTGACGGCCATGGCGGCGCCAAAACCGCCGAGCGATGGAAGTTGGGCAAGCGACTCCGCGATGTGGAAGAAGGTCCCGATGGCTCACTTTGGATTCTGGAGGACTCCACGTCCGGCGCTCTGATCCATGTGACTCCCCCAAAGTGACGCCGGACCATTTTCGATATTAGCGTCACTGGCGACAAGGCCAACTCGGGCATCGGCGGAAGGTCTAAGACCTAAGAGACGTGCGCATCGACCATCCCGATGAGTGTCCGGAGTTTGTCAATATCGACGGTGATGTCGTCCTCATAACGGTTGGCGACGCAGAATTGCAAGCCGTATACCAACTCCAGCTTCTGTGCAATGAACCAGAAGAACGACCGGAATTCCGCGGAGGGCATCAACTCGATAACCTTGGTTCCCGGCTCGCAAAAGAGAAGATTGGACAGTCCGGCTCCGTGTGCGCCTATGACGAACTCAGCGCTTTGGAACAGCAGGATCTGATCGACACTACTCATTCCCTCGAGATAGACGGTCTTGAAGCCATAGCTCGAGAGAGCAGCCTCCATTTGCTCAAGATTATGAAACTTCCTGGTCAGTCCTTTCCGCGCGACAAGCAATCGTTTGTTTCGCGGTCCACGAGAACCGGCATACAGTGCGGCCATTCTTCGCTGAAAGTCCTGGACGTGGTGCGCCGGCATGCTTTGGACTTGATCGCTGTCAACCCAAATCGCCTCTCTTACCTTGATGAAATCTGCCTCGGCCTCTACGATTTCGAGACCTCCGAGGCCGGCCGCTCGAAGCCAGTCGCGATGGTCGAACCTCACGTCGAAATCAACCGACTTCGGCAACACGATCTTTACATTTGAGCCGTGCCCCAGCGCTCGCGCAAGAACGTCCAAACACAACAGTCCTTCAACGAGCCAGTGATAGTAATTGGCAAGATTGCCATTATAAAAGATGAGAAACGACCCTTCGTAGCAAGGCGCCGCGGCTAGCGATTGCTCGTCGATTCCGACGGCATCCATCTCCTTCGAGATCCAGGGGGCCGCGCCTGGGGGCGAGCCATGCAGATACTCCATTGCTCTCCACACTCCCGAGCGATCGAATACCGAACCCTGTGAGGATCTGGACATGGAGACGAATTGATCGCTACGTCTGATCAGTTTGACGCAATCGTCGATTCGTCCAACCTGAGGGGCGTAAGCGCTGTTGCCGCAACCCGAGTAAAACGCTAACTGGCCGGCACGATCGGCGCATATCGGAGCGGCGCGATTGCCCGTAAAACACGATAGCCAGTAGGAATTGGCCGATTTTTCGAATGCATCGAACGAAGGCGCACGCCGATCGTCGCCCATGGAGGCGGCTCGAAGCAGGATCCGATCCCGGCGGGATGAGTATGTATCGGCTGCTACGGATTTAGGATCGAAGTAAAGGATTCCCTTGAGCATCCAACAGGACGCGTCGGCCGGTTCGACCTCGTCAAGCCAGGCGTCAAGCGATGAAAGGTTCGCGGTGACTAGCGCTCCCGGTTCGACCGCGCAAGATAAGACCGCCACTTTCTCGGACCCGTCTGCAAGAGAGACCTCGGTTTCGGCTCCGGAACCAGAACAGATTCGGATGTGGAAATCGCGGCCGTATGCCGCCAATCGCATCACCAGATTGATTCGAGTCCCAACCGGCGCGCCGGCGCGGAATCGGATCATGGCGGCGGACTGGGTCCGCAAGCCGAGCGATAGGTAGCGTCCCATTGGCAAGGTGATCGCGGCAAGTTCGGTCTCTGGGTCCGGATCTTGCAGCGGAACATCGATGCCGGCCGATATCGCGGCGCCTGGATCGCGATCGCCCTTACAAGAGCGCATTCTTGAACCCTCTGCAAGTATCTTCGATCACATCATACCGTCTGCGAGGCTGGATGATGTTCAACGGAACTTCAAATGGAGTGGTCAGCCGGATCAGATCCAGGATGCAGAAATGGCCGCGGAGGCGTACGTGGAAGGAGAAAATATGACCCGAGCCGAAGATCGATTGCATCGCTATCGAAGGCTTCATCTTCGCACCCCCCATTGACCACAAGCAACGAATAATCCTCAAGGGCCTTTGCCGTCCAGAGTTCTAGGTTTTGAGTCCAGAGGCTACGAGCACCGACTGACCCTTCGGGTTCACCACGTGAACCATCAAAACCTCAATCGATTCAAGCTGGATTTTGTAGCCTACATTTAACAAAGAATATCGGTCTCATGTTTTGCGTAGTCTTCCGATCCAGACGGCAATTCTTTGACCACCTCCGCGAGGAGCTCAGCAACCTGACCTTGTATTCGAAAAAATGTATTAAGCACCATATGCTCGAATTGTGGCTTGTCGCAAGGAAACAAGTAGTCCTGTTGAGGGATCGTGCGGACGAATTTCAAAATGTCGATGTAGTGGCTCGTGTACTTCGAAACGTGTTCCCACCATCCAAGTTGCTCTAACAACCTTGCGCTGCTAAATAAGCGAAACGCGTCAGACGGGTGGCGGGGATCGAACTCCAATGGTTCGGTTAATGGAGAGATTGTGGTTGTCGTTGAGATCTTTGCTAAATCGAGTAACTCTATACAGGCGAACACCAAGGCAGGGCCCACCATGGAAACGGCAAAGAGGTCATAAAATATCTCTTCTGCCCAACTATTGAGCTTATCAATGCACCACCTGCGATCGTTTGTGATCAGAGAGGCTGCGTCAGGATCGGCATCCAAACTGTTGTCGATCTCAGGCAAGAGAGTACTAGAATGGTCAAGTTACTGCCAGACAAAGTGCCCCAGCTCATGAGGAATGAGACAGTTCAGAAACAAAGCGGATGATTGCGAGTATGGAATGCCTATCAGGCCGAGGTCATCGGGAAAATGCGGAGCATTCGGGATGCCAGAGCCGACCCTCGCCGTTAGCTGTTTAAACCAACTTGCTCTGACCTGATGATAATTAACATCGTTTAGGTGAAAGGCGGTGAACTCAACTTTTTCGAAGCCCCTCAGTTTATGAAGGCCGGCAAAACGCGCCGCGGGTTCACGCTCATCGAGTTGACGATCGTGATGGCGGTCATCGCGATAGTGCGCCTGCTGCGCTGAAGAAATCCAGTCGCGCACCAATTGAGCGCAATAGCCGGTTGAGTCGCAGGACGATTGACGTAGCTTATCGAGCGCGCCGCTCGCTTGATACAGCGCCGTCATGGAATCGGACATGGCGGGCGCTGGGTTGGTGGCAAGCAGCGGCCGCGGCGAAATCATCATCCCGAGTTCCTCAGTGGACGCGAATTGCAACAAACCGTACACGAGATAGCAGGGATCGGGCAAGTCTTTTCCAGGCAGCGCCGCCATCGCGCCGATCTCTTCGCGCAAATTTGGCAGACCCTCAATGGCGGCAACGGAGATGTTGGTATTGAGCGCGGCTGCTAAAGCGGCTGAAAAGCCAGTTCCGATCAGACCGATTCGGTGGGGGTCGACGTCACCGCGTCTCGAAAGAAAATCCAGCATTGCGCGTACATCGCGCTGGAGCAGGCTCTCGGGCGTCAAACCGCCTGTTGCCGCCAGATCGACTTTGTCGTGATCGGCGCGTAAATCGGGTATCAAGACGACGAATCCAGCTTGCGCCAACGACGCGGCGAACTTCTGGTTGGCCTCGCTTTTCGGATCTTCGTGCGGGCGAACGATTATGATCGCGGGAGCGGCATCGCCGTCCTGCGCTGGGAGATAAAGCTGTGCGTTTATTGTGCGGCCGGGCGTGGATTGATCGAATCCAAGCGCCTTTTCAAAGCGGCCAAGGATCGCTACGCGGCCCCTGTCGATCTCGTCCTTACCCTCGGCGTGATGAAGGTTGTCGAACGCGTCATACATGCGAGCCAGTAAGTCGCATTCGACAAAATCGGCGGAGGAATCGGCGCGAGCGAGACAGAGCAGCATCGCGGCGGTACCGGCCAACATCACCTTCATCTACAAGCAAGACGGCTTCAATGAGGCAGGTGTTGTATCGCACACAATTATCCGCGGACGTTCGCTTGCGTCCCGCGCGCGGTTCGGGAATAGGGGTCTTGTGGAGGACCGCTCCCCTGAAGAACATGTCTAAATGGGCCAACCGCTCCCTGCCGGTCACGGCTCGGTTACGGTCGAGATTCTTCATCAACATTGGTGGGCCGCAGGCCCATGGGCACTCCGTTGAAGAACATGTCTA
>JBEKUT010000343.1:0-7984 GCA_049514735.1 Bryobacteraceae bacterium
GCCGTTCGGAGAATTAGGATAGCGGAACGATACATCGTTCAGGCGGATGGCATGTTGGAGCTTGTTGAGTTTCACCGCGCCGGGGCGTTCCTGGACGTGCTGATGGCCATCGAGATATTCGAACACTTTCTGAGATGCGCCCAGGGCCTGCTGGAAAATATTGTGGATGCCGGTGAGGCGCTTGACAGGCTCATATAGGAGCAGCAGGGCGATGATGAAGCTGGTAAACTCGCCGGCGGTTAGGGCATGCACCAGTATCTGCTGGCGAGCGTAGGTGAGGAGCACGACGATCGTTATGGCGGCGAAGAAATCGATTAAAGGCGAGGCGATGGCCTGCTGCGCGATGTAGCGAAGATTGCTCGACTTGAGCCGCGCGGCCGCAACGTGAAAACGATTGGATTCGATCTCCTCAGTGCCGAACGACTTTACGACCTGGTGTCCACTGATGGTCTCCTGCAGAATCTGATTCAGGTCCGCGGCGGCATCCTGAGCGCGGCGCGTGGAGCGGCGAATGCGCCGTCCCAGGCGCGCGGTCGGCACCAGGACAAATGGCAGCACCGTGAGGCTGAAGAGAGCCAGGCGCCAGTCCATTTGCAGCACCACGCAGAGCAGGAAGACTGCGGTGAAGGATTGCCGCAGCCAATCGGCCAGAATGTGCGACGTCGCCACCTGAATTTTTTCAATGTCGTTCATGATGGACGACATGAGACGGCCGGTGGAGGTGGATTCGAAGAATTGCGAATCCTGGCGCAGGACGCGATCGAAAACGCGCTGGCGCAAGTCCGTCACGGCCGAGAGGCCGACGTAGTTGATCAGGTAGTTTCCGAAATAATCGCAGATACCTTTGAGAATATAAGCGCCGAGGATTCCGGCCGCGACCATCGTCCAGACATTATGGATGGCAGGAGGGACAAGCTGATTCAGGTAGATGGTGTGGCCGGGAATTTTGAAGAGCGGGACGGGGCTATCGGGGGAATTGGGATTGAGGACGCGGTCGAATACGGGTTTGATGAGGAGGGCCACCAGTCCCTGCGATGCGCCGACGATGAGCATTAGAACGACCGAGCCAAGAAGGTGTGGCGTGTAAGGGCGGACGAAGCGCAGAAGCCGGGCAAGTTCGCTCATGAGGCGCCTCGCGGCGCGGTGGCCAGTCGTTGGACTGCTTCGAGCACCTGGGAGACTTCGATCCTCGCGATCTCGTCCGATTCGAGCACGGCCGATTCAGTTTTCCAGGGCGCCCAGATTTCGTGGTCGGACGGGCCGAATAGGACGATGGTAGGAACACCAAAAGCCGCGGCCATGTGCGCAGGTCCACTATCGTTACCGATAAATAGCGATGCTCCCGCCAGCAGCGATTTGATTTGGCTGAGCGGAGCGCCGGCGATGCACTCGTAATCGCTGAACTCGGCGAGGCTCTCGCCGGGGCCGGCTATGAAGACAGGTTTAAAGTCGCTGGCGAGATCTTTCGCGACTTTCTTGAAGTTTGCAGATGGCCACGTCTTGTCGGCCGCGGAGGCTACAGGATGAATAACGGCAAATGGCGCGGATCGAGTGGCCGGCGATGCGAACAGCTTCGCGCGGGGGATCTCCCGAATCGGAACGCCCAGGAAAAAAATGGCGCTAGCCAGATGCTCGGCCGTGTGGACCTTGCGATGGACCTTCAGAATTTGCTGCGCGGTGGGGATTCGAACGTTATAGAGCGCGCTGAATCGAAAATGCGTAAACCCGGCGCGGAGGCGGGCGCGCGACGAGAACGTCAGCTTCGCGCTGCTGTTGCCGCCGTGCAGATTCACGACTAGTTCAGGATGCAGACGCGCGATCTCGGCGGTGCTAGGCGCAAGGATATTTTCGATTTCCGGATTGCCTTCGAAGAGCGGCGCAAAGGCATCCTCAACGACCACGCTGAGTTTCAGATCCGGCCGGGCGGTCTTCAACAAATGCAGCGCTGGCGTTGTGAGGACACAATCGCCCAGTGAGCGCAAGCGGATCACGGCAACCCGCGCCCCGGATGGCAGGCGATCGAGGATCGTGGTCATTGGGCGAGACTACTCTTCTATTTTCGCCTCATCAATGAGCATCACGGGAATGTCGTCCCGGATGGGATAGACTCGTTTGCACTGCACGCACTTGAGGCCGCTCTGGTCCGGCTTCAGTTCGACCGTGGCTTTACAAAGCGGGCACACGAGGATTTCCAGTAAGTCTCTACTGATGGCCATCGTTAAGGTTCAAGTGTAACAACGTTCGACGTTCTAGGTTCCACGTTCTACGTTTGACGTTCGTAGTTCGTTGTTGTTGGTTCGTAGTTCCTCACAAAGAAGCGTTCCACGTTCCAACGTTCGAAGTTCCACGTCGCGTGGTTCGCCGTTCGGCACTGCAAGCGGGGCGCCCTACAGACGATGAGATCACGGCCAGGCAGAGCGGGTCGCGGTCCGCATTGCGCGAGTTTCCTTAGAACGCGAAGCGTAGCTGCCATTCCAACCTGCGATTGTTCAACGGCGACGTTTCGGCTCCGAAGCCTCCTGCCAGCGAAGTGGAGGTTCCGAAGGTCGGTGAGCCGAGGATTCCGTTGATGGGTCCGTAATTCGTGTGATTCAGAAGATTACGGGCATTGATGGATGCCGTCAGCGAGTAGCGGCGCGTGCTATTCGTCGCATCCGGACCACCGCCGCCGCCCATGCGCATTCCGCCCATGCCGCGAGGTCCACCACCGCCGCCGCCCATGCGCATTCCGCCTCCGGGACCTCCGTATCCGCCGCCTCCACTGCTGCCCGCTGCAGTGGTGCCGCGCTCCGGACCAAACGACCATGTTCGGCTGAGCCGTAAATTGACGGTTACCGATCCTGGACTCTGGCCATAATTGCGGGGGATGATGTTCTCGCCGGGTTTGAGCGAACCATCCGGGAGATATGGGTCGATATCGAACGTCCCAAATTTGGAGCTGACAATGTCTGGGCCGGTGGCTCCGGCTGGAGCGAACGCCGGACGCAGATCGTATGCGCCGTTCCCCGATAGCGTCGGGCTGATGATGTTGAAGGGCGCGCCTGAGGAGAGAATAATAAACGGGCTCAAGCGGATATCCCATTTCGTTGTCATGGTGCCCGCCACTACCGCGCGATTGCGGACGTCGAAATTGGCGCGGCCGTATTCCTCTGAGAGATCGTAATCGTTGGCCGGCAATCCGTTTGGAACGTTGCTCATAGCGTGGCTCAGAAAATATCCGCCGAACAGGCTGAGTTTGCTGCCGATGCGTGTATTCACATTGACGATGAGTTGGTTCTGATTGAGAATCCCGGTGGATTCGTAATTGTAAATGTCGCCGATGTTGCCGTAAGGGCGCAGGCCGGTGTTCGGCTGGCCGGGCAAGTAGCTGCCTGGAAGCGGAGCGTTGATATCGCGCTCCAGCAATTGATGGATGCCGCGCGTGTTCGTGTATGTTACGGCCAGGCTGGTGTTGCTGGCCAATTGCCGCTCAATTCCGATCGCGCTCTGCGCGACGTAGGGCGCGTGCATGTTCTTGTCCACCTGAGAGGCGATGGTAGACGATTGTGTCAACTGACTGAGAAAGGCCGCGGCCTGTGAGTTCGGTGCTGGATTGGCAAGATTGGCGAAGGTCAAGCCGGTGGTCGGGTTATAGGAGGCTAGCAACGGAAAATATTCGGCAAGTAGCGCCGGGTTGCTGGTCAGAAGGCTCTCTTGTCCCGCCAGATAGTGGTTCTCCTGAAGCGTGACCGTTTCCGCAATGCGATCGTAGAAAACGCCGAAGCCACCGCGAATAACCATTTTCGGACGCGAGAAAGGTCCACTCGATGCGCCGCCATGTGGAGCCCAGGCGAAACCGATGCGGGGAGCAAAATCGGTCCAATCGTGGATATTCGTCTGCGTCTCATAGCGGCCGCCGAGGCTGAGAGTAAAGTTCGGTTTGATGCGCCAGTCGTCCTGGAAAAACGCGCCCACATCGACTTGGTTGACCGTGGCGAGCGGCACACCGGTGCCGATGGTGAACTGCGAAGGCCCGCCGCCCATGGCCTGGATCTGCGCGAAACTTAATCCCTGTTGCAGGCCCTGCAAAGTGATGCGATAGGCATCGAGCGAGGTCAAACTGTTGGAGCCGCTAAAATTCCAGGTCCCGCCAAAATTGTTTTCGATGGAATCGGATTCCTGAATGGATCGTATGCGGACGCCAAACTTGATGGAGTGCGTCCCCTTCGTGGTGGAAGTGTAGTTTTGCAGCTCATAATGCCGCTGAAAGTTACTGGATAGTCCGATGCCCGATCCGCCATCGGAGAACCCACCCGCCACGTTGAGCACTGGAAGCAGATTGCCGTTCTGGTTGGTGGAATCGTTAATGACCTGGAAGCGAGTCTCATTGATCCACTTCGCGTTCAGGACGGCGGTCTCCGTTAGCTGACCGGTTTGCTCCGTCATGTGCCGGGCGTAGGCGCGATCCGGCAGAACGAAATTTCCGATGCCGTAATCGGGCAGGCTGTTGTCCGTGTATGTGTAACGCGCCATCAACGTATTGTTCGGAGTGAGGGCGTAATCGACGCGCGGACTGAAGGTGGTCCGGCGCTGGGGCGTAGGGCCGGCAGTGCTATAGGGCTCCTCTAGAAACGTCGCGGGGTCCACGATGCGTGCATCGATAACTGCGGAATCGTCGATCTCGCGGCGGTCAAAATCGAGAAAGAAGCTCGCTTTCTTCGAGAGCGGGCCGCTCAGATTGCCGCCGTATTGCCGCGTTTGAAAATCCGGCATTTGAAAAGAGGAACCTGCGGCGGGCGTCAGAAACGGGTTGCGGGAATTGAACTCGCCGTCGCTAATGTTGAACATCGCCGAGCCCCGGAATTTGTCGGTGCCGGGCTTGGTGAGGATCTCAATGCGCCCAAATCCGAGACGGTCATACTCGGCTGAAAACGGGTTCTGATTGATACGAATCTCGCGGATGGATTCCTTGGGGGGAAGGCGGCCGCCAGTGAAACCGTCGATATAGATTTGCCCACCGTTGGGACCGGCGGCGGGACCGGCCAATGCTTGTAAATCCTGTTCCAGATCGTCGGGGTCGTCGGAGAGCGCATCGAGGTCGGCGCCTTTTAACACGAGCGCTCCGGCGTTGCTGGAGGGATCGACGTTGACGACGTTGTTGGTCGACTCCTGCACGGTCACTTCCTGTTTTTCGAGCACGACTCGCAGGACGAGATTCGCCGTCTGCGTACCTCCACTGAGACTCACCTTTAGAGGAGTTTGCTGTGTCAGCCCTGGCGAGAAAGCCACGAGCGTCCAATCGCCCACGGCCAGGCCGGTCAACGTGTAGGTGCCATCGGCTATCGTCGTGACAGTTTTGACGACGCCGCCTGGGCCGGTGGCAGTCACTTTAGCACCTGGAATCACCGCTCCGGACTCGTCGGCCACCTGCCCCTTGACGATCCCGAGGGACTGCGCGAACATTGGAACCGCCAAGCCACACAAAAGGACGCACAACAGTATTCTATTTAACATTCTCTCTTCTCTGGTTCTGTTTCTATTCTTATCGGCCGGTCTCTTTACTGCGCCGGCATGCCTATATCGAAATTCCATGATCCGAGATTGACCGCACCGGCCGATCTCGGGGCTGACGCAAGGAACGGCTCTACGCCGGCAACGATGGTGATTGCCGTCAGGTTGGAGCGGTCGGCTCCGTTAGTGCTCGAAATAATCAGGGCGTCGCCGGGCTTGAGTTCGGCGATTTCGAGTTTCGGGAGACGCTCCATCATTTGCTGGAGGTCGCCACGCCCGCCGCCGCCGAATCCGCCTCCACCGGGGCCGCCAGCAGAACCACCGGCGCCATTGCCCATTTGAGCAAAATTGCCTGCGGGACCGCTCGGAGCGGGGCTCGCTGGAGGCGCACCTTGGGGCCGGCCCTGCATGGCCGCGCCTTGGCCGGCATTCGGAGTGACACCGCCGGGCGCAGCGCCATTGAGACGCATCGCCATGAACATGGCCATGCGCTCCGGCATGCGTTTCATTACCGTATCTTGGTTTACATGAATCGTGACAGGCTGCTTGTCTTTGGAGGACAAGTCCTTCACCATGACGGTGTTGGCGGTCAAGTCGACCGAGACGATCTGAGCCGCTAGAGTTCGGAACGATCCGGAGACGATTTCTTCCGCTTTGTAGCGGGTACCCTCTTCATTCTTGTCGGCCAGGGCACGGAGCCTATCGCCAACCTTGAGATCGGCGAAGCTGCTGGGTTGGGCATCGCTGAATTTGACCGAGCCCGGCGCGTAACGGTGGTAATCCACCTTACCCGAGACATCCACGGCGACCGTTTTCGGTGGAATAGCATCCGTCTTCAACGTGATCTCGTGGGTGTCGGGATTGATGGCCGTAATAGTGCCCGCGACGCCCCGTTTGACCCACTCTTCCCGATCCTTCTGCTGCTTCTGCGCGACGTCAGCCTTCGTCATCACTACTACACTGCTGGCAGCGATGGTCTTGGTGTCTTCCGATACCACGCCTCGGGATAGTACGCGATCGCCAGTGACGATGTCGGTGGAAGCGATCTTGGCGGCCTTTTTCAGGTCGAGATCCGCGCCGACTTTCAGGAAGTTGGTTCTTTCGTCCGTGGTGACAGTGTAGATCACGCCTGCATCTGTCTTTATTTTCAATTGGTTGGAGGCAGAATCGGCAGATTGAACCTCACCCACGGTGTTCTTGCGCTGCGGCGGTGCTGGTTGGGCCAGGCAGGAGATGAGTGCCACGCCAAGTACGAGCCAGTATTTCATTAAATTACAAGGCGTTACGACGTTTGATGGCGGTTACAGGAAGATGTGTCAAGAAACGTAAACCCGGGAAACGGCGTTGGTCGTTCGTGGTTGTTGGTTGTTAGTTAAGTCAGATCGCGATTTCTTGTTTCGGGGAGGGTGAAGATCAGGAAGGCTCCGATTAGGAAGAAGCCGGAGTTTAGGGCTAGGGCCGCGCCGATTCCTTTGCGGTCGGCGACGGCTCCTACAAGGAGGGGGGCCAGGGCGCTCAATCCACGGCCCAGGTTGTATACGAGTCCTTGGCCGGCTCCACGGACTGAAGTGGGATAGAGTTCGGCCAGCATGGCCCCGAACAAGGCGAAAAAGCCGGTTCCGCAGAAGCCGATTAAGGGACCGATGACGAGCAGCCAGGTTTCCGAAGACGCACCGGCCCAACGTGGGGTCAGTCCATAAATTGGGGTCAAGATAGCGGCGGCGATCACGTATCCGAAGAAAGCGGGACGGCGGCCGTAACGGTCGGCCAGCCATCCGAAGCTCACGTAGCCCAGGAACGTCCCGCCTTGCATCACGAAAATCCAGGCGCTGGTGCGCGCGATGTTCAATCCTGCGCCGCCTTGCGCTACTGGCGCGGAGAGGAACGCCGGCAGCCACGTGAACAATCCCCAATAGGCGTAGAGGACGGATGTCGCTAAGGCCGTAGCGCACCATGTAATACGAGCGAGCGGCGGACGGAAGAGCGTCAGGAGAGAAACCTTGGCTCGATTGCGTGTCAGCCAGATTTGCGGCTCCTCGACTTTGCGCTGGATCCAGATGGTGAGCAGCGCGGGAAAAACGCCGGCTAAGAAGAGCAGGCGCCAGCCGTAGCGTGGAAGAATCAGCGCGGTGACGACGGCCGCGAGCATGTATCCGATGGCCCAGCCAGATTGCATGAGGCCGATCGCTTTCGCGCGATGCTCTGATGGCCAGGTCTCGGCGACCAGCACGGCACCGGCCGACCATTCGCCTCCTAATCCGAGGCCGATGAGGGCGCGCCAAAAAAGCAGGGTTACGAGTCCACTGGATGTCGCCGATCCGGCTGACGCGATCGAGTAGGTGAGGATCGTATAGATCAGCGTGCGGCGGCGGCCGATGCGATCCGACAAAATGCCGGCCACAATGCCTCCGAACGCGGAGGCGATCAGAGTCGCGGAGCTGACGAGACCGGCGGTGGTGTTCGACCAATGAAATTCGGCGCGCAGCGTTTGAAC
>JBEKUT010000344.1:0-7943 GCA_049514735.1 Bryobacteraceae bacterium
AACGCGATGCCTTTATCGGTAGTTATATCTTGTGTGCGGATGTACGCCGAGAATCGATAAGTGCCCTGCGGAACGGACGTCTTCTGAACCGTGTCGGCATAGTTCACATTTTCTGTTCCGGCGAATCGGATGCGCAGAGAATGGTTTCCCGTGTGGGACTGACCCGAATCGATCGTAGTGTCTGCCTGGCCATCCGCGCCGCCGATTTGCCAATCGAACGGCACTCCGGATGGCTCCGTCTCAAAGTCACCGTTATAGAGCCAGTTCGCTTCGCGATAACCATTCCGGCGATCGCCCAGAAAAAGAACCCAGGCAGCCGCCGCGTCTTGATACTTGTACTTCCCCAAAAGGAAGCTGAGGTAGTCGCGAGCAATCGGGACATCCGCGTCGTGGTGTGCGAGTGTCCAGTCCCAAGAACTCTTCGTTCTGTCGAGATCTCCCAACTGTATCCAATAGCGAAGATACAATTGTGCCGCGTGAGGACCCGGCGGAAGGCCACGGGATAAGACGTCATTCACGTTGAACTTCGAACCTCGATAGAAATCAAGTATGGCCGACTGATACACATCGGACTTAGCAAGAACACGCGACCCCAGCTGCATTGCGCGCTCATCGTCCCCGACGGCATGATAGAAATTCGCGCTGCGCAGCAACACGGGCGGGATCTCGGGGCCCAGGGCCACCGCGTGTGAGAAGCAATAGCGCGCTTCGTTTGCGCGTCCGGCTCGGAAGAATGCGTCACCCAAATCGCACCAACGATGCGGAGCGGCCGGATCCCTCTTGACATCCTCCACAAACTTAGTGAGCGGAAACGCCGCCGGACTTGCACTCTTAGTCGCCTCGGCGGCAAACACGATATTGTCGCCGCAAATTCCGAAGTCACAGAACGCGCGTTCCGCAGCAGGATCGCCCTTGTATGCCGTGTCAAACACCATCCACGCCGTAGCATTGACAACGAGCACACCACCTAAGACAATCGGACTCGTCCGCAGAACCGTTCGGCTCCAGGATTGTTCCTTTTTCTCTTTCTCGTTCGACCGAGACGATTGAGAGGGCGATGGAATCGAGATCGCGATTCCGACAATCCAGGAGAGGAGAAGAGCATTCGCAGGAATATAGAGATTGAAATCCGCGAGGCTATGGATAGCGATCGCCGTGAGCGCGCCTGTGCATCCTAACCCGAGTAGCCGCGAGTTCCAATCCTCGCTGAACGCCGCGCGGACCGTCTTTATCAGCACCATCAGTAACAGTCCACCGAAGATCAAGAACCCCACGACGCCAAGTTCGCTGGCCAACTGGATGTAATCGTTATGCGCGAATGTGTAATTCCAATCCACGCTCGCAGTCTGATATTTCAGAAAAGCAGTCTCATAAGTTCCCAGTCCGGTGCCAACGGCAGGGTAAGCGCGCAGCAGTTGTCGAGAGTCGTCCCAAATCGGCGCACGGCCCTCCATCGAAGACGGGTCGTTCGAGAAGTAACCCGCGTATGCGTTCGCAAGCTGGTCCGTCGGGAGGAAAACAAAGACCAGAATGATGAAGACAGTCACACCCGCGACCGCCAGAAATCTCACCATCCCTTTGAGCTTCGAGAGAACGGCGAGAGCTCCTATGGCAAACAGGCCACCTAGACCGGCCAAGAACCCCATTTTCGACATCGAATAAACCAATCCGACTAACATCACGGCGGCACACCCGAACGCGAGACTGAACTTGACGGCATTCGCCACCGGCAGATTCTTCTTTCCCTCAGGCTTCCGCAGAAGAAAGATTCCGTATACCAATGTCAGGGGCAAAACCATCTCAAGAGGACCAGCGAAATGGTCATGGCTGTGGTACGTTCCAGCCACATCGCCGCCATCGGCAAATTGAATAATGCCCAGGCAGCCTTCAAAGGCCGCGATACCGATCAAAGGAATAACCGGCACCCAGGAACGCCGGCGCAACCAATGCCAGGAGGTCTCGTAAATGAGGAGCGCCGTCAGGCTGTAAGCAAGAGTTCTCAAAAAGTAGACTGATGTTGCCGCCGGATCGATGCTAATAGACACAAACGCGGGCGCTTGCGCGATGGGCGCCAGACTGTCGACCAGCTTTGCACGCGCCGGAGAAAGAATCGTCAGTATCGGCAACGGCAGGGGCAATAGCTGAAACCCAACATAAGCGGTAGGCAGCGCCACTGCCCAGCCAAGCAATTGTTCGACGAATGGTGGACGGTCGACGCGTGAAACAGCAAGCGTGTAAGATACCGCGCCAGCCCCGATAATCAGAAGAGACGTATTCCATGCAAGTGACATTTGGCCGCCTTGACTAAAGACGGCGTAGCCCAATGCAATCGCTAACAAGGTGAAGCACCCGAGCCGCGGGAGAACACCCAATGAAACGCGCCACGGTGTTCCAGGAGCCCGCTCCCCGTAAGGCTGGATCAGGTTTTCGATACTTGGCACCGGTTGTTGATGCACACCTGGTTTGTTCCACAACAGGAGACGTTGCCGCAGCAAGTCAGGCCGCTTGGGCACGAAATGTTCCCGCAACAAACTGTGCTGCTCACCGCGCAGAAAGGCGAGGAACCTGTCGTGCAGCACTTATGGCTGGGAGCACAGGAGGAATTGCCGCAACACGTTCCTCCGGGGGTATTGCAGAATAGCGTTCCATTGGTGCCCGTGCAACAAGTCAGGCCCGGGGAGCAAGAATTGTTGCCGCAACACGTGCCGCCGGACGTGCCACAGAATTTCTGCCCGCTCGGACCGGTACAACACGGCTGGCCAGGTCCGCAGGAAATGTTGCCGCAACAGACGGCGCCGGACGTGCCACAGAATTTTTGTCCGATAGTATTCGTACAACAAGGCTGGCCGGTTCCGCAGGCAACATTGCCGCAGCATACTCCGCCGGCGTTACTACAGAATTTTTGTCCGTTAGTGCCCGTGCAACAAGTCTGGCTCGATCCGCAGGAGGTGTTGCCGCAACACGTACCGCTGGAACTGCTACAGAATTTTTGTCCGTTAGTGCCGGTACAGCATGTCTGGCCCGTCCCGCACGACGTGTTGCCGCAGCAAGGCTGGGTAGAAGGTACACAGAAATTTGCAATACCAGTCCCTGGACAGCATGTATGGCCACTCGAGCACGCCGGTCTGCATGTTGCAGAGTTCGTGTCGTTTGAAGTTTGAGATTTGGCCTGTCGGACACCGAATGCAGCGAGCACGGTTCCCGTCACGAGACCGCAGATCGACTGGATGGCCTGCCGGCGCGGAATCGGACTTGCCAAGATGCGGGCGGCATTATCGACCAGGTGGCCAGTGCCGCGATTTTTCTCTATGTCGCCATTTGTCATTGACATACAAAACAACTCCCGGTAAACGAGTGAGAGGCTATGTCTCCCCTGTAGTTACGTTCTATCACGGGGCATCCACCCGCACCGCGAGTGAGGGTTGCGGTCCCAAAACAGCGTCAGGATTATTCCTGACCGCCGCGTTGCATGAAAACTACCAATATGCCGATAACCGCGACAAGGGCGATCAGCAGCCACACCCATTGCCAAATCGAACCCACATGCTTCGCCGCCCAACTCTTCGAAGGTACATCGGTTCGCTTGGCAAGTTCGGCCGACCCGGCCGCAACGAAGCTGTCTTTCCAGCGCTCAATGCGGCCGGTAGAAACCCCGAGCTCCAAACTGAGGGCATCGACGGATTCCCCTTTGAGCAACCGAAGCACGGCATCGGTTTTTTCACGGCTGGTGACCCGCGCGTGCCGATGATCGTGCCGCGATGCAGTATGACTTAGACTTTGCTCGCCTGGGGCCATTTCTACACTTGCAGCGTGAAGGCCGGATCGTTGGGATTATACGATAGTAAGCGATGGGTGGAGACAGAGGCGTTTAATTGCTTGAGCATATCTCAAATACGATCGTGTGGCGCGGTAATGTCGCAGTTTCCGAAGTGCGTTGTACCGCCGGCGTCCTCGCGGAGATCGCCGAGCTGGCGTTGAGTGGCTATCGGCGTTATCCGTGGGGAGGAGTTGAAATCGGAGGTGTGCTGTTCGGAAAGAACGACTCGGGCGCCGTCCGGATTTGTTCCATGCGTCCGGCGGAATGCGAACATCACTACGGCCCGTCGTTCGAACTCTCCGCGAAAGATTGCGAAGCGTTCGGGAACCTGCTCACCCTCGCGGAGTCCGATGCAGAACTGGCGGGACTGACACCAGTGGGCTGGTTTCAATCGGCCAGCCGGCGGGACCTTGGCCTGTCCGATAGCGCCCGCGCATTCTTTCATCGTTTCTTCCCGGATCCGCGGCAGGTCGCGATGCTAATCGTTCGTTCCAAGCGCGATCCCCTTTCCGTCGCGTTTTTTGTTCACGGCTCGCAAGGTGCGGTGGAACTTCATTCGCCGGCTCAAGAGTTCACACTCGAAAGTTTGCGGCAACGCCAGGAGACGCCGTCGGCGCCTGAATAAAACGGAATTCTAGCGCGATCACGATGCGGCGGCGGCTTGGCTCGGCGAATGCGACGAGTGCACTCCCCGGATCTGTTCGGAAATACGCAGGAGTTCGGCGGCCATAACGTCGATTCGTTGCCGCAGTTCATTGATTTCGGTGTTGTGCGTTCCCGCATCTGAGTGAGTGGAGAGGAACGCCACTACGGCCGAGCGCGCAAAGAGAGACAGACTGCGATAACCATGCGCGTGGCAAACCTGCTCAGCCTCGGCAAATTCGCTCGCGGATAAACGAAAACTTACAATCCTGCACTTGGGTTCCGTCACGAGGTCTCCCGATTCAACGGTACTGTAAGATTGCTGCCCCCTCCGCGGGGCCGATCGCGCGGATCTGATCTTCGTCGATTTCCACGGACACGGAGCGCTGCAACAGATTGACAGAGACTACGATGCGATTTTCTTTTCCATTGCGCTCGAGAACACCTTCAAGGCCGGCCAGGGAGCCGTATTCGATACGAATTCGCTGGCCGACTGAAAGGTACGACCGAGGAAGTCCGCCGGCCAGCACGGCGCGCCGAACGGATTCGATTTCCTCATCTGGTACGGTGGCGGCCTGACCGGCAAAACTCACGATATATTCCACCGCCGGGCTGCTGATCACCGGAACCTTATCCTGCGTATCCAAGCGGCAGAAAACGTAGCCGGGGAAGACCGGGACCTGTACCAGAGCCATGCGGTCGGAGTAGGGTCGACGTTCCGCGATAGTGGGTGCAAACGGGTCGTAGCCCCGATTCTGCAACGCCGCCACGGCGATCGGCTCCGAACGCGTCCGGACCTTAACCGCGTACCAAGGTAGCTTACTCGATTCGATTGTCGAACGTAACAGCATTTGATTATCGAGATTGAACTGGAATCGCAGGGCTCGGACAGGCTTCGCCCACAATTGCCCCAGTTTGCTTATTGGGGAACTTCTAGTACACGGAGACCGTAATTGGACCTGAGCTACGCACTCTTCAGAAACGCGCGACGAAGCGCATCAAAAGCGGGCCGCAATCGTCTTCAATTCTCGCGGCACGCCGTGCGAAGCCCGGCGATCAAGCCACCCAACTGTCTTAACTAAGGGCGAGCTTTTCGTCCATTAGGTGTAACTGATAATAGACGAGACGAAAACTTTCGTCAACAAAAAAAACAGCACTGTTGCCAACAGAGTGTAACCGAGGGTAATACATCACCTGTAAATGATTGATTCATCAGATGGTACTAACCAAATGAGCTAGCCCATTTGGGTGTATAGATACCGTCTCAAATGAGCTATACGGGAAGCCCCAATTTAACCGAATGTAAGCGTGGTTATGTAGTGTTCCAGCTTGAGAACTCCGGTGCCACGGAAGAAAGAGTGTGAAGCAATTCAGTTGAGTTTCAAATCTTCGTCTTGTTGCATACAATTCTGAAACGGCTCCGTCACACCTCTATCGCCGTTGATCCCCGCCCGATCCGGTGGGTACGGGTTAGGACGCCATCCGCCGTGCGAGCGGCGCGGGCCTCTAGCCGATGCGGCCGATCACGAGTTCCTCGAGCGTCTCGTTGTCCTCGGCGGCCGCGGCGGCCTCGTAGAGGCAATTAGACGCCGACTCAATCAGGTTGTCTTGCGCAGCAAAATAAACCGCATTCACGGCTCTTGCTTGCCGGAAAGCTGCCAAAGCGGCCGTTCGATAAACCGCCGGGTCTTCCTGAGAACCTGCATTGAGGTCGCAATATTTATCGTCCAAAGACAACGCGAGCATCTTTAGCCCCCGCCGCGACGAAGAATCCAAAGGCTTCCCGTTTCGCAGACTCCGCAAAGCGTTCTCGATTATCGGGTGCTCTAATTTGGTACGATCCAAAGCGAAGCGACAAACCGCCAGCAAGGTCTTGCGTAAGATGGGAAGCTTGGCGCACTTCAATTTCTGGGCCAACTCCGGTGCAATAAACACTGAACGATCACTGGCCATCAACCCCCCTCCGGCACATTCGACCCTTATACTGGAGCACCGCGAGAACGTGTTAGAGCAGATCATTCCTCGCGTCGCCCGCTTTCTCGACTTCACGTACGATCATAGGGCTTTCATGGTTCTTATGACCTATTGGTTTGCCGGATACAACTCTAGTACGACGGTCTTACAAGTGAGCGATGGCACGTCTCAGGTTCCATATGGTCGAGTTTCGGGCGGGCAGGCTTCGCCCACAATTGCCCCATTCTCACTTTCGGGGATCGCTAATACCAGGTATGCACGATCAAGAACAAGATCACGCGACGAAGCGTATCAAAGTGGTTAATCGACCTCAAAATATGACGACGCCGTAGCAGGAAGCCAGCCATTGAGGTACCGCCCACATGTTTGCTAAGGGCGGTTTTCACTTACTTGGTAGGATCGATAGTAGCCGAGACGAAAACTTTCGTCAACGATAAAATTAGTTGTAAAACCAATGCAGCGTGGGCGCATGCCATTTGGGGTCCGTCGTAAATCATTGAGGCGTATATTAATTCTTCACTTTACGGGAGCTTTCTTGCCTGGGTGCTAGTACCGTCTCAAATAAGCTATTCGTATACGCTTTATTCGCCAAATGCAATGCTGAGTTACCGGTACCTGCCTTTCTTAAGCACCGCATGTATGGAGTTGTAAGAAAAGAGACAGGGGATTCTAGGCAAGTTTTCGAGTGAGCCGAGTTTTTGTAGGGCTGACAGCGCCGATAACTAACAAAGGAAGAAATGGAATTGTGAACTCGGCTGGGCGGCGAGACGGAACTTTGCAGTCCGTACCAGGCGTATGTGCGCGATACCGTCCTCAAGCTCCAACATCGCCCGCCACTCAATGGGATGACGTCCGGCTTAGAACGGCGACGTACAGCAGGTTATCGAGTTTCGTTTCCCCAGTAGACCGGGCACGGGGCATGCGCGGTCAGTGCCGTGCGGCGACCGGTCCTCAAGATTGCTCGTAGGCGCGCAAGAAATCGTCTCTGGCGATGCCGGCCTGTGTCAGGATGGTTCGCAGAGTGGAGGCCTTCAGGGTCGAATGGTTCGGCAAGCTGAGAAAGTCAGAACCCCTTCGGGTTCGAACGCCGCATGGCAACGTGCTTACTTTCGCGCATCAACTCGCTCCGAGGGCCCGGAACGCGGCGATCACTCTGGATTTGGGAGCATCGACGGTGAACTTGGCCATCAGGCTGGGATGGTTGCCTCCGCGATGAATGCCTCAAGAAGGGGGAATCATCAGGCAGGACTTCGTCGCCAAACGTCTCGATATGGAACTGGATGGCCGATTTGATATCCGCGAGAGCTTCTTCGTAACTTTCGCCTTCGCCCACCACGACCCCCTTCAGGCCGAGGGGATAAGCCACATAACCATCGGCGTGCTTTTCCACGACGATCTTGACTTGTCGGGCCATTTTCTTGTCTGAAGTCTATCATGGCCGGCCGAGTCGGTGTTGCCGCAGAATTGTCGAATCCAGGATGATCCTGAAACGGGAGTTGACGAAGTTTCG
>JBEKUT010000345.1:0-7922 GCA_049514735.1 Bryobacteraceae bacterium
ATCGCGAAGGTACTCGGCCAAAGTCCGGCGACAAAGACCGGGTTCAGTCCGGGAACCGTGGACTACATGTCGCCGGAGCAGATCCGCAATCAGTCCGTGGACGCGCGCTCGGACCTGTACAGCCTGGGAGTTACGCTGTACGAAATGCTGACCGGGCGCGTCCCGTTTCGGACGGATACCGGTTCCGACTACGATACGCTCAAAGCTCATATCGAGACGGACCCGCCGCCGATCCGAACCTTGAATCCCAGGATTCCGCCCTCGCTGGCGGAAGTGGTCACGCGCTCATTGAATAGGGATCCTGGCCGGCGCTGGCAGACTGCCGCGGACTTTTCTGCGGCACTGCTCTCATGCCAGCATGGCCGCCCAGTCAACACGTCTTCCGCCGCCCTCCCGCCTGAGCCCCGTTCAGCTCCGGATTGGAAGCTACGGCGGAGGGTGATAACAGCCGTCATGACGGTCTTGGCGTTGGCGGCGGCGATAACTGGCCTCATCTGGCTTGGGCGGGCAGGGAAACCTTCTCAGTCCGCCCAGGATCAGCCGTCCATCGCCGTGCTGCCGTTCGCGGATTTGAGCCCCGAGAAGAACCAGGAGTACTTCGCCGATGGCCTGGCCGAAGAACTGTTGAACGACTTGGCCCAGACCCCGGGGCTACGGGTGGCGGGCCGGACGTCCTCGTTTCAGTTCAAGGGAAAGAGCGAGGATCTTCGCACAATCGGCAGGAAATTAAACGTGACAACGATCCTGGAAGGAAGCGTGCAGAAGCAGGGCAACCGCACCAGGATCACGACACAGTTGATCAAGACCGCAGACGGATTTCACCTCTGGTCGGCGAGATATGTCCGGGAGTCGAACGACATTTTCGCCGTGCAGGAGGAAATTGCCCGAGCGGTGCTGGACGCTCTGAAGGTGACTCTTCTCGGAGGGAAGACGCTAGCGGTGAAGACGACGAGTGCCGCAGCGTACAACGCCTATCTGCTGGGAAAGCACTTCCGCGAGCAACTCAACGAAGAGAGTGTGGCTAAGGCGGCCGGCTATTTCGAGCAGGCGATTCAATTGGACTCAGGATATGCGCCAGCATGGGTCGGTCTGGGACAGTCGCTCTCCGGTCAGGCAAGCTCAGCCTACATCCCGCCAGACGATGGCTACCGCAGGGCTCGTGAAGCCTTGGAAAAGGCGCTGACACTCGATCCGAATCTCGCCGATGCGCACGCAGCCATGGGAGAGGTCGAGATGCTCCACGACAGGGATTGGAAGGGTGCTGATGCGTCATTCCAACGGGCGCTGGCGTTGAGTCCCGGCGATGCGGGCGTGATGCGAGCCATCGGTTCGCTGGCGAGGATGCTGGGCCGCTTCGACGAGTCGATTCGACTCTATCGCCGGGCCATCGAGATCGATCCTTTATTCGGATACCGAGGTCTCGCGCTCAACCTGCACTATGCCGGCCGCCAGAAAGAGGCCAAAGATGCCGTCGACAAGGCGCTGGAACTGACCCCGGAGATGGCGCAGGCGCATTGCCTGCTCGGCCGGATCTATCTGGCACAATCGAATCCGCGGCGCGCGCTGGAGGAGATGGAGAAGGAGAAAGATCCTATCTTTCGGCTCTTCGGGCTGGCGCTGGCGTACCGTGCCCTAGGGCGGCGGAAGGATGCAGACGCTTCTCTGCATGAAGTCATCGCGAAGTACCAGGCGGTCGCACCGTATTTTATCGCCGACGTATACGCCTCGCGCGGAGAGGCGGACCGGGCCTTCGATTGGCTGAAGCGGGCATACGACACGCGGGACCCTGGACTGAGCGAAATGAAGGGAGATCCGCTGCTGAAGAGCCTGGCGCACGACCCGCGTTATACGGCGATGCTTCAGAAAATGCGCCTGCCGCTGTGAGACAATCTCCTGCCGAGGGTTCCGGCCACCCCGAATCCCTTGCGCCGGGCGGTGAGGACGCCTTCTTGATCGTCCATCAGAATCATATCGGCGCGGAGTTCGACCGCGACACACCGTTCCCGGCCCCGCTATGCCGACTTCACGAACAACCGATCGCCTCGGTACATCAATCCTCTACACCCCCCGCCCATTTCAGTTACATAGACTGGGGTCCGTAGTAACTACCATCGACGGTGAGGGGCCAGAGGAGGCTGCCGACTCTTTGCCTCCTTTCGCGCAACTGCGCCCAACTTCGGCGCTGCTCTCTCGGCTGTAGTAGTCTCTGGACAGGACAAAAGCAAGGCCATTTCTGTGAGTACCTTACAGTATGTTGCCGCCGCCGGTAGTGATGTAGGTCAGCGTCCCGGCCATCCCGCGGTCCAGATTGCTTGGACCAATTTCGTAAACCTCGTCAGCGGACAAGTTTACGTACTTCATATGTCCGTTCAAGGTCACGTAAACAAACGGGGCGGGTAGTCCTAAGAAGCTCATACTTGCCGGATAACCTAACCCCAAATTACGAAGCCGCGGAGCGCGTGACAGCCAATTTCCTGCGCATGACCCATTCCGAGCCGGTTGTGGCTGGCCAGTTCGCGCAAGAGCGAGCCGCCGCGATGGACGAAGCGTACAACGGAAACCCCGGGGCGGGCTCTTTCAGCGTGTATCATACTGAAGTAGGAGACTTTGTATGCCGCGCGGCAACCCCTCCCCGAAGCTTGCAATCACGATAGACCCCGAAGTTCACGACAAAATCCTTGCGGCGGCCGCCCGCGAGGGGGTGAGCGTGTCCGCCTGGATGACAAGCGCGGCACGGGAAGCACTGCGGCGGCGGGCTGGTTTAGCCGCGGTCGCCGACTGGGAAAAGCAGCACGGACCCTTCAGCGCGGAAGAAATGGATGAAGCTCGCCGCAGCGTGCGGGCGCAACTGCGAACGGCGCGAGCCTTCCGGCGTCCGGCGTGAACAGGGTTGTCTACGACGCTGCCGTTCTGGTGGCTGCGGATCGAAACGATCGGCGCACATGGGCGGAACACAAGGCGCGTTTGGAACTTGGTGTTATTCCGGCGGTTCCTGCGCCGGTCGTCGCCCAGGTCAGCCGATCGCCAAGACAAGCCCAGCTCAGGCGGTTTCTGACGGGTTGCGCAGTCGTTCCTCTTGACGAAAGCGAGGCGCACGAAGCAGGACGGCTGCTAGGCAAGAGCGGAACCGCGGATGTCATTGACGCCGTTGTGGTCACAATAGCCCTTCGCCAGCACGCGACGATTCTCACAAGCGATCCGGGCGACATAAAACGGCTTGTCGTGGCATCTGGCCGCAAGGTCCACGTCGTCGCTGTCTGATGGGTAGCGAATACACCCGTTGCAGATACGCGCTCCAAAGTACTCTGCAACAGGAGGTGAACGAAGATGTAGCCGCCGCCCACTTGCCGCAAGAAGAGTAACTCCTTGGCGTGTACGAGGAACCGCCCGCCGCTCAGGTCGCCACCGATGAAAGCCACAGAGTCTCTGCGAGACGCGAACCTAACATCGACTAACATCAGGCATACAAGTTAGACATGATCGGCTAAAATGGACTTACTAACTCGCATGCCGCTTTCCGTGCGCGACAAACTCGGACCGTACGAGATTATCGAGTCCATCGGCGCGGGCGGGATGGGCGAGGTGTACCGGGCCAGAGATCCTCGTCTGGATCGCGACGTCGCGGTTAAAGTTTCCAGGACGGAGTTCAACGACCGCTTCGGGCGCGAAGCGAAAGCCATCGCCGCCCTGAATCATCCGCACATCTGCCAGATTTACGATGTCGGTCCGAATTACCTGGTGATGGAGTACATCGAAGGCGAACCGCTCAAAGGCCCTCTGCCGCTGGGGAAAGCCTTGGATTACGCCTGTCAAATCGCCAGCGCGCTGGACGCCGCGCATACCAAGAAGATCACACATCGCGATCTTAAACCGGCCAATATTCTGGTGACTGCATCCGGCGTGAAGCTATTGGATTTCGGACTGGCCAAGATCGCGCAGGGCGATACCGGAGTGGCTACCCAGAGCATCGATCTTACGGAAACGGGCACAATCGTAGGCACCGTAACTTACATGTCGCCCGAACAGACCAAGGGAGAGGAGGTGGACGCGCGTTCCGATATCTTCTCCTTCGGCCTGGTGCTGTATGAAATGCTGAGCGGCTCCAAAGCGTTTGCGAAGAAGTCCGCCATTGAGACCATGGCCGCCATCATACGCGACGAGCCCGAGCCTCTGGACGCGCCGTCGAACGTTCTCGCGGTTGTCGCCCGCTGCCTTCGCAAGTTGCCGGCCGACCGGTTTCAGACGATGAGAGAAGTTCGCGCGGCAATGGAACAGGCGTCTATCAAGCCGGCTGAAAACGTCCCCACGATCGCCTCTATCGCCGTGCTGCCCTTCGTCAACATGAGCCGCGATGCCGACGACGAATACTTCTCCGACGGCTTGGCGGAAGAAATCATCAATGCGCTAACGCAAGTAAAAGGACTCAAAGTCATCGCCCGCACTTCGGCCTTCGCTTTCAAAGGCAAGAACGAAGACGTACGCCGGATCGCCGGCATGCTGGGCGTCGGCAATGTGCTCGAAGGCAGCGTCCGCCGGGCGGAAAGCCGGCTCCGCATCACCGCGCAGTTGATCCACGCCGCCGATGGCACGCATCTCTGGTCGCAGCGCTACGACCGCGATATGACCGACGTGTTCGCCATTCAGGATGAAATCGGCCGGGCGATCTCGGAGGCGCTCCAAGTGCGGCTAGCTCCCCGCGCGAAGACGGTGAACATCGAAGCCTACCAGAATTACTTGAAAGGCCAGTATTACCGCGCGCGCCTCACGCCGGACAGCATGGCGAAAGCGAAGGAATTCTATGAGCTGGCCTTGGCCGTTGACCCGAATTACGCTCCGGCGTACAGCGGATTGGCGGCGTACTTTTCCATAGTAGGCCTGCTCGGGACCAAACCGGTTTGCGACGTGGCGCCTCTGGCCAGGGCGGCCGCGGAGAAAGCGCTGGCCCTCGATCCCGCCAATAGCGATGCGCACAGCGTGTTGGGGATTATGGCTTCCGTCTTCGATTACGATTGGAAATTGGGTGAAACGCATTTCCGCCAGGCCATGGCGGCGGACCCCGTCCCGCTTCTGGCGCGAGTACGCTACGTCCTGTGGTACTTGCTCCCGTTGGGGCGATCCGCGGACGCGCTGGAGCAATGCCGTCTGGCGCTCCAAACCGATCCGCTCTCCATGATTCTTCATCAAGGGATGGCTTTTTCCATGTACCGCGCGAAACAGTTCCGCGAAACGATTGAGTACGCGCGGCGAGCCCTGGAGATCGATGCGAACTTCCACTTATTGTGGCTAACGATGGGGCTCGCCCAGCTTCATGCGGGCTTCACTGGGGAAGCGATCGCCAGTTTCAAGCGCGGTGCGGAATTGGCGCCGTGGGACTCCTTAATTGGCTGGCAATTAGCCGCGGCCTATCATCAGGCTGGCGACGGCGAGCGTGGCCGGGAATTGGCGGCGCAGCTCGCCGGCTCGAACGGCCGCGCTATCGGGGCCGCGTCCTATTACGCCGCTATGGGGGAAGCGGATGCGATGTTTGAAGCGCTCGACACGGCCTACCAGCAGCGCGATCCGCGGCTTGTCGAGACTCACAACGATCCGCTTTACGACCGCTACCGTGGCAGCCCTCGCTTCCAGGCTCTGCTTCTTCGAATGAACCTGGCGCCTGCTAAACACGCACCCCCTTCGGAGACCCGCATAGCGCCGCCGCCAAGGTCCTGACCCCGCGCAGATCCATCTTTCCCGTTCCCAAAGTTGGCAGCGCATCCACCCAATAAACGTTCTCCCGCTTGGGGAGCCACAGACGCGGGAGATCCGTCTTGGCTAAACTCTGCCACAGCTCCGAGGGCTTAATTTCAGGGTTCGTAAAGAGCAGCACCAAGCGCTCTCCGCGATTTGCATCCGGAATGCCTGTGACCGCGCAAGAACAATCCGGCATCGTTTTGTATACCGCTTCTTCGACCTTTAAATGCGGCACCATCTCGCCGCCAATTTTGCTGAAGCGCGACAAACGATCCGTGATCTTGATGAACCCTTCGTCGTCGATCAGCGCGATATCGCCGGTAACGTACCAGCCGTCGTGCAACGATTCCGCCGTGCGCTCCGGTTGATCCAGATATCCCAGCATCCGGTTCGGTCCCTTCACCAGCAACAGTCCTTCCACATTCGTCGGCAGAGCCTCAAACGAATTTGCGTCCACTACTTTCGCCGCAACGCCGGGCACCGGCTGTCCCACGGTTCCTGGTTTGTTTCCGGTCTGAGTTTCCTTGCCGGCCTCGAAATCGGGAGCGTTTACCGCCACCACCGGCGACATTTCCGTGCATCCGTATCCTTCTAACAAATCGAGGTCGAAAGCTTCATGGAACGCCGTGGCCACGGGCTCGCGCAGCTTTTCGGCGCCTACCAGAACGAATCGCAAAGATGCGAACTGCTCGCGTGTGCAGTAGCGCGCATAGCTCGCGCAGAACGTCGGAGTCGACAACAGGAACGTGCCTTTGTATTTCTCGATCAATGCGCCAATCGCCTTCGCATCGGTAGGATTCGGATGATACACGGCGCGGCATCCGGTGAGCAGCGGAAGCCACAGCGTGACGGTGAATCCGAATGAGTGGAAGAACGGCAGCACGCCCGTGATGCAATCGTTAGGACCGAGCCAGAACACTTGCGTCATCGACTCGATATTCGAAATGATGTTGAAGTGCGAGAGCATCACCCCCTTCGGAACTCCCGTGCTGCCGCTCGAAAAGATAATCGTGGCAGTAGAATCGGGCGTGATTCCACGGCTGTAACGGCGCACCAGCATGCGAGCCGGCATCAAGCGCGCTATCAACGCCGCGCGCACCTTGTCCCACTTACTTTGTGCGCCGAGAATCTCTTCCAGGAACACCGTCCCTTCCGGAGCCTGCAGCTTCGCCTTTGCCAGAAACGCTTTCGATGAAACGACGGTCGCAATCTTGCATTGGTCGATTGCCGATGCCATTGCCTCCGATCCGGCGGTGAAGTTCAGATTCACAGGAACTTTGCCCGCCAGCATCGCACCCACATTCGCCAGCGCTCCGCCAACCGAAGACGGAAGCAGCAGTCCGATTTTCCTGTCGGCCGGCCGATTCTCATGCAACCAGTTCGCCATCAACAAGCTTCCCGTCAGCGCTTCTCCATACTTTAATTCGCGGCCGGTAGAATCGGCCATCGCGAGCTTGCGCCAGTTCTTCCGGGCACTGCGAATGAAGTGCAGATGCAGCAAGTCACCCTTGTCTTTCCGGTGCGTAGCAGCTTCGCTCGCCAATTCCTGAATCGCCTGCCGAACTTCTTGCGCCGTCGACGACGAGGGCATTGGAGGTCCAAACGAAACCGTCACGGGATAGGGCACGCGCTTCGGCCATTTCCAGAAGAAGCGGCCGCCTTCGAAACTGAAAATGCTGCCCCACAGACGATCCAGGTGAACCGGAATCACGGGCACATCCAAACCGTCCACGATCTTTTCGAGCCCGCGCTTGAACGGCAGCATGTTGCCGGTCCGGCTGATGGCGCCTTCCGCGAAGATACAGACCACGTGGCCTTCTTCCAATTCCTTACGCGCTCTGCGGATGGAATCCACCATATCGCGGCGGCCGCTGGTTCCAACCGGAATCGACTTCGCAAGCTCGAAAAACCAATGCAGCGCCTTCATCTCGTAGTATGGCTTCCAAACCATGAAGCGAATGAAACGTTGTACGCAGGCGCTGATCAGGAAGCCATCCACGTGCGACATGTGATTCGCAACCAGCAGCGCCGGGCCGCGAAAGGGAACATTATTCTGACCGGCGATCCGGATTTTGAACAAAGTGTGTGTGGCCAGCCAGAGGATGAAGCGCACCAGAAAATCCGGGACCAGCATCACGATATACGCCGTCACCGCCAGTGTTCCGATGCCGAAAATCAGAATCAGCTTGTCC
>JBEKUT010000346.1:0-8674 GCA_049514735.1 Bryobacteraceae bacterium
CCCCGAATGGTGACGCCATCCAGCACCAGCACGCCGTTCTGCAGCACCGTGACGGTTCCCGGCGTCGCCACCCGCCGGTCCGCCCCGCAACGCGGAGCGTGAAAGACGATATCGTACGTTTGCCACTCTTTCGGCGGACGCGATACATTCACCAGCGGCGCGTACTGGCCGTAGAGCGACCCGCAGGAGCCATTTGAGTAAGTGGGATTGTTGAAAGAATCGAGAATCTGAATCTCATAGCGGCCTTGCAGATAGACTCCACTGTTTCCACGCGCCTGGCCGTGCGCGTTGGGCATGTCGGGAGTGGCGAACTCGACGTGGATCTGCGCGCTTCCGAATTTTCGTTTGGTGTAGATATTGCCTGTGCCGCTTTTCGAGACCAAAGCGCCGTCCAGCACCGGCCACTGCGCCGGGCGGCCGTCGCGATAGGCCCACTCCGCGGCATCTTTTCCGTCGAACAGGACGATCGCATCGGACGGTGGTTGTCCGGGCATCGCGCCGGGTGTCACTACTCGCGGCTGCTGGTCGATCTTTTCGATCCTTTGGGACCTTGCGGGGGGTGAGGACGATACCGCCAAGAGACTCGCCTGCTTGGGTGGATCACTTGGTCTCACTTCCCCGGGCGGTTTCGTTTCCTCGATCGGTTTCATTTCTACGTTGCGGAACCAAACTTCCGCGCCCTCCGCCTGCAGCATGATGCGGCCGCTGGAGACTGGAAGGAACGTGTTGGGGTCCGTTGGAGACTGTTGCTGGATGTCCCAGGCGCGCATTACCGCGCGCCCGTTCACGAGTTGGGTGCTCTTATTCCCATCCAGAACCAGTTCCAATTTGTTCCAGCCATTGCGGTCCTCGAAGTCGCCGGACTTGATGATGCGGCCGCGGCTTTGCGTTCGCAGCGGCCCTGACAGGACATACATGGGAAGCGCGTCGGTTTCGACCTTCGTAGTGACTTTCGACCCATCTTGAAGAAATACAGCAACCCGCTGTCGCGTTTGTTCTCATTGTTTGGCACGAAGCGCTTCGTGCCCCATTTGAATTCCACTCGGATGCGGCAGTTGGAAAGCTCCCGCTCGGTGGAAAGATAGCCGAACTCCTGTTTTTCGTCCGTCTCCGGTATGTCCAGAATGTGGATCATACCGTCTTCGACTTTGAATACCTTTTTCGGATCGTTGTTCTTGCCGGTAGAGGGCAGATAGGTGTACCAGCCGTCGAAGTTCCGGCCATTGAAGAGCGGCGTCCATGCGCTATCGGGCCCGGACGCGGCCCGGAGCGCACCGCCAGCCAAAATCGCCGCGGCGATACACGGAAAAATGCCGTTCTTAATAGTCAACAGGCCAAAATTCTACTTGATGCCCCCGCGTTTGTCATTAAACCGGGGCATACACGCGCCTATGCGAATTAAATAGTACGAACTAAACGTTTGAAATAAGGGTTGATCGCCGCGACCGCGCCATGTACGATTGACTGAGACATCCAAGACGATGGCGAAAAAACGCAGTCCGGGAATTTGGAAGGTGGCCGCTGTGGCTGGCTTGATGGCCGTTTTCCTCGAACCGGCCTGGTGTGCGCCAGCCTCTGTCTGGCGTCCCGAAAGCGCCAGTTACGGCGTCGATTTCTGGCGCGAACCGGAGGGGTTCTCGCAGTCACGTGTCAGAGCGGTCGTGCAGACCCGCGACGGCTACATCTGGCTCGGAACCGACGGCGGCCTGGTGCGATTTAATGGCGAAAATTTCACCGCGTTCACGACCCGTACCGGGTCGCTCAAGGACGACGAAGTGTGGGCGCTGCAGGAAGACGCCAGCGGCGGATTATGGATCGGCACGTACGGGGGCGGTCTCACGCTCCTGAAAGACGGCCATTTTCGCACGTTTACGGCTGCGGACGGTCTGCCTGACGATGTCATCCTCTCCCTGGCTTCAGACCATCTTGGCAACATCTGGATGATTACGCCGCAAGGGCTGGTGCGCGGCTCTCACGGCGTATTCACGCGTGTCTTGTCCGAGCCAGGATCGCCAGACTCGCGCCCCACGGCGGTGTGCGAGTCTTCCACCGAAGGCGTCCTAGTGGCTTCCCACAAAGCGATTTATCGTTTCGTGAACGGCAGGTTGGAGCCGCTGTCATGGACACGGCCGGACGATTTCGGCGCACCCGGCAATTTGCTTTGCGGACGGGACGGCGCAGTGTGGATCGGGTACAGCAGCGGAGTGATCGAGCAACGCAGGAATGGCGTTTCCAAGATTTTCGGACGGCCTGACGCTGGACACCAGATGAATCGGCTCTATGAAGATCCCAGGGGCGGTATGTGGGCGATACAGGGCAAACGCATCGCGAAGCTGCGGGACGGGGAGTTTCAGCCGGTTTCGGTGGAAGGCGGGGCCACGGCGCTGGGCAGCGTGTACACGCTTTGCATGGATCGCGAAGGAGGCGTCTGGGCCGGCTTGCAATCGAACGGTTTAGCGAGGCTGCGGACCAGGCCGCTCTCCACGGTGTCCGTTGAAGACGGGCTGCCGGACGACCGGACGCGAGCCGTTTTCGCGGACAGCCGCGGCGATATCTGGGTTGGAACGGCCGATGGACTCGCGCGGTATCGCAATGGCCGCTTCGCAATTTGGACCGATGTCAAGGGTACCAGCTTGGGCGACGTCCGGTCCATCGCGGAGGACGCGAGCGGCAATATCTGGTTTTCGGCAGGCAGGGCTCTGATGTGGATCAAAGGCGGACGCCTGAGCCGTGTTCCCAACTGGAAAGAGGCAACCGAAATCGAAGTGATCGCAACAGACGCCGCCGGCCGCATCTGGATCGGCACGGATGGCGCTGGAATTTTCGAATATTCCACCGGCGTCTTTCGAAACTACCGGACCGAGGAGGGTCTGGGGAACAATCGCGTGCGAGGCATCCAGCCAGATCGCAACGGCGCTCTTTGGATCAGCACATTCGGAGGCGGTGTCAGCAAATATGTCCAGGGCCGCTTCACTACATTGACCAAGAAAGACGGGCTGGCGTGCGATCGCGTAGTTGCGGTGCATGAGGATGAAGAGGGTGCATTGTGGTTCGCAACCCGCCGCGGACTCTCCAGGCTCAAGGACGGACATTTCTTCACCTGGACTTCCGAATCGGGCTTGTTTACGGATTTGGTCTACGCCATTGTCGACGACGGGCGCGGCAATTTCTGGTTCAGTTCCGCGCGGGGGATATTCAAAGTTAGCAAACGGGAGTTGCGCGGCTTTGCGGCGGGCGCCGTAAATAAGGTGGTCCCCGTTTCTTACGGCGTCAAAGACGGCATGAAGACCAGAGCATGCAATCTCGGCAACCAGCCAGTAGCCCTGAAAACCGCGGACGGGCTGCTATTGTTCACTTCCATGAAGGGCCTGGTTGTCGTCGATCCCGAACGCATTGTTCCGAATACGTTCGTCCCTCCCGTCCATATAGAAAAAGCGGTCTTGAACAAGCGCGAGTTTTCTCCTGGCACGAACGCCGAATTGCCACTGGGCGCTGGCGAGTTCGAAGTCCAATATGCCGCTCTCTCCTACTCCGCGCCGGAGAAAATGCGCTTTCGATATAGACTGGAGGGGTTCGACCACGACTGGATCGACGCGGCGGACCGGCGCGTCACAGACTATACGAATCTGAGTCCGGGGCGATACCGGTTCCGCGTGATCGCAGGAGAAAACGACGGCGCGTGGAACCAGACCGGAGCCGAGTTTTCTTTCTATCTGAAGCCGCCCTTCTACCGCACGCCGTTGTTCGCTGCACTGACGGCTTCCGTGGTGTTGCTCTTGGTCTGGTTGGCGTACCAGGTCCGCATGCGCGGCTTACGGGCGCGTTATTCGGCGGTGCTGTCGGAACGAAACCGTATTTCGCGGGATCTGCATGACACGCTGGCGCAGAATCTGGCGGGGATTGCATTGCACTTGGATTCCGTCCATATGCAACTGCCGGACGTGAGCAGCGATTTACGCGAGAGTTTGGACGAAGCCTGTAATTTGACCCGGTATAGTCTAGCGGAAGCGCGCCGCGCCATTGCCGATCTACGCTCGGACGAGTTGGAGGGCCCGGAGTTGGCCGCCGCGCTGCCGCAGATTGCGCAGCGGGCGACATCGTCGCTTCAGACGCGCGTCCAGGTGACCGGTTCTCCGCGTAAGCTGACTAAGGCCGTGGAAAGAGATCTTCTCCGAATATTTCAGGAAGCGCTGGCGAATGCCGTGAAGCACGCGCAGGCGCGGACGGTGGACGTGGAATTGAATTACGCGCAGGATGCGCTCGCGCTACGCGTACGCGACGACGGACGCGGATTCGATCCCGACAGCCTCAGCCCGGCCTTGAGCGGGCACTACGGATTGATTGGCATGCGGGAGCGCGCGGAAAGAATCGGCGGCCATTTGACGCTGACCAGCAGGCCGGGAGAGGGAACGGAGTTGCTTGTGGAGGTGCCCCTGTAACGCGCCGCCGCACGGAGAATCGCCATGAACCATACCAACGCAGAGGGCCGGATTCGCACCATGATCGTGGAAGATCACTTCGTGGTTCGCGTCGGGCTGCGCGCCATTATCAATAGCCAACCAGACATGCTCAATGTCGCCGAAACGGGGAACGGGCAAAAGGCGGTGGAACTGTACGAGCAGCATCGGCCGGATGTCACACTGATGGACTTGCGCCTTTCCGGATTGAATGGGATCGAAGCCATCACCGCCATTCGCGAGAAGTTTTCTCCGGCCCGCATCATTGTTTTATCGTCGTTCGGCGGAACCGAGAATATCTTTCGCGCTTTTCAGGCTGGCGCGCGCTCCTATTTTCTGAAGGATGTGAAGGGCCGCGAGTTGGTGGACGCCATCCGTGCCGTGCATGCGGGCCAGCGTCCGCTTCCAAAGGAAATCGCATCGTGCCTGGCGGAACGGATTCCCTGCCCGGAGTTAAGTCCGCGGGAAATGGAGATCCTCAAAGCGATTGCGAACGGAGAATCGAACAAAGAGATCGCGGCGCGGCTTACCATCGGCGAGGGAACGGTGCGCGTGCATGCGAGCAATATATTTGCGAAGCTGGGATGCAACGACCGGGCGCAGGCGGTCGCGGTGGCGTTTCACCGCGGGATCATTTGTATCGAGTGAGCGGAAGACTACTGGCCTCCGATGAACGCCGATCAACGCGGATAAGACGAAAACATTGTCTTTTTATCGGCGTTAATCCGCGTTTATCGGAGGCCAAACCAAAAAATGGGCAGGAACCGGAATCGGGCCTGCCCGCTACGGAACGTGACTGCGTCCGCGGATTTAGATGTCGTAGTATAGCGCAAACTCGTAAGGATGCGGCCGCAACCGGATGGCGTCCGCCTCGTTCTTGCGCTTGTAATTGATATAGGTCTCGAGAAGCTCTTCCGTAAATACGTCGCCCTTCAGCAGGAACGCGTGATCCTCTTCCATGCAATCGAGCGCATCCTCGAGCGAAGCCGGCATCGACGGCACGTTCTTCATTTCTTCCGGAGAAAGATCGTAGATGTCCTTGTCGAGCGGCTCGCCCGGATCGATCTTGTTGAGGACGCCATCGAGACCGGCCATCATCATCGCGGCAAACGCGAGATACGGATTGGCCGACGGATCGGGCGGACGGAACTCGACGCGCTTGGCCTTCGGACTCGCCGAGTACATCGGAATGCGCACTGCCGCCGAACGATTGCGCCGGGAGTATGCCAGGTTCACCGGAGCTTCATAACCAGGCACCAGCCGCTTGTAGCTGTTCGTAGTCGGCGCGATGATGGCCGACAGAGCGCGCGCATGCTTCAGCATGCCGCCGATGTACCACAACGCCATCTGGCTCAAACCGGCATACATATCGCCCGCGAATAAGGGCGACCCGCCCTTCCACAAACTCTGATGCGTATGCATGCCGCTCCCGTTGTCGCCGTAAAGGGGCTTTGGCATGAACGTCACGGTCTTGCCATACTGATAGGCCACGTTGCGGATGATGTACTTGTACAGCATCATGTTGTCGGCCGATTTGACGAGCGTATCGAACTTCTGGTCGATCTCGCACTGCCCGCCAGTCGCTACTTCGTGATGATGACACTCGATGGTCAGGTTGCATTCGAGCATCGTCTGGACCATCTCGGAACGCAAATCCTGATAATGATCGGTCGGCGGAACGGGAAAATATCCTTCTTTATAGCGCGGCCGATAACCGAGATTGTCCTTCTCGCGCCCCGAATTCCAGCGCCCTTCCTCGGCGTCGATGAAATAAAAACCGGAATGCTGATTCTGATCGAAACGGACGTTATCGAAGATGAAGAACTCGGCTTCGGCGCCGAAGTACGCGGTATCGGCCAGGCCGCTGTTCTTCAAATACATCTCGGCTTTCTTCGCGATCCAGCGCGGATCGCGTTCGTAATGTTGCCGCGTGATGGGATCGATAACATCGCACGTCATGACGAGCGTGCGGGTGTCGGCGAAGGGATCCATGAAGGCCGTGCTGGGATCCGGGATGAGCAGCATATCGCTCTCATTGATGGCCGCCCAGCCGCGGATACTCGATCCATCGATACCGAAACCTTCTTCGAAGGAATCCTCTTCGAGCTGAGCAATGGGGTACGAGACGTGCTGGGAAAGACCCGGCAGATCTGTAAAACGCAGATCGAACTGGCGAGCTTCCTTCTGCTTCGCAAATTCCAATGCTTCTTTTGGACTCATTTATGCTCCTTGGTTTGGCATGGCGCAAAACGCACACCGTGCGTAGTCGGACAGGGACAACTTCCACCCCGGAAGTCCGTAGAGTAGCGGATTGCGGCGGGCCTTGCAACACAGCGGGGAGCCCGTGTAACCGTTTGCTCTATCAATTCTATGACAAGAAAATCCACTGAAGCGGTCCGTTTGTTGTACGATGTGAACTCGCGGTTGTACGTCGATAACTACTGGTCGAAGCTCTTCGGCCGGAGGCATCGTTGTTTAGAGCGCCGGGCTTCAAGACGGCCCGCGTTTTCACTCCCGCGAAACGGGAAAACAAGGACCACCATGAAGGCGCCTTTTGAGAAAGAAGATTAACTAAAACCGTGCCTGGCGCCTGTTGCCTTTAATGGCGATGGGGCCACTCATGGCTGCACATGCCACTGCCGACGAAGACGAGCCAACCATTGCCAAAGACTCGATCCAAGTCACAGCCTTCACATTTAACGTGTATCACAAAAACTCGATACCTGGAGCTGGATTCCGATAGCTGAGTTTCACGTCAACGGACCCATCGCAAGCGGCAGTCAACTGTACGCGGAATTTACTATTCCGGCAGTGGACCCGTGAAGTTCGACTGCAAGACCGGCGAGGTAAAGAAGGGCCATTCTTGGAAGACAGATTGTGGCGCCCGGGACATTCCTGAAGACGAGGGAACCATGTACACAGGGGGTGGTCAACTTTGCCATACATATGCGGAATGAGTTAAACAATACGGACACACGCTATACTATGAGTCGAGATCGGTACCGGGTTCTTCGAGCGAGTTCCGTTCTTTAGTCTCCATCTCAGCCTGTAGCCACGCTTTCGCGGCGGCCCAATCGCGCTTGACGGTTCGCGTCGAGATTCCCAAGCCGCTTGCGATTTCTTCCTCGCTTAATCCTAGGAAGACCCGCATCTCGGTTATCTGGGCGGCGCGCCGGTCGAATGCCGCAAGCCGTTCCAGCGTTTCGTCGAGAAGCAGCACGTCGACAACCGTCGGAGCGGAGCGCAAAGGTCCTTCTAACGCGATGGACAACGGCTCCACTTTCGCGCCGCGTTTTTGCGCTTGCCGGGCACGTGCGCGATCGATTAACACTTGCCTCATCGCACTCGATACCGTCGCAAGGAAATGGGCATCGTTCTCAAATTCCTGGGACCAACTGCGCAACTTCAGGTAAGCTTCGTGCACTAGGGACGTTGCGTCACCCCGGGCATTCCCGCCGTTTTCCCCAACGAGCTTCCCACGAGCCAAGTGGCGAAGCTTCTCGTAGAGCGTATTGAAGAGTTCTGAGCGGTCTTTCATTGATTACAATCGTTGTTGTTGAACTTGCAGATCGAGTTCACCGCCAAGGTGAAGTTAAAGTTGAGGGATCTATAGGTATTGGGAATTTCCGGCTTCCCGACCCCTGTTCGCAGGGAGGGTCTACCACCTTTGCTATCGATCACCGCGTATGAATGACAAGAGATGCAAGATATCCGCTTGGCCTTTATATCACCGGCATTCTCGATCAACGGATTTCCGAGAACGGGTGGGTCTTGAAAATCGATTTGTGTCCCGATTAGCCTGTAATGAAGAAAGACCCCCACATGGTTCTGCGCCAGCAGATGTCTGAGGCGTTCCGATGGTTCGTTATCAGAGAGACCGAAGCTGTCCGCGAAGCTCTCTCCTGCGTCGATCACCTTGTTTTTCTTGTCTTCATGGATGAAGGTGGCCCAGACCCAGTTTGGACGTGCGTGAATCATCATGTGGAACGCAATGAGCTCGCGGGTGTCACTTCCGTCAAATCCAAGCACGTATCTGTGGGGATCAGCCCGAGGCGCCTTCCGCCACTTCGTCTTCATCTCAACCGACATGCAGGGAGGAAGCGGAAATGCGATCCCAGACCCTTGCGCCACCTTACTCAGCCGCTCCCTTTGCCATAGTCCGCGATCGAAAACGTACTGTACTGAGGCGCTGTTTAACCACACCACTTCGCAGGGCG
>JBEKUT010000347.1:0-8275 GCA_049514735.1 Bryobacteraceae bacterium
CACCGCAACGGATCGTCGTCGGTATCGCTCGACTCCAATTCGGGCATCGAAACCGAGGCCATCCGCAAAGATGGCACCACCTTCCCGGTCCGCTGCGTGCCGCTAGGCAGATCTTTCCTTTTGGTAACGGACCACTCGGATCGCGTTCGCTTCATCGAACTGGAACGCCGTTTCGAGTTCTTGACGGCCACGCTCCAGAAGCTCCCCGCCGCCATGATGGTGGTCAGCCGCGAAGGGCGCGTTTTGATGTACAACCGCGCCTGTGAAGCCGTCATCGGACCCTCGCTCGCAATCGGAATGGACGTTTTCGACGTCTTCCCCGACGTCGATTGCGGCCCGCCCTTCCCGCACCGCTCCGGATACATTTTCAGCGCGCCGAATAACAACCCGTCCGATGTGGACTGGGTAGTCTTATCCGGCGTCCCTAATCATATCCGCCGCTGTGAGGATCTCCTGACGCAGGTCAATGGCTTCAGCGAGCTCCTCCTCGAGTCCGTCCCCCGCCCTCACCCCATCCGCAAAGATCTCGAACGCCTCCAAACCGCCAGTGCCGAGGCTGTTTCGGTGAGTTTCCCAGTGGTAACTCTGTCTACGCACCGCCCATTAAACTAACTCTATGCTCTTGGCTCCTACGTTGGCGCTCTTCTCGGACTATCGCGTTCGCCTCGTTAACCGTTTATTGGTACGGGGGCTGCGAATAATTATAAAGTGGCTTTGCTCTTTTTGCTCGTTGCCTTTTTTGTTGGATGCGATTGCTGGCCGCGACTGTCGCGATCGTCTTGAGCTTCAAGTTTGCGATCACTGAACCGGTCTCTGTCCACGTCTACCGTTTCGATAGCTTTGCCGGTCGAGTCCTGGGGGTTATAAAGATCGCTCTGGGGAAGCTTGGCGCCACATGATTTTCTAAGCCAGCGGCAGGCGTCTTGCAGGTGTTCGGTGTATTGCCGTATCCAAGGCGGCAGGATCGGACTCTTCAGATAAGTCTCCTCGATCAGGTTCACGATCGCAACGTGCCGCGATAGAGCATTGTGAGCTTCCGTCAAATACGGGAATAGTCCGGGATTGCGAAGTGGTCCGCTGACGGAAAAAGCGATTAGCTGGAAGGCCGCCAAGGGTTGCCGGAGGAGCCCGCTTAGCGCATGGGCGTACAGGGAGTTTAAGAAATTAACTTCGTGTAGCGCGTGCTTGATCGCTTCGGTGCGCTTCATCCGCTCTGATTTTCTTTTCGAAATCACGAAAGCACCTTCTGGGAGCGGTTAACTCCTTGAACTTCTTGATATATCGGCTCCGAATTTCCTCAACCATCTTGGCCAGTCTGGGCCCCCAGCCAGCGGGTGGCGGAGCTCATGGTGTTCCTCGATCCGGATGGAGGTTGCCCCCTATTCTTGCGGTGTCAGCCATTCGGTGGAATTCTCGTCCTGTTCAAATACCAGTTCAGGCGGAGCCGCTCGAATGCTGGGCAAACTGGTTTCGATGGCCTGGAGCCGTTCCATTTTTTCAAGGCGCGCGGTGAGGGCGACAGCATCTTATGCGCGGAGCGCGCACTCGGCCAGATGCGCGAGAGCGTGAGCCACCTTCGGGTCGGGTCTCCTGTGCACGACTCGATCGGCGGCGTAACTGAGAAATTCCGATATTTGCGTGGGATCGCTCAGGTCAAAATCGTGTGGCGGCGGGTCCGGTACGATTCCGAGCGTCCGCTGCGGACCTCTTCCGCCCTTGCGCTGCGCTTCGGTCCGTTGCTCCTTCGCTTGGGGGTCGTGGAAAAAAGCAACGATCGGCAGCGGCTGCCTTGGGAATTCAGGCTCTGGCAAGTTTTCATAAGCACCTACGTTTCAGTGAAGACTCGGGCGTTTGGCGAATTGCAAAGGCCGCTTGATGCGGTTTCGTAATCGCGCTGGCCCAACCTTCTTCTCCTCACTCAAACGGTGCTTGCGGTTATGCAACCCTTTCACTCAAAGGTTGAATATTCTTACTTGCCCGTGAGGTCGTATATACCTGCATCGACTCCCCGAACGGGGGAATGTTTTTGGGATTTTGGGGGACATAAGGCTTGCCAGAATGTGCGCGACGAGCGGAACGGGGTCCATTTTTAAAACGTAGTAGGCGGGGCGTGCTCCTGGAGTCATGCGACCTTAGGGGCTTGCAGATCGTAGAGGGCTTGGAAATTCAGCCAGAACTCCGCGCTGGCGCCGAAACAACGTGCGAGGCGTAAGGCAGTGTCCGCGGTAATTCCGCGCTTGCCGCGCACTATCTCGTTCAACCGGGCGGCGATGCCAAGTACTCCGGCCAGCCGGTTCACGTTCATGCCGAGCGGCACGAGGTAATCTTCCTTGATGGTTTCTCCGCGATGCGGGGACTGGATCATATCGGTCTTGTCCTCCATGCTCAGTGATAATCGACGATCTCGACCTAATGTGCGTCCAAATTCTCCCACACGAAGCAGACGCGATTCTCGTTATGCCGTTTACGTCGGTTCGCTTAAAGCTGCCTTGGGGATTGATGTCGTGTGGCGTTCAACATTAGGCTGACGCGCTCCGGCTCGCGGGTGATCGGAGTTAGACAGGCTCGCGCCCCTGCTCCCAATCGCGTAACGTCCCCGAGTGGAATAAGGTAGCGGGCCGCAAATTCCTCCTGAGTCATTCTGAGACCACACACAGAGGCAGCGAGTCACGATTCGCGCGTGAGGCACGTTCGACATCCGCGGCGCTCATCGAACGAGGCGGATCAGGCATCTTGCCCTTGCTGGAAGTAGTCGTCTTGCTCATATTGTGTCGCCGCGGGCTGAGATAATCCGAATCGTATCCAATTAAGGCAACCGGACCAAGGAATCATGGGACGTCACAGTCCGAGAGATATTCGACGGCCGGCTTGTGGGATGACTACTGCAAAGCCAGCGGTACCAACGAGTGGGGCTCAACGAAGGCCCGATACAGGACGACACCGTTCTGGAACTGGCTGAATCCACAGTACGTAAGATGCTTGGCCTGCCTCCAATGCAGGTTGTAGAATGGGTGAAACGGTATGGATGTGGAAACCAGACAGTTCCTGGAACAGGTTGCCGCTTCATTGGAAAAGAATCTCAGTGCAGAGATCAACGCATCCGAACTGCGCCTTCAAACCAACCTTACTGAACAGATCGTCGATTCGAAACGAGATATCCTTACTGAATTCAATCGCTGGTCTCGCACACGAGACCTTCGTCTGTCGGCATTAGAATCTCGTTTGGGTGAGCTGGAGACGCGAGTTCGTCAAGTCGAAGACAAACTCCCACCCGCCGCCTAAAAGCAGCTTCGATGCTTTGTCTTCCGCCACGTTATCCTGGCGCCCGGTGATTTCCTTCTGACATTCCTCAAATGGCGGCCAGCACTCGGAAGGATAGCCAGGTTCCACCGCATTCTGCGGGAACACGGTGTGAATCGCGAGCAGGAGTTCAAGAGTTCGCGGCCGGCGCGAATGCGCGAAAGAGGTTTACGAGCTGCTCTTAGAACTGTCGGCGCATGCTGCCTAGAATCGAGCGCCAGGGCCCGTGGGCGAGGGTGCCGATTCGAAGGAGGATGGGAAACTTCGCGAGACCAAAGTGAAACGGGATGCCGTGAAACGCCAGAAGCAGTTTGCGGATAACCTTGAGCTCCGGCGTCGTTTGGAAGGCCCTGCTGCAATGTCTCAGCGGGTGGGGGCCTCAAAATGATGTAATATGGGCGCTCCTGTGTCGTTATGAACCTTCCAGATGTCCTCGAGTTCGGCGACGGCACGATCCCATGAGAAATGGTCTTTTCCGCCCCAAGCCGATTCCGGCATGGTGTGCAGCATGCCGGGATTTTGGGCCAGAGGCTCCAAACGCTGGCGAGATCTTCGGCAGTCGCATCGCGGGGAATTGACAATGCCGCCGAACCGGCGGCCTCCAGAATGTCGACGAGGCCGCCCACTGCAGTGCATACTACTGGAATCCCTAGGTACGGGGGCTGAAGCTCCGCACCACACGGCGTGCAAAGCGAAGCCCAAATGAGGACCCTCCGGGTTTAAGCCGCGAAGAGATTCGTCATCCACGCAGTCCAGGCGGACTCGTCGCGCGCCACGATGGCCGCGGCCGTGTCGCCGTAGAGATAGAAGCTCACTGTGACGAACGCTTTCTCGCCGGCGGGGAACGCGGCGGCAAACACCGCACCCGGAGCGGGCAAATCGGCGCGTAACAGCGTATGTGGATTCGCGCCAGCCTTGACTGACTCCACGATGCCACTCAATGGAGGCGCACCGTCACCCGCATGGCGCCGCTCGCCCGGCGCTGCCCCCGCGAGATTCAGGGCACCCGCGAGCTTCTCCCATGCGCCCGAGGCCGCCGGCATCGCTAAGAGTTGGATTTGCGAACTCGGCTGGCCGGCGAAGTGCTCCAGATACAGCCGCAGAATGCGGAAGAATGAGGGCCATCCGGATTCGGTACCGGTCAGTTGATTGTCCCAATCGTCGGTCTCGGCGAAGAGGCTGTGCACCACGCGCACTATGCACGTGCCACCATCGCGGGCCTCCACAATCCATTCAGTGGCCATGGTGGGCGAGTTCGGCCCCCACGACCCTTCCTTCACAAAGCGATGCGGCGCGTCCCATTCGGTGATCGTCGCAACGGAGTCCATACCCCCTCCGAAGTGGGAAGTGACGGTGCCGCCGATGCGGCCGTCCATCTCAGTGGGCACAAACCATGCGCCCACGCCTGGACCGGTGGCGATTGCTTGCCACACCTGTTCCGGGGTGCCCGGTACTTCCACTTCCGCCTGCACCGAACGGCGTCCATTCGCTTCTTTCTTTACGCTCATATTGCCTTCTCCTTGTTTTCTTGGGGTAATGGGTGCGCCACCAGAACGAGGCGGTGCGGGCGTCCGCCCAGGGCGGACGCGTCATGATAACGCGCCGCGAGCTGAGCGATCGCGGCGGTGAGTTCACTGCTGAATTGTGCGCGCTCGGCGGCCGAGCGGAAGCGGATCTCAGTGTCGATCGAAAGCGTGGCGAGGCGCTTGCCGGTTTCGCGCGCGCGCGTGGCGAGTTCGCCGACTTCACGGACGACACGGGCCGCCAGCGCGATCAGATAGCCCGCCGAGAGGCGGTCGCGGCTGCGCCCAGGGTCGGAGGCTGCAGGGCCCATGGCAGCGGGCGACACTACGTAAGACGACGCGGTGGCTTCCACCAGGCGCTCCGTGATGCCGCCCCACTTGCGTTCGCTGGTAGGGCGCACCAGGTGGTGGCTCTCCAGGGCGCGCAGGTGGTAATTCACTTTTTGGCGTGGAAGGCAGAGGCGCGCGGCCAGGGTGGCCGCCGACGCGGGCTCCGACAATTCGGCCAGGAGCCGCGCGCGGACCGGGTCAAGCGCGGCGGCGGCGGCCTGCGGAGACTGTATGACCTCGACATCCAGCACGAGATTATTAGAGCATTGACAAATAAAGTTGTCAATAGAAAAACCGCGGCCGGCGCGAGCTTGGAGGGTTATGATATAGTGCGACTAGTCTAATCGACCGGTTGATTATATGCGTGAGATTCAAGCATCTGAAGCCAAGGTTCATCTTCCCCAACTGCTGGATGATGTGGAGCGGGGCGAAACGCTAATCATTACGCGTCACGGGCGCCGCATCGCCCGAATTGTGCCTGAGGTGGACCGGCGTCAGGAGGAGATCGACAACGCTCTCGCCGGGATCCGGGACCTTCGTAAGCGCACGGGCCGGATCACCCAGTTGGAACTACTGTCGGCCCGCGAGGAGGGACGCAAGTCCTGATGGCCTTCGTCCTCGATGCATCGATTACGGCCTGCTGGGCCTTTGAGGATGAAGACCATCCCGAAGCCAGCCTGGCCTTCGTGCAAATTCGGACCGAGGAGGCTGTCGTACCCTCCCTGTGGTGGTTCGAGGTGCGAAACATCCTGGTAGTGAACGAACGCAGGCGGCGGATCGCGGAATCTGATACCGCCGCTTTCCTGCTGAACCTTGCGCGGCTTCGAATCCGCCTGGACCGCGTTCCGGATGAAGGCGCCGTTCTGCGGCTCGCGCGGACCCGCCGGCTGTCTGTGTACGATGCCGCCTATCTGGAGTTGGCGCAGCGGGAGGGCTTACCTCTTGCCACACTTGACACCAATCTTCAAAAGGCGGCGGCCAGCGAAGGGGTGGTTCTTCTCTCCCGCGGAGATGCTGAGGTGCGCGAGCACGGTCGGCTGGACCGTCAATTCCCAGGTAAGTAATAGCGCAGAAGAGAGTTGCGTATAGACGACATCAGAGACCTAGCACTTGAGCTTCTTGCTGTCGTTTTCGGGAAGGCATCTGAAGAAAACACCAGACGACCACGAATCATAAGAAAATCGTGGGGCACGAGAAGCAATCTGGCGTCGCATTTTTCAATAAGTCCTTTATTTTGTTGGCGAGCCGGGCAGGACTCGAACCCGCGACCCTTTGATTAAAAAACTGTTGCAGGGTGAATCAGAGCCCTTCTAGTCCTAGATGCAACGGTTCACGCGAGTCCTCCTCGGTCTCAAGGGGTCTCATTTGGACTCATTTGGACTAGGATTATGGGCCACCACGCGGGGCGCCGCTTTTGGGAGCGCTTAAACGAATTGATTTTGCAAGTTCACTGCACAGGACTCGCACGTTATACGCTTGGCGGTAAAACCGCCGTTCAGCCGCGGCGAGCTTATTGTGGAGCACGTGGAGCACAACCAGCAGAGACGTTGTTGTCTGAAACCAAAAGTCACCAACGCCCTCTTCTAGGTTGCGGTACAATCCGCACGTGGCTTACAAGTTAGACATTTTGCGGCCCTAACAAACGACCGGGACACCTCGGACTCGACACTCGCTCCTGTCCCGGCGTGGACCACGTGATTGACATCGAGCAGGAGCAGTTCCCGTTCCCGGATAACAGCGTCAGCCATGTCTTTTCGTCGCATTGCCTGGAGCACCTGAAATACCCTCTGCATTTGCTTCGGGAAATCGCTCGAGTGTGTCAAGAAAGAGCCGAGGTCGAAATCTGGACGCCCTATGCATTTTCGAACGGAGCGTTCATGTACTCACATCTCCACTTCCTTACTGAAGACCACTACTCACATATGTGCATTCTGTTTCCCGAGGTGTACAAGACATTCACCGGCGCATATTGGAACTGGCACGGTCTCACTTACATTGTTTCCTTAAATGTCGCGATCGAAATACATCGCGCGTCGGTACCTCTCGACTTTGCGCTCAAGTATTATAAGAACGTCGCTCTTGAATTTGGTGTCCGAATGACGGCCCACAAAGCCGAATGGAACCGCGTCGATCCGGTACGCTATGTCTCTATGGAACGGGACGGCGCCCGTTACGAACTACCTTCCGTACCTCCAATTGGACAGCCAGAAACTGAAGCTTACCTCCAAACGCTGAGCTCCATGTCGCGAGTACTTGGTTAGCGCATGCTCAAAGTAGTGGCAAGGTTGAGCGCTGGTGTAGTGTCCAAGAATTCAAAACCGCTTGGAAAATATACGGTAATCAGACTCCGTCTTGGGTAACATTGCTTGCTCATGCGAAGCGCCTTCGACGTGTTCCGCTTCTTGCCGATCGCATAGCCGGATGGATGAACCAACGATAGCAGCACGCCATTGATTACTTCGCGAAGAAAATCGAGCGCTCCGATTAACCCGCCGGCGCACTCGCATCGTCGCCGAACGGCATCGCATAAGTGCCTTCCTCCAGCCGCTTGGCCCAGACGGCGAAGCCATCGCGATCCCAGTACAGAATTTTGACGTGATCGCGCCGCCGGTTGGAAAACACGAACAGATGCCCGCCAAACGCGTCGAGCTGCATCGCTCCGGTGACCAACGCGTGTAAACCGTCGAAGCTCCGCCGCATGTCGCAGAGATCGGTGCACAAATAAACGCGCTCGCCTGGCAGGTGCATCATCGTTCCATTTCCCGATGTTCCCGGGGCACGCCCAGCACCAACCGCAGAGTGGTAGCGTCGGCTGGCATCTGGAGCCGCCCGCCGCTGTTGAGAATCAGCCCCAGCGGCGTCTGGCAGTGATGTGGAGGCGGCGTTCGGTGGTTGGCGTTGTCGTTTCCATCAACGCGAAACGGATCGGCTGTTCCGCAGTACCGCTGAGCTGCCGCCACCAGTAGAACGAATACCCACTGAGCTTGGGCTGAGAGCGCAAAGACGGTGGTCGGCGGACAAGAGCGGCTAGGAAGGAGGGGACTCCGGCGGGGGATCGACTGCCGCGACAGCTCGCTCCCAATCCTTGACGATTGCCAAGTCTTCTGGTTTGCCATCTTCCT
>JBEKUT010000348.1:0-7884 GCA_049514735.1 Bryobacteraceae bacterium
AGCCAGGACGATGCTCAAATGCCTCCAAGGCCCTAAGAATCAAGGTTATAGCTATTCGGGTTCGACGATCCAGTATGCTTTTGCTCCAAAACGCGATTAACGTGCCTTAAGAATCCAACGAGAACCGAGCGCCCGGTGGGGTACGCGGGTTCCGAGCATTAGCATACAGACTTGGTGCTTATCCGCGTCATGAGGACGGCCAACCTCGGCATTCGCCCACAGGGGGTTCCTAGCCTACCTAAAAAGACTTGCCCGGCTACAGGGACTTTCACAGGGACTACTATTCAAAATCCTGCGCATCGCTGAACAACGATGAACAAGGCGAAATGCCAGAACATTCTGATTCAAAATAACTTAGGGCAATTGTGGGCAAGCGCGAGCAACGGTGAGAATCGCACTTTGCGCGACTCTTAATCAGTAGGTTGTAGGTTCGATTCCTACCGCGCTCACCATATAAACAAACGATTTAGTAAAAGGCCCTTGGTCGCTCTCCTTTTTCTGTAGGATTCGTGTCGTTGCACGGGCGAATGCGCGGCCTTGTTGCAGACTGCCGAGAATTTCCGGCCAAGTAACTGATGTAACAGGGCCTTCAGAAAAATTCAGAAGCGCTCTAAGGACTTTTCACACTATTGATGCGCAACCTCGTTAGTAATCGCGTGCGGCTTGCGACCCCAGAAGAGGAGTCCGATGGCGAGGCCGTGAACAGCCGGGACAATGGGAAGCGCAAAATGGCCAAAGAGACAGAGGAGTTGCTTAAAGATCCGGTGGCGCTGAAGGCCCAGTTAGATCGTGAGTTACAGGATTTCCAGAACCTGCAAGATGCCGGTTCGGAGGAAATGAGCCCCGGGGAGCGCTTGGACTTACTGGAGCACCGCAACGCCCCGAGGATCCGAAAAAAATACAGTATCCCCGGAAACAAGGCGCAATCCATGCACGATGCACCGCAAAGCGCCATGCGGGATCTGCCGAATTGGGAGGCCGGCACATCTTTCACGGTGCTAGGGGAGAGCGAAGTGCACCGCTCGATCGATGCAGGGTGGAAGCGCGAGTTTCAGGCCATGGGGAAAAATGGGCCGAGCCACATCCCCGCCAAACAATTGGAGGATGTGGTAGGCAGGTCGATCAATGAATCGGCTCTTCGTCCCGAGCAACAGGTGGCATTAAAGCAACGCCTTAAAGATGAGTTGTATCTGGACTATGGCTTAACGGAGGACTCACTCGTGCGGCGGCCATACAGCGGCCGGGCATCGACCGCGCCAGCAACGCCATCCTCAGGCACACCATCCGGATTTCACAAAGTCGACATCCACTGCGGGATGCGCCTTCGCGACCAGCAGGTAATGGAAGACGCCGCCCAAGAAAATAACCGGTGGATTGGAGTGCGGTACACGAATCCTGAATCGATGCAATACATCGGGCAGGAGGGATTCTCGCCCAAACGGATTGACTGCAAGGCAAAGACGGCCGATATGCCGGGACATTCACAAGCGGGGCTGGTGGCCGACCCGTACTTTCATGCGGACGCCTTCCAGGACCCCGCGGCCGCCCAACAGCGCTGGGATGAAATGAACAAAAAACTGCCGGAAGGGTACGAAGTGGACGAAGACGAACACTCGCCGCGCTTCCGTTGTTTGCGGTACCAGGGCAATTATATTCACGCCGATTACGATCTATACGACATCGTCGATCCCGAGAATCCGCGGGCAAATCTCTCGTTAGCGACAAAGATGCACGGGCAACCCCACTATCAGACGCGAAACCTTCCCGCGGTAGGAAATAGCATAAATGAGCGCATCGGCACGCCCATGATTAAGCATGGCGGCGAATACCAGTTGCAGGATCACACCAATCAGAGTGTCATGTTCTTCGGTCCCCAGGGCGAACGGCTGCAGGTACACGGCGAGGAAGCATTACGGGAGCTCTACAACAAGAAGTTTGAAGGGCGTCAGCCGCCGAACCATAAGCATGCCATGGAAGAACCGCAAGTTACTGAAACAGAGTATCGTCCGAAGCTCCGGCTGGTTCCGGCATCCCCGCCACCCCGTTTGCCGGATTCTCATCCGGCGGCAGGACCGCCGCCGCGGGTTAGGGGGGAGCCACCTTCGCCGGATGGCGGCAGTGGACCAAACAAATAAAACCCAGGAACAATGAGCGACTTTTCATGATATTATTGGTGCCGCACCAAAATCGGATGTCGACACCCGACCATCCCGCCGTTCGCACAAAAGGTTTTCAAAAGCCGCAGCCCGCGCCGAAAAAGACTGCAAAAGAGCAGGTTCCAACTCAGCCCGAAGCGGCTGTAAGCCCTCCAGCGGCGGTCGTTCCGAATGTTCCCGAAGTTAAAGAAACGGAGCTGCCGGTAACCGCAGCCGTGCCTCCTGACGTTGCTCCGCCAATCGAGGAAACGGCGCCTCCCGCCCCCGCCGCAACCCCCGCCACAACCCAGGCGGCAGTAGTGGTACAAGACTCGGCGAAAGGCGGCGTTCGCGTTTCTCAGGGATTTGCCAAGATTTCAGAAGCGGTCGAACAACGCAACGCTGCGCCTGTCGAAGTTCCAGCCGCTGCGAAAACAGCGGTAGCGGATTATACGCCCGATCTTGACGCTGAGCGGGTGTGCCGCCGGCAATGGTGGAAATACAATTTATACGTCAAATCGGGACGTCAGGCCGCGGAGAATCCCAAGAAATGAACGCTTGGAAGCAATTCGCGGTTTGGCTCGTGATTTGCGCCGGTTCCGCTGGCGCGACCATGGCATTGGTAACGATGCTAGACAAGACTTTCGGCCTTCAGAAAGTGGTATCGCACTATGGCGCCAAGAAGCCCTGAGTTGAATATTTAAAAAGCTTTCTCCGAAAGCTTTCAATAGAAACGTTACGAACCTCGAAATGGAGTGGAAGGTATAAATCCATGGACCCTGAACGTCTTCGTCCCGACCGTACCGATCGGCCTCTTGTAACTCGAGCTCCCGAACCACAACGCCCAGATCCGGAACCCCAGGCCGGAAGGCCGCAAGCGGGAAGTTCTGAAAGGGCATCCAACCAACAAGGCTCCGGGATTGGAGCGGGCGGCTCAACACCGCCGGCGTCGAAACCCGGCGCTTCGCGTGGAACGCTTCTGAAGATTCTGGCGGTGGTGTTCCTGGCGGTGCTGGGCTGGATGTATTTTGGACGCACCAGCTCTAACGTGGCGAACGCGGAAGAAGCGTCCCCCAATTATCAAAAGAATAAGAACGCCAACCCGTCCGTGCCAGCGGTGCTGTCGGCCAAGGACCTCGATCGTGCCAACACCGATGCCGTGAGGGCGGCGGCGATCGCGGGCAATCCATTACCCGGCATTACGAATCCATCGCCGGCGTTCATCGAAGCGGCCAAGCGCGGGGACGTCACTTTCTACGCCGTGCGCGTATACGACTCTTGTGCCGAAGACGGAGACGTAGTGACGCTGAAATTACCCATGGGCGGCGACATTGGTCCCATTCCACTGACTATAGCCGGAACTACAGTATCGATTCCCGTCGTGACTGGACAACCCGCGCAGATTCGTATCCTGGGCGTCAAGGATGGAGTCGGCGGAATCACTCTGGGGGCCGAGAGCAGCGGCGGCACCTGGTTCAGTGAAGTGTTGGATGTCGGCGGGTCGGAGACCATGCTGCTGAGTGTGCAATAGCGTATGTGGCATCAGTTCGTGGATCTCTGGGTTCTGTCCATATATTTTCGCGGCGCGGTGGTGGTGTTCGTAGTAGGTGTTGTTCTGATGTTCAAATAGGCGGGTCATTTGCAGAACCCGATTGTTCAATTCCTGATGTTGTTTGTCGGCGCGTACGTCGCGCTGAACGCGATGGCTAAGCTGAGCCCGCTCGACAAGATCGCTACAGTTTGCGCCGGCATCTTCGCACTTGTGATCTGGCTGGCGCGCTATAACCGTGCGCTCCTCTACTCGCTCTCGCTGAAACCGGGGATCGGACCCGCGATAGGCTTTATCTGCAAGATTGCCAAGGAACAGCCGCCGGTGGATCCTTCCATGGATGCGCCGGCCGGGCAGACCGAGGCCGGGAACAATAAAGCGCCGGAGGCCGAAGCCGTCAAACTGCAGCTGCACAGCGATGCCGATTTTGCTTCCGCAACCCGTTACCTCAAGGATGTTATCCGCGGCCACAACGATGTGCTTGAGGTTCTAATAGATCAGTTGCGGCGCAACGTGCAACTCCGCGAGAGTAGCTCCAGCCAGGTGTCTCTCCCGCCGCTCGGAATCTTCGTTCTGGTAGGCAAACCGGGCCTCGGCAAGAAATCCCTGGCAGTGGAGATTGGATACCGCCTCTATAAAGGATCGAGCGTCTTGATTGCAGAAGGCAGCGATCCGGGACTCACCGGAAGTTACCTGGTCGGAGAGGCGCGGGCGAATCCTTTCAGCACCTTCGTCGTCGAAAACTTCCAGAGTTCCTCAAAACAATTCCAGGAAGATTTGTTGTCGATTGTCGCGGGCGCTCCGCAAGTGGATTCGAAGACCGGATCGAAGGTGAGCTTCCGACACTGCTTTTTCTTTCTTCTGGTGCATAAGGACGCCGAAGGCATGGAGCGCCCCGTACGCGGGCGGGGCGGCACGGGACACACCATGGTGGTGGACTCGCTGAACGCCGCTATGCCGATCGACAAGCGTTTGAGCTGGTCGCTGCATGGAATCTACCCATTTGTCATGCCGGCGCCGCTGCTGCAGGCCGAGGTGGTTGCGCAGGCGATCCAGAACGAATGCAAGAAATATAACGTGATGGTGGGTCATATCGCACCGGCCATTTTGGCGCGGGAAGTTCAAGTGATCTCGACGTATGGAAGCTTCGAGATTACGCCCTCGCGAGTGGCGAAAATTTTGAACGACCGTTTGCTGGCGGCCGCGGCCGCGAAAGAACAGTTAATCGACGTGGAAGACAACGCCGTGCGCGCGGATAGCAGCGTACGGTCTTCGGCTGGACGCTAAAGGAACAATAATGGCAAAGCTAGAAAATCTGACGGATATGGCGGAGTTGCAGCGGCTCCTGGAGGCGCAGAGTTCGGGACAATCGCGCGCCATCAACGTCGACGAAATGAAGGGACACCTGACCTCGCGCGTGAAAGGGCAGGACCACGTAATCGACGACCTGTGCCGCATCATCAAGCTGCAATGGGCCAAACAAAAGCGCAAGCGGCCGATCGCCAACCTCTTGTTCCTGGGACCTCCGGGAACCGGTAAGACCGAACTCGCGAAGGCGCTCGCGGAGTATCTCTACAAAGACGAAAAGGCCATCCTGCAATTCGATTGCAGCGAATTCGGAGGTCCCGAAGCGAAGACGCGCCTCATCGGTTCGCCGCTCGGGTACATCGGCGCGGAGAAGGGCGGGCAACTGACGCGCGCGGTTATCAACAATCCGAAGCGCGTCATCCTGTTCGACGAAATCGAGAAAGCTTACAAGGAAGTGCTGGATCTGTTCCTGCAAATGATGGGCGACGGGCGATTGACCGAGCAGGGCTCCGGGGAAACGGCCGATTTCACGCAAGCCATTATTATCATGACCAGCAATGCCGAGTATAAAGCGATCTGCGCTCTCCAGGACGAGATGACCGACTATCGCGAGATGGAGAACGCCGTAAAATCGCACCTTGCCTCGACCGGGTATTTTCGTCCGGAAATTATCGGACGCATCGACAAGGTCTACGTCTTCAAACAACTCGCGGGCATAATCGTGGCTGAAATCGTGATCATGAAAATGGCCAACGCAGCCAAGAGCTACGGTCTGGAGCTGGTCTACGTGGACCCCCACCTGGTTTTCGAGGCGATGAAACGGGGAGACAAAATGTCGAAATTTGGGATCCGCGCTCTCGAGAAAGAGATCGACTCCATGCTGGGCGAACACTTCATAGCGGCGCGCGAAGAGGGCGGCAAGCGTGTGCGGCTCGATATCGAAGAAGACGGGGTCTGGACCATCAGCCCCGCGGATTAATTTTGCATGGCGGCCACCGCTACTCAACCCGTTCTCAAGGCGAAGCTGGCCTATCCGCAGATTGCGTATATTGCGCTTGCCGTCATGGCCGTGATTCACATACTGCCGAAGTCGAAAGACGATTCCACGATGCGGCTGTTGTATACCGCGGTGTACTTTGCAGCGGCGGGAATGCTGGTTTGGAGCATCAACGAGCCGCGCGCCAAGTCCATGAAAGAGGAGTTCGCCTGGAAGTACGCCGAAGCGGGCCCCGCGCTGCGGGAAAGCTCGCGCCTGTATCTTTCCTCGTTGAACCGTTTTTGCAAAATCGTCAGCATGGTCCTGCTGGTATTCATCGCCGCTAACGCGATTTCAGTGTTGTCCCAGTGGATGCCGGCTTTAGCGATCGTTTCGCCGCTTGCGACTTTGGGCTGGTGGGCCTCGCTGGCGGCCATCCTTACTTTTCCCAAATGGGGACGCTCCTACCTGTCGGAAGTGCTGCAGAGGCGCCGCATGCTGGCCGAAAGCGTGGAGACCAGCGACTTTAAGCCGCGAACGGTCGACGATTTGAAGGCGGAATCGGAGCGCTTCGCCAGGCCGGCCGTCGAAAGTTGCAAAGACGACCACGCCTTTATGGCGGGAGGGTTTCGCTGGGAATGGAGGGATTTCTACAAAAATTGCATCGTTTTCGGCATGACCGGCGGCGGTAAGACGGTGTGTCTCCTGAATGCGCTGCTGGAGGGACTGCTAATGTCCACCCCCGGAGACACGGCCAAATGCGCTGGACTCATTTTCGATCCTAAAGGCGATTTCAAGGACAAAATAAAGTTGCTGTGCGGCAAATACGGCCGCCGCGACGATGTCGTAAGCATTAATCCGTCCGCCCTGCGTGAAAGCATTCATTGGAACCCGCTCGATTCCGATGACGACGAATTGGAAGTAGCGGCGCGGTTTGCGGCCGCGTTGGAATCGCTTGGCATGAAGGCCGGCAACGATACTTTCTGGATCGATTCGGCCAAGAAATTTATCCGGCATGCGATCAAACTGCTGCGCATTACCAATCCAGCGGGCCGACCACCTTCCTTCGCTCAGATTGGCGAGGTCGCGGGCAGCCTGAAGCGTCTGTCGGAGGTGGCCGACCGGATTGCCGATGACGATCCGCGGGGCGACCAGTGCCTTTCATTCTTCGCCGATGAATGGGCGACGCTGGCCGACCAGACGCGCGGGTCGATTCAGGCCTACATCACGAACATGATCGACCCGTTCCTGCTGGAGCCGTATGCCACTTTGTTTTCCGGACGTTCAACCATGCGGATCGCAGACATGGTGGACGAAGGGAAAATCCTTTGCGTCTACATGCCCGTGGCCGACAAAGAGGCGATGTCGAAAGTGGTTTGCACCTTCGTGAAACTCGAATACTACCGGGAGATTCTCAAGCGGCCGGACAAAAAACGGTCCAGTTTTTTCATGTGCGACGAGTTCCAGGTGTATTTCACAACCATGCCGGGCAAAGGAGACTCCGATTTCTTCGAGCGTTCCCGGCAGAGCAACCACGCCAATATCATTGCCACCCAGAACCGTCCCGCGCTGGTGAAGGCCGCGACCGACCGGGAATCGGTGGTCAACAACCTTCTCGGAAACTGCGCGGTGAAGATTTTTTTGCGCAATACCGACAACGAAACGAATGAGTACGCTTCTAAGATTTTCGGCCAGACGCTGGTCGCGATGGCGTCGTCCAGCCTCAGCCAGGGCAGCGGCAAGCAGATCGGGTCCTCAGGCGCTTCCGCGAACCGGCAATACGACCAGATCGTGCGCTCGGAAGAGTTTATCGGCCTCGCCGTTCCGGGCGGCGACGTGGATTATGCCGATACGATCGTGCATCTCGCGTCCCGGGCGGCCGTAAGCAAGGAAAAGCTGCGTTGGAAAGTCCACCC
>JBEKUT010000349.1:0-7758 GCA_049514735.1 Bryobacteraceae bacterium
GGCTTCGTGATTAACCTGAGTTCGAGCAATACCAGTGTCGCCACCGTGCTCCCGACCGTGACCATCCCGCAAGGCTCGACATCGGTCAATGTCCCGGTCACCGCCCCTGGTCTAGCCTTCGGCACGACGACCATCACCGCGAGCGAGTCGCCCAATATTGCCGCTACTACTGCGACTGTTACCGTGCAGAGCGAGGGTCCGATCCAAACTGTGCCAGTGACCGTGGCTCTGGGAACGCCAGTACCTTTCAATGTGTCGCTGCCTGCCCCCGCATCCTCGAGTGTGACCATTACGCTGAGCAGCGCCAATACATCGATGGCGACCATTAGCCCCACCAGCGTCACCATTCCCAGCGGCTCTTTGAGTCCCACAACGCAGCCCAAAGTGACTGCTGTAAACCTGGGTTCCGTAAATGTGACTGCTTCCGCGGCCGGCTACACGCCAGCGGTGCAGCCTGTCACCGCAATGGCGGCCGTTAGCTACAATCCATCGTCTCTGACGATTATTGGCGGAGCCGGAACCGGGACCTTTACTCTGACGTTGTCCGGCGCCGCGCCAACGGGTGGCGTGACCGTCAATCTCAGTTCCAGCAATACCAGCATCGCCACAGTGCCGGCGACCGCGACATTTGCCGTCGGCCAGACCACCACGACTGTAACAGTCACTGGCGTAGCGGCGGGCAGCGCTATGATCACCGCGAGTAATGCCTCCGGGATCGCCGCGACATCCGCTAACGTGACTGTCACTCCTCCCGGAACCATCACGCTCGCCCCCAACGTTATTGCTGGCCTCGGCCAGGCGCAGACACTCGCGGTGACGTTGAATCCGGCGGCCCCGACGGGCGGCACGACTGTCACGCTAAGCAGCAGCAACACGTCGCTCGCGACTGTCACATCCACCGCAACGGTTGGGGTGGGTCTTATGGCGCCCGCGACACAGCCCAAGGTCACAGGAGTCGGATACGGAACTGTGACCATTACGGCGTCGGCGCCCGGCTATGGCACGGCCACTCAAACCGTTCTGATTTCGGATTCCATCTCGTTCACACCGAATACGTTGACTATTACCGGACCGGTTGCCGGTACGCTCACGCTGACTCTTTCAGCGCCTGCTCCCGCCGCCGGAATTACGGTGAATCTGACGTCCAGCAACACCAGCGTCGCCACAGTGCCGGCTACCGCGACATTTACATCCGGTAAGACCACGGTAAGTGTCCCCGTGACGGGTTTGAGTATTGGGTCCACCGTGATCGATGCCAGCTCGTCCCCGAATATAGCGGACACTACCGCAACCGTGACAGTGCAGACCGGCGGACCCATCACAATGCCCGCGGCTACTTCCGTCAGCCTGGGCGGGACGGCCAGCTATGCGATCAAGATTCCGATCGCCGCGCCAACCAGTGGCGTGACTGTTACTCTCACCAGCAGCAACCCGGCCATTAGCGTTCCGGCGACCTTTACCATCCCCGCCGGCACTACGCAGGCCTCGGTCGCACCCAAGTTGACTGCAGCGAACATCGGATCGGCAACTATTACCGCCTCGGCGCCGGGATTCACGGCGACTACCTCGGCGGTCAACACAGTAACCGCAACCGTAACGCTTTCCTCAACCCTAAGCATCACGGGACCGAAGACATCGAATATCACGGCGACTCTCTCGGCTGTCGCGCCCACGGGCGGTGTCACGATTAATGTCACCTCGAGTAATACAGCGGTGTCCACCGTGCCAGCCACAGCGACATTCGCGGCAGGTTCAACCACCGCCACGATACCGGTCACCGCAACCGGAGCAGGCAGCGCCACGATCGCTGCCAGTTTATTGCCCAACATTCCGAACACTACCAGCAGCGTGACTGTTACGAACCAGGGAACGATTGGAATCCCCAGCAACGTATCCGTGCCGCTCGGCCAATCCATCCCTTACAACGTCACGTTGACTTCGGCTGCGCCAACTCCGGGCATCACCGTGAATCTTGCCAGTAGCAATTCGTCGGCGGTGAGCATCAGCCCCGCGAGTGTCTTTATCGCTGCCGGCGCGACGGCTCCCGCAACGCAGCCTCAGGTTACAGGCGTGAATATCGGTTCGGTAACCATGACCGCTTCTTCGCCCGTTTATACGGCGGGAAGCCAGACCGCATCGGTCACCGCTGTGGTCACGCCTTCTCCCACCAGCATGACCATCAATGGCATCGGTTCGGCGAATCTGACGCTGACTTTATCCGTTAACGCTCCTTCGGGCGGCGTGACCGTCAATCTCAGTTCCAACAACACAACTGTGGCCACCGTGCCCGCGACAGCCACGTTTACGCAAGGCTCCAATACCGTGGTGGTGCCCGTAACCGGCATGAACGTCGGAACCGCGACCATCACCGCGGGCCTCTCCGGCAGCATTCCGAATGTGACCGCGAATGTGACGGTGACGACCTTGGGTACGATCAATCTTGGACCGGCGATCTCACTGACGGTGGGCCAGTCGGGAGCGCTCGCATTATCGCTTCCTCAAGCCGCTCCCACGGGCGGTGTGACCGTCCAACTTGCCAGCAGTAACTCCAGCTTGGCCACCGTGACTCCGTCGAGCGTGTTTATTCCGCAGGGAGCAACCACCCCCTCAAGTCAGCCGCAAGTCAACGCCCTTGGTGTCGGAAACGTGAGCATCACGGCCACTGCGCCAGGATTCACAGCCGCCACACCGGTGACAGCCGCGGGGAACGATACGATTAGCTTCCCGTCTGGAACCATAATCATTCAGTTACCCGCCAAAGCGACGAGCTTCACTCAGAACATCACCCTCACCCTAGCCGTGCCCGTGCCGGTTCCGGTGACGTTAAATTTGTCGTCCAGTAGCATCAACGTGGCCACCGTCCCGTCCACCGTAACAATTCCGGCGAACGCGGCCACTGTGCAGGTTCCAGTGACTGGAATCGCCGGCGCGGCAGGCGCGGTTACGATCCAGGCCAACAAAACTCCGAATATTCCGGCCGCGTCAGCGAGCGTCTTTGTTAAGAACCCGGCCGTCGGTACCATCACCATCGCCCCCGTATCGGTTGGGAAAGGGCTAGAGGCTCAGATCACTATCAATCTCTCCGCGGCCCAAGCGACCGACACGAATGTCACCATTTATACCAGCGATCCCACAAAGGCGTTGATCGCCGGACGCGTTGCCGATCCGGGCGCGCCTTCCGTCGTGGCGACGGTAGCGGCTGGGCTCACTTCCGCCGGAGGCATCTACGTGCAAGGGTTGGCCTCAAGCGGTACCGTTCAAGTCTACACCCTCACTACTAATTTCGTGGATGCGAATGCGACCGTGACCTTGCAGCCCTCGGGCTTCGTTCTGTCCACCGGTCCCAGCACGATTGGTACTCCGAGCTTCGTTGTGTTCCAGGGCACCACGACACCACTCACGGTATCGTCGGCCATGCTCAACTCGTCCCTGGATTTCGGGGCGGTCCAACCCATCGCCAACAACGGTTCCTCACCAACGGTTAACGTAACGAGCTCGAATACTTCGCTCGGCACGATCTCGACGTCGCCGCTGACATTCACTGCGGGTGTCAGCTCTCAAACCACGTCGTTCGTAGCCGCAAGCACAGGCTCCTCCAGCGGCGCCAGCCTAACGTTGAGCGTCGGCGTACCGTCTGGCTTCAGTACGCCTGCTCAGGACACAAGCCTGAGTGCGACGATCGACGCGACGGGGATGACCACCACCAGTGTTTCGGTTGGGAACGGTCTTGAGACTACCGCGCAGGTCACTCTCGATGGAGTGGCGCCGGTATCGACGGTGGTAACAATAAGCAGCCCGTCGTCTTCAGTCTTGTTCTCGCCTACCAGTACCGGAACGGGGGCGCAATCGATCCAGATCACAATACCGCAGGGCTTCACTCACACTCCGCCGTTCTATGTCTATGGAGCTGCCAATAGCGGCACAATTACGTATACCGCGTCCGCAACCGCTTACGGTTTTGGATCGACCACGGGCACCGTCACACTGCAGCCCGCAGGGTTTGTGCTGCAGGGACCGCTCGGCTTGGGATCCAGTTCCTTCCCAGCTTCAATCGGCACCACTCAGGGGATCACTGTAATTGCGGCAATGCTGAATTCCAGCAAGGGCTATCTGGCCCAGCAGGCCGTCGCCGGTCCGGGTAGCGTGACGGTCAATCTGAGCAGTTCCAACGCCGCCGTGGGCGCCATCACATCGCCAGTAGTCATCGTGGGCGGGACATCGAATAACATCGCTACATTTACCCCCGTGGGCCCGGGGACCTCTTCGATAACGATGAGCACGCCGTCGGGATTCAGCGCGCCGAGCGGCGATACGCAACTGAACGCCAGTATCGCACCTCAATCCGCACAGGTCACATCGGGGGTCACGGTTGGTAATCAGCTCGCGCTTCAGGGCACGGTGAATCTCAGCCAGGCCCCCACGAGCAATGAGACGGTGACATTAACCGTCACCAGCGGCAATATTCTACTTGCCGTCAACCCGACTGACATGGGATCGAGTTCCATCCAAATCACGATCGCGTCGGGAAGCACACAGGGCAACTATTACATCTACGGCCTTGCCAGCAGCGGCACGGCCGCCTATTCGGTAACGGCATCCGGTTACACCAGCGGCTCCGGTACGGTGACTTTGGCGCCTTCCGGCGTGGTGCTCGCGGGACCGAATGGGCTCGGTTTCCTCGGCTTCACAGCGTCAGTCGGCAATCCCCAGACGCTCACGGTATATACTTGTACGCTCAATCCAAGTAACAAGAACGATTTCTCCGTTCAAGAGCAACTTGCGGGTTTCGTCGTAAATGGCGTGACGGCGACAATCAATGACAGCAGCGGCGGCGCCTACGGCACGCTGTCGCCAAACCCAATCACGATCCCGGCAGGAGCCAGTAGCGGGACTGTGACGTTTACGCCTAAGGCCGACAGCGGCGGAATCTTCTACTTCCAGATTCTCACTCCGACTGGGTTCACTACAGCGGGCAATAATATACTGTTGCAAGTCTCCGTTTCGAATTGATTGAATGTGGTGGGCTGGGGATGCGCGAGAGCGGCGCATTCCTATCCCGCTTACTTCTTCTGACCTTCCGGAAGGATGAAACTCGTCTCGCCGGGACGCAGCAGCTTGAGCCGTCTTCGAATCTCTAGCTCCTGCTCTTTAGGATCGTTCTTCAGACGCTCGATGCGTTCCTTCTTGTACTGGTTGTCGCGCTGCAGATTGGCATTCTCTTCCTCGAGTTGCCGGATCTCGCCCAACTTCTGCCGCAAGGCAGGCACTCCCTGAGGTCCCTGTAAGGCCAGATACCCATAAACAGCCATGATCGCAAGGACTGCGGAATAAGCGGTGCGTCGAATTGCTGTGCTCATGAGAAACGAACTCTACTATTTGTTTATAATCCGAATTTGCCGAAAGATCCAGCGATGGACCCAAAAAAGCGCAAGTTTCAGGATTTGTGACAATGACCGACAAGATTGTAGTCCTCTGTACCTGCTCTTCTTCCGATGAAGCGCGCCGCATCGCGGGCGAGTTGATCGCGCGCCGGCTCGCCGCCTGCGTCAACCTCCTGCCGCCCGTGCGCAGCGTCTATCATTGGAAAGGCGCCGTCGAAGAATCTGAAGAGATACTCATGATCATCAAGTCCGCTCGGCCTCTGTTCGAGCAATTGCGGGCCGCGATCGCCCGTCTGCACTCCTACGAAGTTCCCGAGATCGTCGCGCTTCCCATTGTGGATGGATCCGCATCGTATCTCGCCTGGATCGATAGCGAGCTGATTCCACCGGTGCAAGAATGATGCCGGCCATCGCTCCGGAGCGTGCCACGCACACGCGCTACTGGGTGATCGTGTTTTCAGTCGCGCTCGCGATCCTCTCGTATATCGACCGCGTGGCGCTCTCGCAGGCCATGCCGCGCATCAGGCAGGAGCTCAATCTCTCGCCGTCCCAGACCGGCGCCATCTTCGGCGCTTTCGGACTCGCCTACGCGCTTTTCGAAATCCCCGGCGGCTGGATGGGCGATTGGCTGGGACCGCGCAAGGTCCTCATGCGCATCGTGCTGTGGTGGTCGACATTCACGGCGCTGCTCGGCCAAATGTGGAGCTTCCCTTCGTTCTGGATTTGCCAGTTTCTGTTTGGAGCGGGCGAAGCGGGCGGCTTCCCCAACATTACGAAAGCCTTCAGCGTCTGGCTGCCGCAGCGTGAGAGGGTCCGCGCGCAAGGCATCCTGTGGACCGCTGCTCGCTGGGCCGGCGCGTTCACCGCGCCCCTTGCGATCTTCACTTTGCGCCTCGTCAACTGGCACTGGGCATTCTTCCTCTTCGGACTGCCGGGATTTCTGTGGGCGATTTGCTTTTACATGTGGTTCCGCGATAATCCGCGTGACCATCCTTCAGTCAATCGGGCGGAACTGGCGCTGCTCGGCGATGCTCCCAAATCGGCAACGGGCCATGGCGACGTGCCGTGGGGCAAGCTCGTGACATCGCGGTCCGTGATTCTGTTATGGGTTCAATATTTTTGTCTGTCGTTCCCTTGGTATTTCTACATCACCTGGCTTCCGACGTATCTCAGTAAGTCTCGCCACCTGGCCGATTCTCAGATCGCGCTGTACGGGATCGCCCCGCTGTTTCTGGGCGGGGTCGGATGCTTCACTTCTGGGATGATGGCAGGCCATGTTGCCCGATGGACCGGCAGTGTGCGTCTCGGCCGCCGGCTGATCGCGTGTACCGGTTTTGTCGGCGCGTCCGGTCTCTTGGCGTTATCCATCAACATCACCGATGCGTTCTGGGCCATGGCGGCGATGGGCATGGCGAGCTTCTTTAACGACCTGGTGATGCCGCCGGCCTGGGGATCGTGCATGGACATCGGTGGCAAGTATGCAGGCACCGTGTCGGGGTCGATGAATATGATGGGAAACCTCGCCGGCTTCGCCGCCCCCGTGTTCGGCGGCTATATCCTGCAACGAACCGGCGGCGATTGGAACGTGTTCCTCTACACCATGGCCGGGATTTATCTGGTCGGTGTGCTCTGCTGGCCGTTTATCGATCCGGTGAAGCCGTTAGAGGCGTGAAAAATCCTCGAATCGGATATTGTTAAGTATGGCAGCGAAGACGGCCTCGACTCAAGAGCGAACTGCACGCGTGGGACAGCGCCGTCAGGTGATCATCCCTCGCGAGATTTTTGAAACCCTCAAACTGCGGGAGGGAGACCTCGTGGCGTTCAGCAAACACGCCAATGGCGTGCTCATCAAACCCAAGCGCGCGGCGGATCCTGACGATGTTCTCACTCCCGCGGAAGCAAAAAAAATTAGGAGCGCTCTCAAACAGGTTAGCGAAGGAAAGACAAAATCCCTCGCCCGAATAAAAAATGAGCTGGGGCTGTGACCTAACCCGAGACGCGGAGCGGGACCTTCGCAAGCTCCCCGTCGCGATTCAAAGGCGCGTTGCGCGCGTGCTAACTCAAATGGAGTCCGATCCATTTCAAGGCGATGTGAAAAGCCTTCAGGGCGATGATTGGACCGGGATGTTCAGGAGGCGCCTGGGCGATTACCGGCTCATCTTCTTGGCCGATCGCAAGAAGCACATCGTCTCCGTTCTCGCATCTTGCGTCGGTCTGGTAAGACTTACCGCTAGCCGAAAAACTCGGGCCCGACCACCAATTTGCCTTTCATGGAACCGGGCCGTCGTTGACCCTTCGACTCACCGATCGGCACAAGACGGGCGACTGGTTTTGAACCTCGTGAAATGATCACCTCTTCTCCATTGGACGCTTTTTG
>JBEKUT010000350.1:0-7757 GCA_049514735.1 Bryobacteraceae bacterium
TAGGCATTCCGACCACAATGGCGTCGAATGGTTCAGACCGCAGCAGGGCGAGAGCATCGAAAGCCCCGTCTGCGCAAGTAAAGGAAATTTCGCCCTGAAGCCGATCGGAAACATTCCGCTGGACATCACCGACACATAGCAGTTTGAAGCTCAAAATTGCGCCTCCGTTCTTCCATCGGCAGGAGGCTGCAAGTCTTTAATAAAAAATGTACTTATCCCATTTACCGGGGAGGAATATTCCGAGGCAGGCTCTAGTTTGTAATGTCGTGCGTTGTACTTCGCTCATGTGCCGGACCGTAGATTTTCGCCCATTCGGCATGTGCCGGAGTATTCGCATATGCGTCCAAGGCTTCCTTGCTATCGAATTCTATCACGAAAGCGCCGCTGTAGCCTTCCCCCTGCACTTTGATGGGCCTAGTCCAAACGCTGCGAATGCCTGGAATCTCGCCGGCCATCTTCTTTACGCCATCGTAGACGGCCTGTTTCTGGGCATCCGTCGTATTGTCGTTCCAGCGGATAGTAACTACGTGAATCAGCGTATGCGGCTGATTGAATTTATTCGCGCCCAGCAGCATTCCAGCGGCAAACACGCATAATGCGCCGGCAATAGCGAGCGCAGTTTTATTTTTGAGTATCATGGATTGAATCGCTTCCTTTAATACCAGGCCGCAGCCCGGACCATTCTTCACAAACTACAATCGAATTCGCGGGATTTTTCATGGAATACTTTACCGTGACGGTGGACCCGATCAATTGTTCCGGATGAACTGGAATAATGGCGCGGATTTCCCCGATATCCTGCGACGTCGCGTAATCGACGCCCCCCGCGGAGTACGAATAAAAGATAGCGGTTTCGTCGGCTTCGGTAATCGAACCGTCGGCCAGACGCCCGCGCGCATTCACGGCCAGACGCCGCCTCTTTTCGCGTTCGCGGGGATTACGGCGAATACGGTAAATAATCGCCGGCAGCAGCGCCAGCAACGCCACTGCCGCGAGAGCCAGCACGAAAATAGCGACTTTGTCCGACATGGCGCGAAAACAATCTCACGTTTCACCCCCGATAACGGCATTTTCCAGAACCCCGACGCCGTCTATTTCGACCCGGACCTGCGACCCTGGCCGGAGTGGTCCGACGCCGGGAGGAGTTCCCGTGGCGATGAGATCGCCCGGCTCCAGTGTCATGAACTCCGAGACGTACGAGATTATAGCATCCACACTGAACATCATCTCGGAGACCGGGGCTTCCTGTTTCTTCTCGCCGTCCACATAGGTTCGAACGGTTAGAGTGGCCTCATCGACATCTTCGCGCGGCGTCATGGAAGGGCCAACGGCGCAGAAGGTGTCGAATCCTTTGCCGCGTGTCCACTGCCCATCTTTCTTTTGCAAGTCGCGCGCGGTGACATCGTTCACGCAGGTGTAGCCGAGGACATAGGAGGCCGCGTCCGCCGTCTTCACATGCCGCGCCCGTTTGCCGATAATCACGCCCAGCTCACCTTCAAAATCGACGCGCTCCGATAACGCGGGGTAAACGATGGAATCCCCGGAAGCGATCAACGAAGAGGGCGGCTTTAAAAAGATAAGCGGCTCCTTAGGCGGTTCGTTGCCCAATTCGCGGGCGTGCTCTGGATAATTCCGTCCCACGCACACGATTTTCGATGGCGCACAAGGAGGCAAGAGCCGCGCACCCGGCGGCAGTTCGGAACCGTATTGCACGAACAGATTGGCATCCGTGACAGTCGGCGCGATCATCGCGTAGAGGCTGAAGCGATAGCGTTTCATGGAGTGATCTCGGCCGGCGCGCTCTGCTTGCTTTCGTTCCCGGCTTGATCCACGGCCGAGACGGTATAGCGATAATGCTTGCCGGGCTGGACGGTCTTGTCGCTGTAGCTGGGCCCTTCGAGATCGTCGGCGATCTTTTCGAACGGACCGTTATCGGCCGAGCGGTAAATCTTGTAACCCCTAAAATCGGATTCCGTATTGCGATCCCAGGCCAGTTCCACGCTATTCAGCCCGGGTGACGCCGTCAGGCCGGTTGGAACGGCGGGAGGAAATTCATCTTTAGTTGTTAGTGGCTCGGTCACCGTTGCAATCGAGCTTTCCGCGCTTCCATTTATGCCTTGCACAGAATAAACATATGTCTTGCCGTAAACCGTGGTCTTGTCAATGTACTCCGGCGCGTCGTTCTCGCCGATCTGCAGCGCGGTTTTATCTTCCGGAGATCGCCTGAATATCCGGAAATGGGTCGCTCCCGGCTGGCTCCAAGTTACTCTTACGCCGGCGGGATCGTTAGCAGCTTTCAGGTCCGCTGGAGGCGGCAATGGCGGAACAACATTCAGTGTCACCGCGTTCGACCAGTCTGAAGCATGCCCCTTCCTGTTGATCAAGCGGACGTGAACCACCACGTCCTGTCCGATCAGACCCTCGATCGGAGTTTGCACATGAACCGGCCCCGGCGTATTTCGATACACGGGAATTTCTTTATCGCCGGCCTGCAAATCGACGCTGCGAACGCTCTTCACCGCGACACCATCCGTCGTGATGTTAGGGATGGTGAAATCGATCACAAGCGTGTTGGCGTGTTGCACGGCGCGCAGGTCCGCGATTTTCACTGGCAAATTCAACGACGGATACTTGGGGTCGCCGACGTAGCCGCAACCGCTCAGGAGAATGCACCACGCTGCTGCGATGGCCGGTGCGCGCCGCATCAGAGAATATACCGGCTGAGGTCCTGATCCTTAATGATGTCGGCCAGTTGCTTGCGCACATAGGCCGAGTCGATCCGCACGTTTTTCTTCTTCAAATCCGGGCCCGCGAAAGAAATCTCTTCGAGCAGCTTCTCCATGATGGTGTGAAGCCGCCGCGCACCGATATTTTCAGCCGACTGATTCACCTGGGCTGCAAAGCCCGCGATCTCTTCAATCGCGTCCTCAGTGAAAGCCAGCTTGATCCCTTCGGTCTCGAGCAGCGCCGTATACTGCTTGATCAGCGCGTTCTTCGGTTCCTTCAGGATGCGGATGAAATCGCCCTCGGTGAGCGATTTCAGCTCCACGCGGATGGGGAAACGGCCCTGTAACTCGGGGATCAGGTCGCTCGGCTTCGAGACGTGGAACGCGCCGGCCGCGATGAACAGGATATGGTCTGTGCGGACGAAACCGTGCCGCGTGTTGACTGTTGTGCCTTCAACGATCGGCAGGATGTCGCGCTGCACGCCCTCGCGGCTAACGTCGGGTCCATGGCCGGATTCGCGGCCCGCGATCTTGTCGATCTCGTCCAAGAAAATGATGCCGCTGCGCTCGACGCGTTCCAGCGCCACGCGGGTCACCTGGTCCATGTCGATGAGCTTCTGCTCTTCCTCCTGGACCAGGTACTCGATTGCCTCGCTGACGCGCATCTTGCGTTTGCGCGTACGCTGGCCGAAGAGGCCGGGCAGGACATCCTTTAGATTGATGTCCATCTCCTCCATGCCGGCGGCGGTGGAAAGTTCGAAGGTCGGACCGCGCTCCTTGACGTCGATCTCGACCATGCGGTCGTCCAGTTTGCCGGCGCGGAGTTTCTCGCGGAGCTTTTCGCGCGTGCGGTCGGCGCTTTCCGACGCCTCCGGCTGAGGCGGCATAAGCAGATCGAGGAGCCGCTCCTCGGCGTTGCGCTCGGCGCGTTCGGAGACTTCATCGAGGCGTTCTTCGCGAACCATGTCGATGGAAATGTCCACCAGATCGCGAATCATGGCCTCGACGTCGCGGCCGACGTAGCCGACTTCGGTGAATTTACTGGCCTCCACTTTGAGGAACGGCGAATTGGCGAGCTTCGCGAGACGCCGCGCCAGCTCCGTCTTGCCGACGCCGGTGGGCCCGATCATGAGGATGTTTTTGGGCATCACCTCTTCGGCCATTTCAGGTTCGAGTTTCTGGCGGCGGATGCGATTGCGAAGCGCGATGGCGACGGCTTTCTTGGCGTCTGCCTGGCCGATCACGTATTTGTCGAGTTCGACGCAAATTTCGCGGGGAGTCAGTTCGTCGAGCAGGGGGGCTTCTCCATTCGCCTGACCGGGTAAATAGATGACCATTAGCCCAGCTCCTCAAAAGTGAAGTTGTCGTTAGTGTAGATGCAGGTTTGGGCGGCAATGGTCATGGATTTTTCGGCAATCTGGCGGGCTTCGAGGGCGGTGTTTTGCATCAGCGCCACGGCGGCCGATTTGGCAAAGGGTCCGCCGGAGCCGATGGCCGCGATGTCGTTGTCGGGCTCGATCACGTCGCCGTTGCCCGAAACAATAAAGGTGGATTGCGTGTCGGCGACCAGGAGCAGCGCTTCGAGGTGCCGCAAGACGCGGTCGGTGCGCCATTCCTTGGCAAGCTCGACCACGCTGCGCGGGAGATTGCCGTTGAACTGCTCGAGCTTGGCTTCGAAGCGCGCGAAGAGAGCGAACGCGTCGGCGGTGGAGCCGGCGAATCCGGCGAGGATCTTGTTGTTGTAGAGGCGGCGCAGCTTTTTGGCGGAGGCTTTCAGGACTTCCTGGCCGAGGGTCACCTGACCGTCCCCCGCGATGACGACTTTGGCGTTACGGCGCACGCAGAGTATGGTTGTGGAACGAATTTTCTCTTTCATCATGGGCAGGCACGGGTCAGTACGATCCGTGCGACTGGAACTTTCAGTGTAGCGCGGGATGTTCGGCGTTCGTCGTTCGTAGTTGTTAGTTCGTCGTTCGTTGTGCGTGTGCGCTCGGTGTTTTGCGTCGGGAGTAGGTATAGCGAGTTATGTTGTTCGGGTGTAAGGGGTTGTTGTTTGGTGGAGGACGTTGCGGAGGCTGGAATAGGGGGTCTGCTTCCGCAGTGCCGCTCGGAAACGTTCTACGTTCTACGTTCGACGTTGTATGTTCGGGCGTTCGCTTTTGATTTGAGTATACGGGACGGCGTACCAGTTCATGCGCGGTGCGGCGGGTCTTGAGCGTTAAGTCGTTGATTGATTTGAGCTAGGCGGCTTGAAAAAAGGTTGAAAATATTTTGTACTCGTTTTTTGGGGCGGATAATTCGATATAATCGGCGCGGATGAGTAATGCGGGCGTGCTGGCGATTGAACATGTCGGGGAGGCTGGGTTCGTTTTAAAGCGGCTGTCGGCCTCGGACGTGAAGAGCCTTGACGCCGTGACAATTCCGTCGCCTTATGAGTTCGCGGTCGAGGGTCAGCCGACTTCGAACTTGATGCGGGAACTGCGCTGGTATTTGGAGGACTTTCTCGATTATCCTTTTCATCCCGATACCTTGAAGGCCGAGCATGTTCTGGATGCTCTGCGCGGGTGGGGGACCAAGGCATTTAATGCTCTTTTCGATCGGCGCGATGCCGGTACTTGGCTCGGCGGTGCTTCCGTCCTTCAGGTCCGTAGCGACGATCCGAATATTCTTTCCTGGCCTTGGGAGGCGCTCTACGATCCGCAGTTGAATTACGTCTCGCAACACCGCAGTGTGGAACGGCGGCTGAATAAGATTGCGGATCCTCCGGCTTTGGGCGATCTTCCAACCGATTGCGTCAATATTCTGCTGGTGGTTGCTCGCCCATACAAGGGAGACGTTCGATACCGCTCCATCGCCCGGCCGCTGGTCGAAATGATTCGTGAGAAGGGATTGCCTGCGCATGTGGATGTACTGCGGCCGCCGACTTTCGATCGGCTTCGTGAACAGCTTCACGCACGGCCTGGGTTTTATCACGTGCTGCATTTCGATGGGCACGGGGCGTTTGGCGATGGCGCAGGAGAATACGGCCGGCATCAATATCAAGGGCCGAGCGGCTGCCTGGTTTTCGAGAATGAAAACGGCGAGGCTGACGCGAAATCGGCGAGCGATTTGAGCACGCTGCTGCATGAATACGCAGTGCCGGCTGTGGTCCTTAACGCGTGCCAGTCCGGGATGTTGAGCGGGAGCGCGGAGAGTCCATTTGCATCGGTGGCCACGGCGCTGTTGCAGAGCGGGATGCGGAGCGTGGTGGCGATGGCGTATTCGCTCTACGTCAGCGGGGCGCAGGAGTTTCTGCCGGCGTTCTATCGGCGGTTGTTCGAAGCGGGAAGCGCGGCCGAGGCGGTTCGCGCAGGACGGCAGCAGATGCTGGCGCATAAGGATCGCATCTGCGCCCGCGGACGGTATCCGCTGCAGGACTGGCTGCTGCCGGTGCTCTATCAGCAGGACCCGCTCGATTTTGGCTTCGCGACGCGGGCGAGGGTGGAGGAGCCGGAATCGCGGTTGCCGCAGGAGGTGCGGGAGCATCGCGATCCGTACGGTTTCGTGGGCCGGGACATCGCCATTCTCGCAATGGAGCGGGCGCTGCATCGCAAGACGCCGGCGATTCTGGTGCAGGGATTGGGAGGGGTCGGGAAGACGACGCTGGCGCGTGGGTTCTTGCGCTGGCTGGATGAGACGGGCGGCCTCGATGGCGCGATGTGGTTCGATTTTCGCGATATTCGGACGGCTGAGTATGTGATCAATCAGATAGGTCAGCGATTCTATGGCGAGAACTTTGGCGTCGCGAAGAATAAGATCGGGCTGCTCGGGAAGGCGCTGAAGGATCGGCGAGTCCCGATGGTGTGGGACAACTTCGAGTCTTCGGAGACGAACCTAACGGGTGAGGATCGGGCTGAGTTAGGCCGGTTCTTGGATGAGATTCGCGGGGGGCGGGGGAACGTGATCATTACTAGCCGGTCGCGAGAGGAATGGCTCGGACCGACGCAGCGTTTTGAATTGAGGCTGGGTGGGCTGGATGGCGAAGAGCGCTGGGAATATTGCGAGATCATTCTGCGGGAACTTGGGCTGAAGGTGGATCGCGACGAGCCCGCGCTTGCGGGATTGATGCATCAGTTGGCGGGGCATCCGCTGGCGATGCGAGTGGTTTTGCCGAAGGTCGCGGAGATGGGAGCGGCGAAGGTCTCGGAGGCGTTGCGGACCAACATCGCGGAGCTTGGTTTGAGTGAGCAGGAGGAGCAGGGTCGGCTGTTCGGGACGCTGCGGTTTGTCGAGCAGGGATTGTCGCCGGAGTTACGACCGCTGTTGGGGCTGGTCGGGTTGCATGAAGGGTACCTTGAAGGGCGCCTATTAGAATTGATGGCGAAGCAGGTGGACGCCGAGTGGACGCGTGGGCGAATCGACCGTCTTCTGGCCGCGCTTGGTACGGCGGGGCTTATGCGGGATGTCGGCAACGCCATTTATGAGATGCACCCATTGCTTACCAGCTATTTGAGGTCGCGAGCAGAGGCTTCGGAGCCTTGCAAGCGTACGTTCGTAGAAGTAATGGGCAGGCTGGCAGAAGTTCTTGGTCCAAAGGAATTGCACGAGCAGAGGGTTCCATTCGTGCTGCATGGAGCCAACTTCCACTTTGCTTTGGCGCTGGCGGAGCAACTCGCAATGGATGTCTTCACGGCGGCGCTGACGCAATCGTTGGCCGTATTCTCTCTGCATTCGCGCAGATTCGGGGATGCGATCCGGTTGTACGAAAGTCTGGCTAAGCATTACGCTACGAGGGAGAAGTTCGAGGGAGAAGCCACTGCCTATCACCAATTGGGCAGGGCCGCCGAAGGACAGCGCGATTTCTTTGCGGCGCGGGAGTGGTATGCCAAGGCCTTCACGATTTATGAGAAGCACGGCAACTTAAAGGGCATCGCTGCCAGTTATCACCAACTGGGCATCGTCGCCGAATTGGAGCGGGAATTCTCGACGGCCCGCGAATTTTACATCAAGTCGCTCGCCATCTCACAGCAACTGGGGGAACTGCGCGGCACC
>JBEKUT010000351.1:0-7739 GCA_049514735.1 Bryobacteraceae bacterium
AAACTTGCCGTGGCGCTGGCTTCGTCGCCTTTGGCGGTCAGGACAATCACGGGAAGCGAACGGGTGGCCTCGCGGGATCGAAGAATCCGAAGTGTTTCGAAACCATCCGGAGGCGGCATCAGCAAATCGAGCAGAACCAGGTCGGGCTTGTCGCGCTCGATCAACTCCAACGCCTCAGCGCCGCCACTCGCCTCCATGACTTCATGACCGCCCCTGGTCAGAGCTTTGCGCGCCAGGATGCGAAGATCCTCATCGTCGTCGACAATCAGAATGCGCAGGGCGCGGTCGGGCGGGTGGGCGTGGAGTTGCGTCCCCCGAATGCGCAAGAGCTCGAAAGGATCGCTCTCAAACGTTTCCTCACATCCCTCGAATGCACAGGAGATTCTCATCGGTGAGTTGAGAGATGCGCCGATCTCACGCGAGCGCTCTTCAATGCGGCTGAGAAAATCGTCGTCATGCGTGGGATCGTGATGGGTCAGGAAAAGCCTCTTTACGTTCGCCGTGGCGGCGATCTGCGTGGCGAAGGAGTAAGTGCTGTGTCCCCAATTTTTCTTGGAAGGATACTCTTCGGGCGTGTACTGGGCATCGTGAATGACCACGTCGGCGTTCTCCATAAACACCGCGTGACGGCGGTCGCCCGCGTGAAGAATCGATTCCAGCTTGCCGGGTTCAGCATCGGAGCGCCACAGCTTTTCCCAGTACGGCTCATGGTCGCAGAGATACAACAGCGTAACTCCATCGGCCATGATTCGGTAACCGAGCGTGGCGGCCGGATGGTTGAGATACTGCGTCGTAACCTGAACGCCGCCCAGTTCGAAGGCGCCTTCCGCGAGGTCCTTGTAATCGATGGCCGCGCCCAGTTGTCCCAGTTCCACGGGGAAATACGTGTACTCCATCTGGCCCGCTAAAACGTCCAGAAGCGAGCGCCCGCCGCCTTGCGGAGCGCAGACAGTCATGTGATTTCCCGGCACAAATAAGGGAGTAAAGAACGGAAATCCCTGAATGTGATCCCAATGGGTGTGACTGAGCAGAATAGTTGCGGTGATTGGTTTTGGTCCATCCGCCATCAGCCGGAGGCCGAGCGGGCGTGCCCCGGTACCGCAATCGAGGATGAATCGGACGCCCGATTTGGTCACCACTTCGACGCACGAGGTGTTGCCACCGTACCGCGTCGTCGACGGTCCGGGCGTGGCAATCGATCCGCGAGTTCCCCAAAAGCGCACGAGCACGAGGGCTTCCTCTAATGTTTTATAAACCGCTTATGATTCAGGGTACTCCAACTCGACGGCTTCGACATATCGGGCGAATTCGTCGAGCTTGGTCTGAATTTCAGGAATATCTTTGCGGAGCGCCGCCTGTTCGAGCGCGCCGCCCAGAGACGTCAACTCTTCGAATCCATATCCGGCCCCGGTACCTTTCATCTTGTGGCCCAGCATGCGGATGGTGTCGAAATCCTGGTTCGCCAGGGCCTGCTGGTATTGTGGAATCTCTTTGCGCCGTTTGTCCAGGTAGCCAGGCACGACGTCTTCCATCCCCGGTTCGATGGGGATTTTGAAGTGAGCATCGACGAACGCAGACGACGCTTCGCGATCGTCCGCGCTACCGACTGCCTCTAATAACGTGACCTTGCGGATCGGCTTCGTGAGATGACCCGTGAATCCCGCCGCGAGACTCTTTTCCGCCATGTCCGCGAAAGCGTGCGCTGTCAGAGCCAGCACAGGTGTGGGTGACGCGCCGGTTTGCCGCTCGAAACGGCGAATCTCTTGAGTCGCCGCGTACCCATCCATGACGGGCATCTCGACATCCATCAAAACCAAATCGTAACGGCCGGATCGAAACATCCGCGCGGCGATCGCGCCGTTTTCGGCGACATCAATGGAGGCTTGGGCGTGATTGAGATACGAAAGAATCAGAAACCGGTTGTCCTCGGAGTCGTCGGCCAAGAGGATGCGCAGGCCGGGCCGCACCGAGGTCGATGCAACGCCGGGTGTTGTTGCTCTTGGCTCGGGTCGTTGCGATTGATTCTCCTGCAACCCGAACTTGGCGGTAAAGAAAAAGGTGCTTCCCTTCCCCACCATGCTCTCGACCCAGATCCGTCCCCCCATCAGTTCCACCAGTTGCCGCGAGATCGTCAGGCCCAAGCCGGTGCCGCCATATTTTCGCGTGGTGGAACTATCGACCTGCGTGAAACTCTCGAAAATCTGGTCGATCTTATCGGCGGGGATCCCGATACCCGTGTCTGAAATGGCGAAGCGCAGGGAGCCGGGCCGAGCGTCTTCGGGATCGGACTCGACCTGCACTTCGAGCCCGCCATGTTCCGTAAACTTGATGGAATTTCCGAGCAGATTGATAACGATCTGCCGCAATCGGTTGGGGTCGCCGGCGAGAAAAACCGGGACGCCAGGCCCAATGGTTTGGCGTAGCGTGAGGCCTTTTGCGGTGGAGCGGACCTCTACCACCTCCATGGCCCGGGCGATCACATCGGCCAGATCGAAGGGCATCACTTCAAGCTCGACCTTGCCTGACTCCACTTTCGAAAGGTCGAGAATATCGTTGATGAGATTTAACAGGCTGACCCCGTTGCGTTGAAACACATCCACGCATTTTTGTTGTTCGGAAGTCAGCGTGGTTCCGGACAAGACATCGGCCATTCCGATGATGGCGTTCAGCGGCGTCCGGATCTCATGACTCATGGTGGCCAGGAAATCGCTCTTCGCGCGAGTGGCTCGCTCTAGTTCGCGATTCACTGCAATCAGCTCGCGGCTCATGCGCTCGACCCGCTCTTTTTCCAGTTCCAGGTCGTGGGCAAGTTGCTGGTAAGTGAAAAGCGCCTCTGGCAGTGACCGCAGAATAATGAGACGCCTGCCGCCGGCGGATGTGGCGACGGCCTGCAGGTACAGCTCGCGTCCGTGCGCGCCCTGTTCGCTCCAGATGTCGGAGTCCATCCTCAGCCCGGCCGTCGACTCCCAGGCCGGTTCGCACTCCGCGAAAAATAGTTCGAGCAGAGGGAAGTGCTCGGTCAGATCGATGGTCTCTCCGGGGCGGTTCGCGGGAAGCGGCAACCAATCAGGCAAGCGGCCCACAGGCCGAAAGCGGGCATCGGGCAATTGCTCGAAAACGGCGAGGTCGAGGACGGCGGGAAGATCGCTCCACCCCGTCTCCTCAGTCGTCTTCATCGGAGAGGGTTGCATCGTCTTGCGCCTTAAGAATGCGTGAGGCAAGTGTGAGAAAAGCTTCTTCCACGTGCTGGCCCGTTTTCGCGCTGGTTTCGAGGATGGTCCAATCGCGGCCGTTCAACTCGGCCCAGGCGGTGTCCGGGACCTCCCAATTGGCGCGGTCGTCCGCCTTGTTCGCCAACAGGAGGAAGGGCCGGCGGCCAATTTCGCCTTCCACGCGCGATTGGATGCTGCAGGCAACGTCCAGCGTTTTACGCCTGACCCCATCGACCACCAGAAGATACCCGGCCGCGTCGCGGACCTGATTCAGTTTGACTGGCGCGCCATCTTCCTCGCCAGCCATGTCCCACAGCATCAGTGTGACCTCGCGTCCATCGACACTCAAGACTTTCTTGTCGATCTTCACGCCAACCGTGGTGTGGTACTTATCGGCAAACATGCTGTGAACATAGCGAGCCACCAAGCTGGTCTTACCGACTCCATAAGAGCCGAGCATGCATATTTTCTTCTTGAGCATTGCCGCTTCAAAAGTATACAACGGCCGGCCATAACTTACGCACCAAACTGGAACCAGCGCCGTTTTTTTGGGGCTTCAGGACGGAATGGCCGTATGTCTAACGGCTCGCCTTCGATCACAGCGCGCGGATGGTCATTCAGGAGAGCTTCTGCGTATGCTTCGCCGAATTTGCCCGCTAGAAAGGTCCAGGCACGGTCCAGCTTGGGAGGCCGACGGAGCAGGTCGTGGGCGTCGCTCGCGACAAAGTGGACCAGCCCTTCCTTCATTACGTCCAGACACCAGCGCGCTATTCCCGGTCCGAAATCCGACAATATGCTTTGCGCAGTTATCTGAAGGGGAATTCCACTTTCCACCCAGCGCCGCAGCCGCGGGATGTCACTTGCCAAGTGAGCATTCCGCTCCGGGTGAGTGACAATGGGAGTCAAACCCACTGATTTCAGGCTTTTGAAGATCTGCTCGCTTCCCTGAAAAAGGGACTCTTCCGGAAACTCCACAAGCAGATAGCAGAGTCCATTAATAGAGAAACGCTCTGGTTCCCGCATAGCCGCTTGAATATTCTGCACAGACAAATGGCAATCGCAGCCACGGTGAATTTTTATGCCATCGCCAGCCGCCGCCTGCAGTTCCTGAATTCTACCGGCTATGAGATCCGGTGCGAAGTCGAACGCGGAGTTCGCGTGCGGCGTGGCGACAATATCGGTGGTTCCGGACTCCTGCGCCATTTTCGCCATTTCAAGGCTGATGTCGAACGATCGGGCTCCGTCGTCCAGGCCGTAGAGCAGGTGACTGTGGATGTCAATCACGGCAACTAACCAAGGCTATTGGTACACGACGGATTTCGAATCATTGCTGCCGTCCATGAAATAGGCGATGTCCACCCCTGGGATTGTCACTTGGCGCGATAACGGATGGGGACTGATAAACATTTCTCCACCGGACGCTGAGGGAGGCAACAAGGAGAGAATAAAGCTGGGAATCGTGAAGGAACCTTTGCCGGTGTCCTCAGTACAAACGAAGCCCACCAGGCCTACGGTGTTCGAAAACACATAACCTCCGATAAGAACAGAACCCGGATTTGTCCCGCCCGACCAAGTAACTGTCAAAGGTTGAGTACGGTCTATCGAATTAATGGCGGTTTTGTTTGTCCAGATAACGTTTGCGCCAACATTCAGCGTGGCGTTAAACGCGCTCAAATCGTGGCCGCCAGCGCCCGTGACCGAGTACGTTCCAGGTGGAAGGTTCGGACCGGTTGGAGTACTTCCGAACAATACCTGATATTGTCCGGTTCGAGTTGGCGCCAAGGTCCACGATCCAGCAGGACCCGAGAGAGCCAGCGAAGAACCGGCATCGAGCCCGTTGGCCGAACGCCCCGTGAATACAGATGGAAGCGCGCTACATGTGCCCTGGCTTGGGAAAAGACCGCTAATCGCGCCGGCCAGAGTTGCTGGCGAGCTAAATTGGCCGAATACGGCAACGGCGCCTTCCTGTTTGGAATTCAGCACGGCTTGCGCTGTGGCTTTCGCTGCCGGATTCAGCGCCTTCCACGCCGCGGCATATTTTGCCATGGCGCGCAGCAACGCGCGCCGATTATGAGTTTGTTCCGCAAGCAGGAGCTTCCCAGCGTCCTCCTGAGAGACTTTGACACGCAAGAGCTTCGAGAGCGTCTCAGCGAGATATAACTTCTCATTGAAACCCAGGCCGCGGAGCACCGCTACTGAACCAGCGGCGATTGCAGCGGCCTTGATGGGCTGTCCCGCCGAGGCTTGATTCACGATGCTGACCGGCAAGGTGGGAGCCGTGTCCGAACAGGGACCGCCGCTGCCGCTCACCGCGATCGAAACGAAGTTGCTTACAGTACCCCCGCTATTCACCGCGACCGGCACATAACAGCCCGCCACACCCGCCGGAACTTCGAATGAGATCTGATCGAGACCAACGCAGCATCCGGAGCGTCCGGCATAAATCACGTTTGCAGCCTGCGTTCCCACGAAGACCTCGACTCCCGGAAAGTTCGGGAAGGTGGAAGGCACAAGGTTGTCCGGCCCGCCGACCGGACCTAGGCCGGTGGCCCACGCGGTAACGATATCGCCGTTCTTCGCGGTAGCCGCAAACGTTTTCACAGACCCATCCAATCCCGTGAAGACTCCTCCTCCCAATCCCGAACTGCCCAACGTATAAATGCCCACCGACGATGGCACTACATTAACCGGAAACGGGAATGGCGTTGACAGTCCGTTGTAAGTCAGAGTCAGCATCGCACTTCCGGCAGGTACGTTGGAGGGCATCACTGCCGCGGCGGCGCCACTGACTGCGTAGATCATGGGGCACGCTATGGAGGTTGACCCGGATGTCACCATCATGGAGGTTCCGCCTAGTTGCACGGGCACCGGGAAAGAGCTGGCTTGGACTAGTTGAGCCGGACCGACATTCATCCCGTACACAACGAACAAGGAGCCTTGCGCGATATTTACGACGTAGCTCGCCGAGTTCTCCGCGCCGAATATCACGGGAACGTTGGGCTGCGCCATCGCAGGGCGCGCAACCAGAGCGCACACAATTACCGCCGCCTGGAAATGGCCGTCCAGCATCAACGCCATCATACAGCAGAAACGAGTCTTACAGCAGCAGCGAGTCGACGCGGTGGGCATGCACCATGTTCTCGCACGGCGACCAGGCGAATACCGTGAAGCGTCCGTCCTGCGACGCTACCAGCGCCAGAGCGTCGTGCTGATCGTGCGTAAATTGGGCGCCCGCCAGGTGTCGCGTGCCACCGATGTGCTCGGGGTGCACGAGTGCGGCGGCGTTACCGGCGATAGGCTCCGTAAAGGCGACTTGATCCACGGGAAGGGAGCCCTTGCGCCGTTGAACTTTCGCGCCGAAGCCGAGTAGCTCGTAATCGGAGTTCATCACCGTCGCGCCGTCGACTGCGGTAAGTCCCCCGATCGCATCCACAAACCGGTTGAGTTCCTCTTCCCAGACCCGCGCGCGCTGCCCCTCTGGCGTCTCTCGGGCAAGTCTTGCCAGATTGGAAAAAGGCGGTGAAACGGCATAACTCAAGGGCTGCACGATCGATTCGGACCATTCGCTGGAACCGGCCGGAACGAGGAGCAGCAATCCGCCGCGCGCATGCTCCCGCATCGAGACCGCGAGTTGTACCAGAACGTTTATGGTATGGGTCCACGATGAAGGCGATTCAAATCCCAGTAACGAAGAGATTAGCGAAGGGCAATCGGGCAGGCTGGAAGCGCGCTCGTCGATGATCTTGATCTGGTCGCCTTCGAGCACCGCCACGTTGACGTACTTGCCCGCTTTCTGGCCGCGTTGGTGTTTAATGACGAGCAGCCCCGGAGCTGTCACTTCGAGTACGAAACATAACGGCGGGATTGCGGTGGTCAATCCCCACGCCCGCAGTTCGTCTCCCTCGGGCCAAACGCCGATGTGAATTCCGGCGCGTTCGGCGGCAGCTCCGACCTTCACCAGAGCGTCCGGACTAAGCGGGAGCGGCCGCTCGAACCGCAGCGGTTGCACACTCTGCTGCGGCGCAAGGAAGGCGAGAGAGATCCGTGGCACGTATCCTTCCTCGCGGCGCACGCTGGTCCAAAACGCGGCGTCGATCATTTGTTCGATGCTGGCCACGCCGGGAACAGAAGCGGCATTCTCACCGCCGCGGTCCGCCTGATCCAGGAAGTGAGCATGCACGAACGGAGAGACTACGCGCGCGGCTGGGTATCCAGGCTCTTTCATAGCTGAATTGTCGCGCACGCTTCCGCTAGGAGCGTCACTGCGGCAGAGAGACGCAAATGGCCGCGCCATCGAACGAAGTGGCGCCTCCCACACTCACTGTCAGATTCGTGTTCACCGCACTCACCGCCGGCGGAGGCGGAACGCCGGCAGCACAAGGGAGCGCGGACTGCAACGGCGGTACGACAAAGTTGATCTGATACAGGCCCGGATATCCGGGTGTCAGGCCCGTGAACAAGGGAACCAAGGGCGCGGTTGGAGTTGCGAAAGGCTTGGCGGGCAACGCGTTTTCGTGGAAGTTGAAA
>JBEKUT010000352.1:0-7734 GCA_049514735.1 Bryobacteraceae bacterium
GATAAAGTAATACTTGTTGGTCTTGGTTAGGCCCACCACTTCCACCCACGGACCTGTCTTGTTGTGAAGATGCATCCGCTTCCCAATCGGGTCCTGATGGGGCCAATAAGTATTGGCGAATTCCTGGTTCACGATGGCGACGCGGGGCGAGTCTGCCTTGTCGTTCGCCGTGAATGCACGGCCTCGGATGATTCCCGTTTGCATTGTAGAGAAAAAATTCTCATCGGCTACGGCGTCGCCGACTTCAGCCGATTCAGCACCCTTCGGGAATTGATAGCCCTCCGGAATGACGGTCAGACCCATCTGGTTCGGCGAGAAAGGAATGACGCTGACCATCCCGACCGATTTGACGCCCGGCGCCGCCTGCGCGCGCTCCTTGAGATTGCGATAAAACTCTCGCGTCTGTTCCTCCGTGTAGCGCACCAGCGACGTGTCGAATTCCATCGTCAACAAATGATCCGTACGAAAGCCCGGGTTCATCGTGAGCGTCTTGCGCACTGCGTCGATCAGCATCCCAGCCGCGACCAGGAGAGCCATCGACAACGCCACTTGCGCGACGACCAGAATATTCCGTCCGATAGTCCGGCGCTTGGCTGTAAAACCTTGATCCGCGGCTTTCAGCGCGGGAACCAGCTCGGTCCTCACGCTCTGCAGCGCCGGCACGAGACCGAAGAACAACGCGCTCGCCATCGCCGCCAGGAAGCTGAACATGAGCACGCGCCGATCCAGTTGCACTCCAATGACAATGGGAAGATCTGTGGGGATCTGAATGGTTTGCAGGAACCGAATCCCGCCATAGGCGAACACCAGCCCCAGCGCGCCGCCGATCAGCGACAGAATTACGCTCTCGGTTAGCAGTTGCCGTAACAGTTGGATGCGGCTCGCGCCCACCGCCATCCGAATCGCGATCTCGCGCGACCGCGATCTGGCTCGCGCCAGCAGCAGATTCGCAACGTTCGCGCAGGCGATCAGCAGCACCAGGCCCACCAGCCCCATCAGGAAAATCACTAGAATGGCGTCGTAGGGATCCTGTTTGAAGCGCGCCTGTATTTCCGTCTTGACGGCGAGATTGCGGCCCTTGTCCGCTTCCGGATACTGCCGCTGAATGCCGCTCCAGACGGTGCTCAACTCGGCCTGCGCGCTCGTCTGAGAATATCCCGGCCGCAGACGACCCTTCACGTTCCAGCCATGGTTGGAGCGTTGTTCGAGCGGGTTCTCCTTCGCGGCTTCCAAGCGCTGTTCCATCATCGCGGGTACGAACAGCGATGGCCGTACGTACTGATCCATGCCAGTGAAGCTCTCCGGCGCAACGCCGACCACCGTAAAATCGATCCCGTTCATGCGGATCGTCCGTCCCACCACTCCCTTATCGCCGCCGAATTGGTTCAGCCAGAAATCGTGTCCGAGCACCACAACGGGATTGCGGCCGGGAACCTGCGTTTCTTCAGGACGGAAGCTGCGTCCCAGCTCCGGCTCGACGCCGAGGACGCGAAAGAAGTTGTCACTGACCAGCGCGCCCATGCGCATTTGAGCGATGTCCTTGGCGGAATTGGCGACGCCCCAGGTCGGGTACTGGAAGGCGACAATGCCATCGAACGACTGTGACTTGGCCCGAAAATCGCGATAATCCGGATACGAGACGCCGCCGTAGGGGTTATCAGGCGTATTGGTGGTGACGGTCAGCACCGCTCCTGGATCGGCAATCGGAAGCGGGCGCAGCAACAGCGCGTCGGCCAGGCTGAAGATGGCGCTGTTTGCGCCGATACCGAGCGCGAGGGAAAGCGCGGCGACCGCGGTAAACCCTGGATTTTTCGCGAGCATTCGAAATGTATGCCGGATCTCTTGGAACGCCATGTCAACGATACGCACCCGCGCCAGGCATTGTTCCATCGCTTCCGATATAAACTGGAGCATGCCCACCCGCCGAGCTTTCCTGGTCTCTACAGCCGCAACCGCCGCTCTTTCCGCCGCGCCGTCCGATTCACCGATCGCTAAACTCAAGAGCCGCCGGTCCGAAGCCACCCCGATCACGCCGGACGAACGGCGCAAGCGCATCGAGCGGGCCCAGCAGATTATGGCGGAGCAGAAGATCAATGCTCTCTGCATTACGGGTGGCACGTCGCTCGAATATTTTTCGGGCGTCCACTGGGGCAACAGCGAACGGCTTTTTGTCATGATGCTTCCGGCCCGCGGCGAGCCTTTCTTCGTCTCCCCGGCGTTTGAAGAGGATCGTGCGCGGGAGCAGATTAAGCAAGGTAACGGCGGCGAACACGCCCAGGTATTCACGTGGCAGGAGGACGACAGCCCCTACGCGCTGGTGGCCTCGTCGCTTAAAGAGCGCGGACTGGCAACCGGGCGGATGGGAATCGAAGAGACGGTGAAATACGTTTTCTCGGAAGGCGTTTCGAAGGCGATGCCCGCGGCGACGCTAACCAGTGCGACCCCCGTGACAGCGGGATGCCGCATGATCAAGAGTCCGGCCGAGCTGGCCAACATGCGCCTGGCCTGCAGCGTCACGCTCGAAGCTTACGAGGCGTCCTGGAAAGCGGTGCGTGAAGGCATGACGGAGCGGGAGTTCAGCGCGCTCATCGGGACCGCCTATCAAGCGCTCGGCTTCGCCGGCTTTGCGAGCGTCAATGTGGGCGAGTACTCGGCCTTGCCGCACGGTTCCGTGCAGCCTCAGAAGATTCTGCAAGGAACCATCGTCATGATCGACGACGGCTGCCGCGTGGAGGGCTACAACTCCGACATCACGCGCACGTTTGTCCTCGGCAAGCCAACCGACAAAATGAAAAAGGTTTTCGACATTGTGCATCAGGCTCAAAGCGCGGCTCTCGCGGCGGCGCGGCCCGGCGTGCCCGGCCAGGCGGTGGATGCGGCCGCGCGTAAAGTAATTGTCGACGCCGGCTACGGCCCCGGCTACAAATACTTCACGCATCGTTTGGGCCACGGGATTGGATTGGATGGGCACGAGTGGCCCTATCTTGTGAGAGGTAACACGATGCCGCTGGCCGCGAATATGACCTTCAGCGATGAACCCGGGATTTACATCCCAGGCGAATTCGGCGTGCGGCTCGAAGACGACATGCACATCACGGAATCGGGCGCGGAGTTGCTGACGCCGCAGAGCTCGTCGCTCGAGCAGCCGTTTTCGTAAAGATCAGGTGCTCTTCGAAACGCCTCGAAGACCGCTCCCTTCCGGTCACGGCTCTGTTACGGAACGTTTGCGCGCGTCGGCAAGCGGGCGTCTTAGCCTTTGCCGGTCGGCAGCGCGAATTGCACGCCACGTTCCCGATTCAATCGCCTGCTCAAATCCCGATCTACGTCGGCCAGGGGAACAGTCTTGATCTCATGCTCCATCGTCACGTACTTCAAGCTGTTTTTCTCGGTCCAGTATGCCGCCACCAGCTTGATATTGTGATCGTTGAAGGCGATCAGAAAAGACGGCGTATCGCCGGCCGCCCTGGAAGCATTTGGCTGCGGCGCGGCTTGGAGCACCATGGGAGGGGGCGGGGGCTGCGGCGGCGCGTAGGCGTAATTGGGCGCCGGGGACCAATCGGAATTGTAGCCGTAACCGTAAGGCGCTCCTGCATAGGCGTCGCCGTTCGAATTGTCGTAATAGTCGTCGCCCCAGAAGAACGGATCATAGTAGCCGTAACCGTTGCCATAGCCGTACAAATACGGCCACCCGTAATATCGAGGTCCATAGAAACGATAACCGTAACTGCCCCGGTAACCACCCCGATATCCGTAGCCGCCGCGGTAACTGGCACTGCCGCGATAGGCGGAACCGGCTCGCAGACCACCACCGGAAACGCCGCGCGAGACCCCGCCGCCTGCATGGGACACCCCACCACCGCCCCGCGCACCGCCGCCTCCACCATGGCCGCCGCGTTGCCCATAAGCAACAGTGGCGACTGAGCAACTCAGAACTATAAATAAAGCCAGGCGCATAAGACTGCTCCCATTTGGAGAGTAGCGCCTGTTGCGTGCGGAGGCAAGTCCGGAGCCTTCGCATTATACTGATATGCACGTGCGAACCATTCTTTTCAGTCTTGTTACTCTCAGCCCGATAGTACTGGCGCAGCCCGCGAGTCCACTCCTCGAACAATCGCGCGGGATCATTGAGGCGGCTTTAAAGGACAAGAACCCGGATACCCGCAAGGAGGCGGTAATCGCTCTCAGCCTGGCCGCAACGGGTGAGCCGTTCGGCTCCTTGCTGGAATCGGCGCTCGACGACAAAGATGTCCCCGTCCGCGTTGCCACGGTCGCCAGCCTGGTGGATCTCAAGAATCCCGGCACCATCCCGGCCTTGAAAAAAGCCCTGAACGACGAGGTCCCGGAGGTTAGCTTCGCCGCCGCCAAAGCGCTGTGGACGCTCAACGATCCGGAAGGCAAGAGAGCGCTTCTCTCCGTGGTCGGCGGAGAGACCAAAACGTCATCGGGCTTCCTGACCAGGCAAAAGCGCGACGCCTTGCGCCTGTTGCACACGCCCAAGCCGATGTTCTTGTTTGCGGTCAGGGCCGGCGCGGGTTTCGTCCCATTTCCGGGTGTGGGAACGGGGGTATCCTCCATGGAAGGCTTGTTGTTCGACCCCAGCATTTCCGGCCGCGCCACCGCTTGCCTGCTTCTTTCGAAGGACAAGAGCGCCGATACATTGCAGGCTTTGAAAGACGCGCTGTCGGACAAGGACTGGTCCGTCCGTGCTTCAGCAGTCCATTCGCTCGCGCTCCGCGACGATCCGTCTCTCGAAGCGGTCCTGACGCCTCTGCTCGAAGACCCCAAGGAGCCCGTGCGTCTGCGCGCTGCCGCGGCATGTTCACGCCTTGAAATGATCAAGAACAAACCGCCGGCTCGCAAACGAACCGCGAAAAAAACTCCCGCGAAGGGTTAGTACGGTAAGTACGAGTGCTGCGGCGCAAACGTACTAAGCAATTCATTGTGGCCCCGCGCCACCGCGCCTATGGTTGTTCTATGAACTTCGCCGTGGAGCGATTCGGTATCGCAAGCTTGCTGCTCTGCGCGGTGGTTCCAACTCTGCTGGCGCAGACTCGCGATGCCCAGTTCCACGCCGATGCCAACGTCGTGCTGATCAATGCGACGGTCCTCGATCGCCATGAACGGCCGGTGCGCGGTCTCAGCCGCGACAGCTTCCATATTTTCGAGGACAGCTCCGAACAAATCGTGACCTACTTCGGCGAAGAAGACGTGCCCATCTCACTCGCCGTCCTCCTGGACGTCAGCGGCAGCATGAATGGAAAAATCGCGGGAGCGCGGCGGGCGCTGAGCGCAGTTCTGAGTGGCGCCAATGAAGCCGACGAGTTTTCGCTCATCACGTTTGCGGAGCACCCGCGAGTGACGGTGCCATGGACAACCGCGCCGGCCGAAATTGAGAACAGCGTCCTGATGGATCAGGCGCACGGCCGCACGTCGTTGCTGGATGCCATCGCTCTCGGAATCCACCAGCTTCGGCAATCGAAGAATCCGCGCCGCGCCCTCGTGATCCTTTCCGACGGCGGCGACAATTTCAGCAGCTATACCGAGCATCAGCTCAGCAGCATGCTTGATGAGGCGGACGTGCAGATGTACGCCATCGAGATGCCCGACACGGCCTTCCTGCCGGAACAGTCGGCGGAGGTATTTGGCGGCCCCGATCTGCTTTCGAGATTATGCGGACGGACAGGCGGACGTCACATCCAGGTGCAGACCGGCCGTCAACTGGCCGCAGCCGCCGATCAACTCGGCAAGGAGCTGCGCTCCCAATACGTTCTTGGATACGCCCCGCCGAAAGGCAGCGCCGACGGAAAGTTCCACCATGTTCGCGTGCAGGTGTCACGTCCACCGGGATCGCCGAAGCTGTCCGTCTACTGGCGGCAGGGATACCGCGCGCCGCCGGAGTAGATCACTTCCCGCTTCCGCCCATCAAGGCCCCCAGCCACACCGCCGCGTAGCCAAACGCGACGCTGCACACCACGTTCAGCAAGCCGATCCAGCGCGCCCCGCTCCGCACCGCCTGCAGAGTCTCATATTCGAAACTCGAAAAGGTGGTGTACCCTCCCAGAAAGCCGACCACCAATAAAAGCCTCCAATAAGGATGCATCACGCGCTCGGTAAAGATCGTCATCAGCAGTCCGATCGTGAACGATCCGGTCACGTTGATCGCAAACGTGCCCCACGGAAAAAGCGCGCCGAAGCGTTGGGTAATGAAAGTTGCGGCGATATACCGCGCCAGCGCCCCCAGACCCCCGCCGATCAGGACCAGCAAATACCTATCCAATCACTATGCCTCCCGGCCGTTGCATCTCACCAGTATCGTGCACGCCGCGCGTGCCGATCGGGGTTAACCTGGAAAGAAGCAACGGCATGAACTTGACCATTGATCTCCCGGACGAACTGGCAGCGGCTCTCAAGGCCGAAGCAATGGCGCAAAGGGGTTTCGCTGGAGGGCCTCACCCGTCGCCCGCTTGAAGAGGTTGTGAAACCGAGGGAAGGCCAAGATCTTAAGTCCAAGAAGTCCGGTTACGGTCTGCTCGCCAAGTATGGTCCCGGCCCGTCCGAGGGAGAAATTGACGAGAACCGGCGCGAGATGTTCACGTGAGATGTTCAATGGCTTCGCTCAGGACGTAGCGGCGAATGAGGACAAGTTAACCGGAAACATTCCATGAATCTGACCATTACACTTTCGGACGAAAAAGCGGCGGCGCTCGCGGCCCAGGCTGCAGCCCACGGTCTTACGGTTGAGCGATGGGTAGAACAAATCGCCGAGCTACATGCGGGTGCGCAGCCGTCCTCGATCGCTCAGCTACAGAAACCAATCCGAGAGAATGGGCTCGCCGATTTCATGAATGGGCTGAAAACCACGATCGCACAACACCGCTTTTGAGCGATGAAGCTCTGAAGCGCGAAAACATCTATCCGGATGCATTTAGCGCATGCTCGTAGACACAGGCGTGCTGATCCGCGGTCTACAGCCTCACCGTTGAAGAACATCTCGAAAAAATCACGGGCGATTTCCGCTCCCTGCCGGTCACGGCTCAGAACGGAGCGCCGATGTTCTTGATCGGCTTGGGAAGCCCTGGTCACCCAGCACCGGGTAATCGGCGAATCGTCGCACCACACCCCCGAGCGTTAACATAGACTCGAATTACCCCACGCCCGTGACATTAATTAATCCTGATCTTTCTTTCCCAGCTCACATCCGATAGTCCCGCCAAATCCGTATCTGGGTTGGTATGCGCTTCTTACCGACCCTGACTGTATTGCTGGTGACAGCGGCGTTGCATGCCCATCCCATGGGCAATTTCAGCATCAATCATTACGCGAAAATCCAGGTCTCTGCCGGTCATGTAGACACCGTCTACGTGCTCGATCTGGCCGAAATCCCAACCTTTGAACTGTTGCGCGATTGGAAGCTGGAACGAACCAGTCCGCAAGCCGACCTGCAGCGTAAGGCGACGGAACAGGCCCGTCTTTGGGCTCGCAATCTCACCTTCACAGCCAACGGTCACGCACTCCGTCCCACAGTCGAATCGGCTGAATTTGTTATCGCCGATGGCGCCGGAAATCTTCCGATTATCAGGATCGCCAGCCATCTGCGGATCGACGCCGCGCCCGGCCACCTCGAATATGAGGACCACAATTTCGAGGATCGCGCCGGTTGGAAAGAAGTCGTGATCGAGACCGGCAGGAACGCCCGCATCGACGTCGCCAGCCAGGGATCCGAAGACCGCAGCC
>JBEKUT010000353.1:0-7720 GCA_049514735.1 Bryobacteraceae bacterium
TCCTCTAAAAAGCAAAAAGCCCACTCTTTCGAGTGGGCTGAACTTACCGTCCTGCCAACGCCACCCGTTTACAACTTAGGCCAAGTACCAGTACCTAAATCGAAACGAGAGCGACGTGGCCGAATGCATGAAGAGTTAGTATATGTCGAATCGTGGGTAATTTGCAACCATTTACTGGCGCTGGAAATACAGAGTGACGGGACGGTGGCCGGAGCGCTCCACGAACAGACGCAGAAAACCGTCGGGCGCAAGCTCGTAGCGTTCGCTGCTAGTTGCAGCGTCCTGCGTCGTATTGACCACCAGAACGTCTCCATCCCATTTCGCTTTGCTCTTGAAATCTTTGCCTTCCCGAATGGTGGCGTTTTCGCGGCCGTCGGTAGTAAAGCTGAAGGAATTGGTTTGATTCGCCCCATCGAAGGTGAAGCTGCGCGATATGGTTATGTTGTGTTCACGATCGTTGATCGTGACCGTCCCAGTTTCGATCACTGGCTCGCCGCCGAAATCGCTTCGGGTTGGAACTAATTTCCAGGTTCCGTTCAGATCGTGGTGACTGTTGTGGGCGTACGCGAACCCGGCAAACATCGCCAGGACAGCCACCACTCCCAGGTAACTGTTACTCACTTTTGTGCTCATAGCTCTCCTCAACCGTGTGTGTGTGCAACTTGAGTACCGCGAATAGCCCGGTAGTTCTTCGGAACGTTTCGAGCATTCGCGCGGCGGAATGATAAGAACATTTCGACTCACGTCCTGGCGGCTCGCTCCGATTGTTTTTCACCCAATTGCCGGATGCGATCCGCCCGCCGATGGCTGTCGCGCGGCGCGGCAACACCTCCGCTTCAATAAATCGATGCCCGTGGTCGGCGCGCTGTATCCAATCGCGGCCCGAAGCGGGTCCGGTAAAATGGAACAAGAACCTCGATTTGACCCATCCCGCAATCCGCGATCTGTTCCAAAGCCTCGGAAGAGAAGCAGCCTTTCAGGAAGCCGTGGGACAGCTCCTTCGCGACCCGCATGCGCGCCTGTCTCTTTCCGGACTCACCACCACGGCGAAAGCGCTGTACACGGTGCTGCTGTGGCAGGCGACGGAGCGTCCGCTCATCGTCATTGCGGACGGCAACAAAGAAGCCGAGACGCTGGCGGAAGCGATTGAAACATTTTTCGACCTTCTCGTCACCGCCGATGTTCCGCGTCCGCAGCTTGTTCCCGCGCTCGACGTGCTTCCTTCGCAGCGCCTCTCGCCGCACAGCGAGATTGCGGCGCAGCGCGCCATCGGATTATGGCGCATTGCGAACCGGCGCGCGCCCATCACCGTTACTCCCGTGGCATCCGCTCTGCTGCGAACCGAATCCGCGGAATTTTACCGGCAGCTCGCGTTGACGCTGCGCGTAAATGAAGAAATTCCGCTGGAAGATCTCATTACGCATCTGGAGAGCGTCGGGTATGAGCGGCGCGAGCCGGTGGAGATGGCCGGCGACTACTCGCTACGCGGCGGCATTCTCGATATTTTCCCGGCCGAAAACTCGAAGCCGGTGCGCATCGAATTGTTCGGCGATTTGATCGAATCGATCCGGCGATTCGACGTCGACACGCAGCGGTCCGTGTTGAAGGTGAATGAAGTGACGGTGCTTCCGATCGTGGAGTATCCGAAATCGCGCGCTTTGTTCCAGGCCATCGCGGAGCAAATTGAAACGCCGAGTCCGGGCGATGCGTTCTCGGGTTGGGAATATTGCGTGCCGCTGGTGCGCCCGCGCAGCAACTCGCTATTCACGCTGATCGAAAAGCCCGTTGTGCTTTTCGATGAGCCGGAGCAGATCTCAACCGCGGCGGAGAGGCTCTGGAAGCGCCTGGAAGATCCCGGCCGTCCGCCGCCATGCCCAACGGAGAAAAACTTTTTCCATTGGAACGAACTGCGCGCGCACGTTGAGGATCAAGCCGAGGTGGAGATGCGCGAACTCGACCTGACGCATGCCACCAGCACGCACATCGCGACGCGGCCGTCGATGACGTTTCACGGCAACATGCAGGTTGCGGTGGCGGAGGCGCGCAATCTGGTCGAGCAGGGCAACCGCGTGGTTTTCTTCACGCAATCGAACGGCGAACTGGAGCGCATGGCCGACATTCTTCAGGAATACTCGGTTCCATTTCAGCTTGCCATCGAGCCGGGAGACGCGACACGGCGTTATCTGGCGGAGCGGTCGTATATGGCGGGGGCGGTGGCCAGCACTTTCCTGGTGAAGGGAAATATACGGCGCGGCGCGGCGTTCCCAGGATCGAAGGTGGTGGTGTTCGGGTCGGAGGATCTGTTCGACACCTCCGATGTTGTGGCGCGGCCGGGGCCATCGCGATCCCAACTGGGCGCGTTCCAGGCCGACATCGCGGATCTAAAGCCGGGAGATTTCGTGGTGCACGTGACGCACGGAATCGGCAAATTTCTGGGCACGCGAGAGCTGGCGCAAGGCGATCAAAAAGGCGACTTCATGTTGCTGGAGTATGCGGGCGACGCGCGGCTGTACGTCCCGCTCACTCGCATGGATCTGGTGCAGAAATTTCGCGGCTCGGGAGAAGGCGCTGCGCCTCCGCTCGACCGCATGGGCGGCGTCACATGGGAGCGGACCAAATCGCGCGTCAAGGCGAAGATGCGCGACATGGCGGACGAGTTGTTGAAACTCTACGCGCAGCGCAGGATGGCCGAGGGGTTTTCGTTTTCGCCCGATAGCAACTGGCAGCGCGAGTTCGAAGACGCGTTCGAATTCACGGAAACAAAGGATCAACTATCGGTGGTGCAGCAGATCAAGAAAGATATGGAGAGCACCACTCCCATGGATCGGCTGCTGTGCGGCGACGTCGGTTTTGGAAAGACTGAAGTCGCGATGCGCGCGGGGTTCAAGGCGCTGGGCGATGGGAAGCAGGTGGCCGTGCTGGCGCCGACCACGGTGCTGGCGTTTCAACATTACGAGAGCTTCAAGCGGCGGTTCGCGGCGTTCCCAGTGCGGATCGAAATGTTGAGCCGGTTCCGGACGGCGAAGGAGATCAAACAGGTTCTGGAAGAGACCGCCGAGGGCAAGGTGGACGTGCTGATCGGGACGCATCGCATCTTTTCTAAGGATGTTGAGTTTCGCGATTTGGGCCTCTTGATTGTCGATGAAGAGCAGCGCTTCGGCGTGCGCCACAAAGAGCGGCTCAAGCAGTTGAAGAAGAACGTGGACGTGCTGACGATGAGCGCCACGCCGATCCCACGCACGCTGCACATGTCGCTGCTGGGCATCCGCGACATGTCGGTGATTGAGACGCCTCCCAAGGATCGGCTCGCGATCCACACGGTGGTGGCGCACTTCGATCCGGAGCTGATTCGCACGGCCATCGACACGGAGTTGAGCCGCGGCGGGCAAGTCTACTTCGTACACAATCGCGTGGATTCGATTTTCCAGCGGGCGGCGAGCATTAAAGAGCTGTTGCCGCAGGCTCGCGTGGGCGTGGGGCACGGGCAGATGGGCGAGTCCGAACTGGAGAAGGTGCTGCTCGGCTTCATGCGGCATGAATACGATGTATTCGTGTGCACTACGATCGTCGAGAACGGGCTCGACATTCCGCTCGCGAACACGATGATCATCGAGAACGCGGAACGCTACGGTCTTTCGGAGCTGTATCAACTGCGTGGCCGCGTGGGGAGATCGAACCGGCGCGCGTACGCCTACTTGCTGGTCCCCGGCGATACGGAATTGAGCGAAGTAGCCAAGAAGCGGCTGGCGGCGCTCAAGGAGTTTAGCGACCTGGGCGCGGGTTTCAAGATTGCGGCGCTCGATCTGGAACTGCGCGGCGCGGGGAACATCTTGGGAGGCGAACAGCATGGACATATCGGCGCCGTCGGGTTCGATATGTACGTGCGGCTGCTGGAGGAAACAGTCCACGAATTGAAGGGCGAGGAGATGCCGCTCGAAGTCCATTCGACGCTCAATCTCGGGCTGGATATTCGCATTCCATCGGAATATATTTCCGATGAGCACCAGAGATTGCGGGCGTATAAGAAGATGGCGGACGTCAATACGCCGGAGGATGCGGAGCGAATTTTGTCGGAATTGGCCGACCGTTACGGGCCGCCTCCGGAGGCGGTGGCGACGCTTTTGAAATTTTCGGTGCTGAAAAGCCGAGCGCAACGGCTCGGAATTGAGGCGATCGACCGGCGGCAAGGCGCGCTGAATGTGAAGTTCCACAAAGATTCGCGCATCGATCCGAACCGGCTGATGCAACTCATCGCGGGGACTCAGGGGGCGCAATTCACACCAGCGGGCGTGCTGCGGCTGCCTCTCGATGGAATCCAGGCTCCGGCGGAAGTTCTGGAATATCTAGGTGCCCGATTGACGGAATTAGCCTGAAACTTCGTATAGCTCACTTGAGTCATATTCCAAATTACTGACGCTTTTTGTATAGTATAATCGGCGGCGAGGAGTTTGAAATGGACGCTGTGCAGGCTTCGACCCAACCTTGCGGCGACTGCGCGCCCGTTGTTCCGGAACGGGGCAATGGGCTCTGCGCTAATTGCCGGGGCACCGGCAAGTCCTACGGATTCCAGAGCGTACTTACCGGTGCAACCGGCAAGTGCCACATATGTCAAGGATCGGGCATTTGTCAGACCTGCGGAGGGCAGGGCGTTGTGACAACTGCAAATGCATCGGACGGGGAGCTTGCGAGTTTGAATAGCACGCAGCGCGGCTGGGGACGTTTGCGGCGCGATTTTGGGCGGTTCTTGGGAATCCGCTAGCCCGTACTGGAACAGGCGGGACTTTGGCACTCTTGTACTATTCGACGTACGGGTCGTTCAATGGAACATGCCGCTCTCGCTGTACCTTTCTCTCTTGTTAGCGCCCCTGGCGCACACTTCCACGCGTCCATCTGTATTTCCGGCTGAACTCAAGACCGTGACGGCTTGCGAGACGATATCCGCGGCCGAGATCGCGCAAGCTATCGGCATCAGAGTGGGCAATGCGAAAGAGGAGCGAGACAGCGCCGGGTCGACCTGCGAGTTTAGGTCGGGCGGCGGGCATGTCACGGTCGCGCTGCGGCACTCGCCGGCAAAACTGGACGTCGACTCTGAGATCGAGAACATTCATGCGGCGCTTCCTCACGCGAAACTGCGCGACGTGAACGGGATCGGAACACGGGCGTTCTTCTTCGACATGGACACCGCCGGGACGCAGCTCAACGTCCTTCGCGGCGAACACGATTGTCTGCTGGTTTCCATGCTGGGGTTCGGCGATGCGGAGCAGGTGTCGGAGGCGGTGGAGAAGATTGCGCGATTGGCGATCGGAAGGCTGTGATCCCGTGTCACAATTAGAGGAATATGGCTGATGAAGCGAAAAGTGGAACATTAGTGAGCGCGGCGAAAACGATCGGGTCGGCCGCGGGGAAGATTGCGGCGGCTGCCGGCGTTAAGCCGGTAGCGAAAGAGAAAGAGAATCTGTTTCAGGCCGAGTATATCGGCAGCGGAACGTTCATCATTCACAAGCCGAGCCGGAGGCGTACGAAGCTGCATCAATCGCGGGTGAAGTCGCCGCAACGGGGAGCGAGAAAGTAAGGCGGCTAAGGCCGATTGGCGTTGGTAGTTCGTCGTTGTTAGTTCGTGTTCGAAAACCAACAACTACGAACCAACAACCACGAACTTCTTCTCTGGATCTACCCAAACCCACGCGGCCGACCCTAGAGCGCAGAGCGCGGCTGCGGTGAGGAACGATGCGGTCCATCCGAAATGGCCGGCGATCCACGGGCTGAGCGAGGCCGTTACCACTCCGCCCATCTGGCCGCCCATATTCATGACGCCCGAAACCGAACCGGCCGATGAGCCGGCGAGATCGGCGGTGACGGACCAGAATGAGCTTTGCGACAGATAGAGTGCGCCCGCGCCTCCCGCGAGCACGACGCTGGCCAGCTCCGCGCTCGCCACCTGCGTTCCCAAAGCGATGAACACGGCAGCGAGTCCGATGCCCACGATCGCGATGCCACAGCGTCCGACGCGTTTTCCATAGCGTTTTGTGAGACGGTCGCTGAGATAACCTCCCAGGAGCGAACCGATCGCCATGGCCGCGAAAGGCAGCATCGCGTAATACGAACTGGCTTTCAAATTCAGGCCGCGCACGGTACTCAGATAAATGAAGAACCACGTGAAGAATATGTAGGCGGCGTAGGCGTACGCGAAGTAGCTCGCGGTCATGGCGAGCAAATCTCTACTGCGAAAGATGGCAGCCCACGGCAGCGTTCGATGCGAGTCGTGTTGTTCGGGCGCTTGCGGCAGGCCGGCTTCGATGAGTTCGCGTTCCTCGCGATCGACCCAGGGATGTTCCTCGGGAATGTCGCGCGCGATGAAATGCCAGACCAACCCCGCGAGCAGTCCGATGATGGCGCTGAACCAGAATGACCAACGCCAGCCGTAGTTTTCGAGGATGTAACGGATCAGCGGCGGTGTGACGCCGGCGCCTGCTCCGACGCCGGTGAAGATGAGGCCATTCGCGATGCCGCGCTCGTTCGAGGGAATCCACTTTGCGACGAGGCGGTTGGACGCGGGATAGACCACGGCTTCTCCCATGCCAAGCGCGAAGCGAACGCCGATCATGATCCAGAGAGCTCCGGCCATAACGGGCACGGAGGCGCTCAGCGCCGTGAAAACGCCCCACCAGATTACGCCGAGGGTGACAATACGTCGCGGCCCAAATCGATCTGCGAGACGTCCGCCGGGCGCCTGGAAAAGGGCGTATCCGAGCACGAACGAGCTGAAGACCCAGCCGAGATGGACGTTATCGAGATGAAAATCCCGAGCGATGGCGCCGCCTGCGATGGAGATGTTAACGCGGTCGAGATACGCGATGGCGCTCATTATGAACATCCAGAAAATGAGCAGCCAGCGAACGCGTCCGCGTAGGAGATTCATCATTTCAAAACCTCATACAGATTGCTGAAGTCGTCGGTCCAGGTGCGCAGAGTTTTCGGCGCGCCGCGGCGGATGATGGACGCGCCTTGAAAGCCGAGCAGGACGAACATGTGCGTGTCGGGTCCGACAAGCATCCAGTCGGTGGCGGCAAGGTAGTCGGCATCTTTTCCGTCATCCATCATTTGATAGGCGGGCCGCTGTAGTTCATCACCATTGCGCGCGACGATGGGCACCAGGTTGAGATATCGGTTCGTCACATGAACTGCGAGGATTCCATGCGGCGCGATGTGCCGGAAATAGAGAGCGAAGGCTTCGCGTGTGAGCAGATGAATCGGGATGGAATCGCTGGTGAAGGCGTCGACGGCGAGAAGATCGAACTGCTGCGGGGATTGACGTTCCAGCGTGAGGCGGGCATCGCCTTGCAGCACCTTGCAATCGCCGGGACAATCGCGCAGGAAGGTGAAATAGCGATTCGCGAGAGCGATGTCGAGCGGGTTGATTTCGTAATAGCGAAACGTGTCGCCAGGTCTGCAATAGGACGCGATAACGCCAGCTCCAAGTCCGATGACGCCGACACGGAGGTGCTGCTTTTGTTGAAGCAGTTTGATGACGCGGCCGACTCCGGATTTCGGCCCGTAATAGCTGGTGGATTCGTCGCGTCGCTTAGGATCGGACAATTGCTGGCCGTGAAGTATTGTCCCGTTCATCAACTTGATCATCTGCGTGTGCTCGCCGGTCTCCAGTTCGGTAGTGACGCGAAGCAAGCCGTAGAAATTGCGTTCGGCGGCGAGGTAGCGATGC
>JBEKUT010000354.1:0-7711 GCA_049514735.1 Bryobacteraceae bacterium
TCGACTTCCTACGCATCGCAATTGGACGCCGGCGCCGCTACCGACACCGTTCCAAACGTCATGCCCGACATCGAAGGAAAGATCGCCTACGATTATCAGAAGAAGTTCCATTTTGAAGTTGCCGGCATCTTCCGCGATTTCAAGGTATACAACCTGGCTGCCAATCAGCACAACTACACGCAGGGCGGCGGCGGGTCGGTCAATATCAACGGCGAAATAGCTCCTGGTTTCCGGATTCTCACCAACAACTACTGGAGCGATGGAGGCGGCCGCTACATCTTCGGTCTCGCGCCTGACGTTGTGGTCCGTGGCAACGGCACCCTCGCCGACGTGCATTCCGGTTCCACCGTCGATGGCATCGAGTTTACTCATAACAACGATCTGATCTACGCCTATTACGGCGGAGTTTATATCGGACGCTACGTCACCATCGATCCTTCAAACGGGAAGCCGGTCGGTTACGGCTTCACAGGCTCGGCGAACAGCCAGAACCGCATCATCAACGAGGTAACCTTCGGCTTCAACCACACCTTCTGGAAGAATCCCAAGTACGGCGCCGTCAACTTCATGGGCCAGTATTCGTGGGTGAGCCGCAATCCCTGGTATGTAGCATCGGGACAGCCGGATTCCACTCACACCAACATCGTCTATTTCGACCTACGTTACACGCTGCCCGGCGCACCACCGGCCGTGAAGTAGGATTCAGGTACGAAGCTTGTAATCTTGCTGTAACAAAGAGATGACAAAGTAGGAGTTAAGGGTAACGGATGCGATCTAATTTGAATAAGAGTTTATTCATCAGTAGCTTAGCTGTTGCAACCCTGGCCGGAAGCGCACTCCCGGCGACAGCCCAGACGTTAATCAACGGAGCGGGGGCGACGTTTCCGTCCCCCATCTACACGAAGTGGTTCGTCGAGTATCACAAGCTGCATTCCGACGTTCAATTCAACTATCAGCCGCTCGGATCGGGCGCGGGTATCAAGCAAGTCACGGAAGGCACCGTGGATTTCGGCGCCAGCGATATCCTTCTGAGTGACGACCAACTCAAGGACTATCGGAACAAACACCACTTCGGGCTGCTCATGTTTCCGACTGTGGCTGGCGCCGCCGTGCCAACCTATAACATTCCAGGAGTAAAATCGGGACTGAATTTTACAGCCAAAGGGCTGGCGGGAATCTTCCTCGGAAGCATCAACAAATGGAATGACCCGGAGCTCACGAAGCCAAACCCCGGAGTTAAACTGCCCAACGCCGACATCGTTGTAGTGCACCGCTCGGATGGCAGCGGAACCACGTATTGCTGGACGGATTTCCTGGGTAAGGTCAGCGGGGACTGGAAGTTGAAAGTCGGCAATCCCGGCGGATCGGTGAACTGGCCGGTGGGCCTTGGCGCAAAGGGCAGCGATGGCGTATCCGGACAAGTACAACAAACTCCGAATTCCATCGGCTACGTCGAACTCATCTTTGCCGAAAAGAACAACATTCCTTATGGAAACGTGCAGAATTCGGCCGGAGCTTTTATTAAGCCCGATCTTGGCAGTATCACGGCGGCTGCCGCTGGAGTGGCCAAAACCATTCCCGACGACTTTCGTATTTCGATCGCCAACTCCCCAGGCAAGACAGCTTATCCGGTTTCTACGTTCACCTGGTTGTTGATTCCGGAGCAGATCCCGGACGGCGCCAAACAGCGGGACATCAAGGATTTTCTACACTGGATGTTGACCAACGGTCAGGATATGGCGGAAGGACTGACCTACGCGCGGCTGCCTAAGGAAGTTGTCGCAAAGGAAGAGAAAGCGATTTCGAAAGTACATTAGAAGAATGGCCACGCCAGCCGGTATTACGCAGCCCATCCGCCCGCGAGGCCGGGTGGGCTTTTTCATTCATAATCTCAAGACCGGGGACGATATCGCCTACGGCGTCGTGTGGCTAGCCGCCACCAGTATCATCGCAGTCACCGCGCTTCTGGTTCTCGAGTTGTGGATGAACTCGTCACAGGCGCGGACTCATTTTGGTTTTGGCTTCCTCATCACCAGGGTGTGGGATCCGAACGCTGGCAAATTCGGAGCGCTTCCCTTCATCTACGGAACAGTGGTTAGCTCCGCGCTGGCCTTATTGATCGCTGTTCCGTTGGGCGTGGGCGCGGCGATTTTTCTTGCGGAACTCGCTCCGCCGCCGCTGTCGGACGTCTTGACGTTTTGTATTGAATTGCTTGCTGCCGTCCCGAGCGTCATCTACGGCCTGATCGGCATTTTCGTGCTGATTCCGATACTTGAGAAGGCGCTGGTTCCAGGGCTGAAATCCACGCTCGGTTTTCTACCCATCTTCGCCGGCCCGTTCTACGGTGTCAGCATATTTTCCGCCGGTATCGTTCTGGCAGTCATGATCGTTCCGTTCATCATCTCGGTTTCGCGCGAGGTGCTGCTGGCCGTCCCACGCGATTTGCGCGAGGCTGCTCTGGCCGTGGGCGCGACAAAGTGGGAATCGACCTGGCTAGTGGTGGTTCCGTTCGCCCGCACAGGGATTTTCGGATCGATCTTTCTCGCCCTGGCCCGCGCGCTGGGCGAAACCATGGCGGTCACCATGGTCATTGGAAATACGCCGCATATACAGGCATCGCTTCTGGCGCCCGGGTATTCGATTGCGGCCGTCATTGCGAACGAGTTCGCGGAGGCCACCGGGGACCTTTATACCAGCGCCTTGATCGAACTGGGTCTGGTCCTCTTTGCTCTTACCATCGTGTTGAACGCCGCCGCGCAGTTGTTAATCATGGCGACCACAAACAAAGGAGCTGGAGCGGCCCGATGAGGGACCATCTTTCGTTCCAGCGGAAAGCCACCAACGCAGTCATGCTGGTTTCAACCGGCGTGTGCACTGTTTTCACGGTCGGCGCATTGTTCTTCATCCTGGGATATCTACTGTTCCAGGGTGGCAAGGACCTGAGCTGGAGTTTCTTCACGCAGCTTCCCGCGCCGGTCGGCGAACCGGGTGGCGGCATGGCTAACGCCATCGTGGGGAGCGCGAAGGTGCTCCTGCTGGCAACGTGCATCGGCGTGCCGATTGGATTTCTAGCCGGAGTTTATTTGTCCGAGTACGGCGGCGCCACTTACTCCTTTATTGTCCGTTTCACGACGGATCTTCTGAATGGCGTACCCTCCATCGTCATCGGAATCTTCGCGTTCACCCTCATCGTTCTGAGGACCCATCATTTTTCCGCCATGGCCGGCGGCATGGCACTCGGGCTGATGATGATTCCGATCGCGCTTCGCAGCACCGAAGAATTCCTGCGGGCGGTCCCAAACTCTATGCGCGAGGGAGCCATGGCCCTCGGCGCCAGCAAGTGGGTGACAATAGTAACAGTAGTGATTCCCGCTGCGATGCGGGGAATCGTCTCCGGGATGATGTTAAATTTGGCGCGTGTAGCCGGAGAGACTGCGCCGCTATTATTTACGGCTTTAAATAACCAGTTTTGGAGCCCCGGCTGGAATCAACCCGTCGCCACGCTTCCGGTCATGATTTTTACTTACGCAATCTCGCCCTACCCCGATTGGCACCGCCAGGCGTGGGCGGCGGGATTTATTCTGCTGGGTCTGGTGCTTGCGGTCAACATTACGGCCCGCAGCATCGTTTCCAGCGGCTTCGCGAACAAACCTAGATGATCCCTGTGACGCATTCAATGGACCCTTCCACGCTGAACGTTCCCGTACCGGCCAGCGGTTCAGCCCAACCAATCGGGCAAATGCCTAAGCTGAAATCGGTACACCTGAACTTCTTCTACGATCAATACCAGGCGCTCCACGACATCAGTCTGTCCGTGCATGCCAAGAAGGTCACGGCCTTCATTGGTCCCTCCGGCTGCGGCAAATCGACGTTCTTGCGCACCCTCAACCGCATGAACGAGACTCTGCGCAAGACCCGCGTCGAAGGCGAGATCCTGCTCGACAACGAAGACATCCACCCTATGGAGGTCTCACATTTGCGGCGTCGCGTAGGTATGGTGTTTCAGAAGTCCAACCCCTTCCCCAAGTCCATCTACGACAATGTGGCGTACGGTCCGCGTGTGAACGGGACCAGGCGCAAAGCCGCTCTCGATGAAGTAGTCGGGAAGAGCTTGCGCCGCGCGGCGTTGTGGGAAGAAGTAAAGGACAAGCTCCACAATTCCGCGTACGATCTCTCGGGCGGCCAACAACAGCGACTTTGCATCGCCCGCGCGTTGGCAGTGGACCCGGAGGTCCTGCTGCTGGACGAGCCCTGCTCCGCTCTCGATCCCATCGCCACGGCCAAGATCGAGGAGTTGCTGTTCCAGCTCAAGGACTATTGCACCATCGTGATCGTGACGCATAACATGCAACAAGCGGCGCGTGTCGCCGATTACACGGGCTTCTTCCTGCTCGGGAAGTTGATCGAATTCAACGACACCAGGGTGATCTTTAAGAATCCCGCGAAGAAGGAAACCGAAGACTACATCACGGGACGCTTCGGCTAGGACCACAAAAAGAAGGGGAACACGTGCGCCATTTCGTGGAAGAACTAGAGCAGCTCAAGTCTATGCTGCTCGAGATGAGTTCGCTGGTTGAGTCGGCAATCTATCGCAGCATCACCGCAGTGGTTCAGAAGGACGAGTCGCTGGCCCATGAAGTTCTGAAGAACGAAGGCCGGATCAACCAGATCGAAATCGAGATCGACGAGTTTGCCATCAGCCTGCTGGCCCTGCAGCAGCCCATGGCGCAGGATCTCAGATTCCTGGTGGCGTCTTTAAAGATCAATAACGATCTGGAGCGCATGGGCGACCTGGCGGTGAATATCGCGAACCGCGCGCTGTCGCTGCTCAATGAGCCGATCGTGAAGCCGATGATCGATATTCCGCACATCGCGGCGCTCGTCCAATCGATGGTGCGGAAAAGCTTGGACGCTTTTGTCTCGCGCGATGCCGACCTGGCCCGCAGCGTCCTGGCCTCCGACGACGGCGTCGACGACCTGCGCAACGCCAGCTTTCACGAACTGATCAGCTTCATGGAGCAGGACCCCCGCAACATCCGCCAGTCCGTGGACCTGCTGTCGGTAGTGCGCAACCTCGAGCGCATCGCCGACCACGCCACCAACATCGCCGAAGACGTCATGTTCCTCGCCAAGGGAATCGACGTCAGGCACCACGCCGAGACGCGGGAGGGCAGCCGGCCCATGAGCCCGCTGCGTTAAGTTTTTCATTTGTTTCTCGCCTTCTGTTGCGGGCTTCCGTGGAAACCATTGGTGTTTATCTAACACTCATTGCCCGGTCGAAACGCGTTTGACGGCGACTGCTCAAGATCGGATGTTCGCGTTTCGCCGCCCAGTTCCGCGCCTTGAGCGATACGCGTAATTGTGCGCCTGCAGCCATCGTTACAGCCCAGCCTTCGGTTGAACATTCGGCTAAATAACCGTTCTTCCACACCGTTCGAAAGGCGCGACGAAGTTGATTCGACTAACTTTTGATCATGCAATTGGAATGGTCAAAAGAACAGCACCGACTGCGGCTGCGTGCAGCCAACACCTTGGCGGCTCGATGTGTTGCTGTCGTACCATACAACAGAAAACGAAATGAGACGACATTGTAGAGGCATCAACGCGATTGCCTAAAACCAAGCGCGGTCTGAGACCAAGAAAGTCACTGCGGCATGGAACTGAAATCGATTACGATTCGAAACTTTAAGGCGCTTCAAGACATTCACCTCACGGAAATACCCAATTTCGTGGTCCTGGTAGGGGCGAACGGATCGGGTAAATCCACACTCTTCGACGTTTTCGGTTTTCTGCGTGACGCACTGATGGGAAACGTTCGGCAGGCCCTCGACGCGCGCGGACGATTCGCCGAGGTGGTTACGCGGGGTCACGAAAATGAATCGATCCTAGTCGAACTTCAGGTCGGACTACCCATTGCTGGCCGATCACGGTTGGTAACCTATGGCCTCGAAGTCGGGCTGGACGACGGCCGGCCCATAATATTGCACGAATTCCTGCGTTATAAGAGGGGTCGCTACGGTGCGCCGTTCTACTTCCTTGATTTCCGTAAGGGTTCCGGATTTGCCATCAGGAATGAGGAAGATTTCGATAAACCCGATGAGGAACTTCAGCGAGAAGAGCAACAACTCGAGTCGCCGGATATTCTGGCGATCAAGGGCCTCGGACAATTCCAGCGCTTTCGAGCAGCGAGCGCGTTGCGTCAGTTGCTAGAGAACTGGCATGTTTCGGATTTTCATATCAGCGCCGCACGTGGGCGCAAAGAAGCAACGGGTGTAGTAGAGCACCTTTCGGAAACTGGCGACAACTTGCCACTGGTTGCCCAATACCTATATCAGAATCATCGTGACATATTTAAGACGATACTTCGTAGAATGCAGCAGCGTGTCCCTGGGATTAGCGGCGTCGAGCCCGAATTGACCCAAGACGGATATCTGATCCTTCGATTCCGCGACGGCACGTTTAAGACACCGTTCTTAGATCGTTATGTTTCGGACGGGACCATTAAGATGTTTGCTTATCTTGTCCTTCTTCACGATCCTAAGCCCCATCCACTTCTTTGCATAGAGGAACCAGAAAACCAACTCTATCCGACGTTGATGGGTGAACTCGCGGAGGAGTTTCGCGACTACGCTCGCAGGGGTGGACAGGTGATGGTATCAACGCATTCTCCGGATCTCCTCAATGCGGTGCGACTAGAGGAAGTTCTTTGGCTCGTAAAGAAAGATGGACTCTCGGAGATTCGCCGAGCTCAGGACGACGCACAAGTAAAACGCTATATGGAGCACGGTGACAAGATGGGATACCTCTGGAAACAGGGATTCTTTACTGGGGTGGATCCAGCATGAACGAGTTGGTCATCTTTCTTGGGGAGGAATCTGCCAGGGCTATGTTGGAGCAGATATTCCCTATTCTGGTTCCGCCTAGTAGTCCGGTTCGCCCCCGCTTTATAGTCTTCGAGGGCAAACAGGATCTCGAGAAGCAGTTGGTCAATAAGTTGCGTCATTATCTGAATCCCAAAGCTCACTTTATCGTGATGCGCGATCAAGATAGGACTGACTGCCGGAAGACCAAGGCTTTCCTTTTGAAACTTTGCGCTAGCGCGGGTCATCCTCAAGCCACCGTCCGTATCGCTTGCCGGGAGTTGGAGGCTTTTTACATTGGCGACCTCCAGGCAGTTGAGTACGGTCTAGGTGTCAGCGGTCTCGCGGCCAAGCAGAATAGGGCAAAATTCAGAGATCCTGATCGGCTAGTCTCCCCGGCGATGGAGCTGGCCAAGCTAACCAGCAACCGTTATCAAAAAGTGGCTGGTTCGCGTGCTATCGCTCCATATCTCAACATCGAATCGCCTCGCTCAAGGAGCTTCCATCATCTGATCCAGGCTATCCGCAACGCGAGAGATCGGCTCCATGCGGGCTAACTTGAAGGCATTCGATACGCTAGACCGAGACATTCTAGAAGTTAGTTTGTTAGTGCCGGGATAAAAGGGAGCCAGTTTCGCCGGTTTAGGAGGGTACCAGAGCCGCAACTACAGAGTTCGCTGGTGCAGGCGGCAATCTATCGCAGCATTACCGCGGTGGTTCAGAAGGACGAGTCGCTGGCCAATGAAGTTCTGAAGAACGAAGGCCGGATCAACCAGATCGAAATCGAGATCGACGAGTTTGCCATCAGCCTGCTGGCCCTGCAGCAGCCCATGGCGCAGGATCTCAGATTC
>JBEKUT010000355.1:0-14816 GCA_049514735.1 Bryobacteraceae bacterium
GATCCCAAACCTACCGGCGCAGGGGCTGATTTGCTCAGGTTCCTGGCGCAGGAACTGTCCCATCTTCCGAACAAGATCGCTATTGAAGGCCACACCGACGCGAATCCTTTCGGACGCGTAGACTACTCGAATTGGGAACTCTCGGCGGACCGCGCCAACGCCGCGCGCAGAATCATGCAGGAAGATGGTCTCCGGCCGAATCAAGTTAGTCAGGTTCGCGGTTTTGCGGATCAACGATTGCTCCTCCGGGACGATCCCACCAACGCCAAGAACCGGCGCATTTCGATTATTGTCCGCAATCAGGAGATCGATGCGGCGGAGGAGGCCGCGGCGAAGGCGCCGGTATCGCCACCCGCGACGGGTCCGCCGCCCGCTTCCGTTCCGGCGAAGCCTGCTGCGGCGCACTAAAACGCTACGCGGTAACATCAAAGGCAATGAAGATTTTCTGGATCTCCATGGCCCTTGCAACGACCCTCGGTGCCCAGTCCTTTGCGGACTTGATTCTTACGAACGGCAAGATCTGGACCGTCAACAGCGCGCAGCCGCAGGCAGAGGCGGTGGCGTGCATCGGCTCTCGTATTGTCGCCGTCGGATCGGCGGCTGAGATTCACAAATGGGCGGGACCGTCTACGCAGACAATCGATTTGGGCGGCAAGCTGGTGCTCCCGGGGTTCAACGATGCGCATGTGCACTTTTACGCCGGTGGCGCTCACCTGGCCAGCGTGAAGCTGCGCGATGCCGAGTCGGAGACCGTGTTCCGCAATCGCATTCAAGCCTACGCGGCGAAGCTTCCTAAGGGACGCTGGATTCTCGGCGGCGATTGGGACCACGAGAACTGGACTCCCGCGCGGCTTCCCACGCGGCAGTTGATCGACGAAGCCGCAGGCGACCATCCCGTCTTCATCAATCGACTGGATGGCCACATGTCGCTGGCCAATACCATCGCGCTAAAACTGGCTGGCGTGGATCGCAACACGCCCGATCCTCCCGGCGGCACTATCGTGCACGATGCGAATGGCGAGCCCACGGGTGTCCTGAAGGATGCCGCCATGGACGCCGTGGAGCGCGTGATCCCCGCACCCTCTGAAGAAGAGATCGCCGATGCGATGCGAGCGGCGATGCGCTACGCGGCTGAAAACGGAGTTACCAGCGTGCAGGACATGTCGGCTTCACCCGAGATCCTGCGCGTGTATCAGAAGCTCCTGCGCTCGGGCGAATTGACGGTTCGCGTGGCTGGACGCCAACCGCTCGCGACTTGGAAGCGTCTGGCCGATGTCGGACTGCTCGCCGCTTTCGGTGGACCCAATCTGCAAATCGGCGGTCTGAAGGGTTTCGCCGACGGCTCACTCGGCTCGACTACAGCCCTCTTCTTCGAACCCTACCTGGACGCGCCGAATACCAGCGGCTTGGCGAACGACGAAATGATCCCCGAGAGCAAGATGTACGGGCATATCCTGAGTGCCGACGCCGCGGGCTTACAGGTTGCGATTCACGCGATCGGAGACAAAGCGAATCACACCATCCTCAATATGTATGAGGAGGTCGAGAACAAGAATGGAGCACGCGACCGGCGCTTCCGTATCGAACATGCGCAACATCTTCGACAGGACGACATCCCGCGGTTCGCAAAGCTGCACGTGATTGCGTCGATGCAGCCGTATCACGCGATCGACGATGGCCGCTGGGCGGAGAAACGAATCGGGCCCGAACGCGCCAAAGGCACTTACGCATTTCGCACACTGCTCGACACCGGCGCGGTGCTGGCGTTTGGGTCGGATTGGCACGTCGCGCCTATGGAGCCCATCTTGGGAATTTACGCCGCAGCCACGCGGCGAACGCTCGATGGGAAACATCCCGGCGGTTGGATTCCGGAACAGAAGATCACCGTGCCGGAAGCAATTCGCGCGTATACGTGGGGTTCCGCTTATGCCAGTTTCGAAGATAAATACAAGGGGACGGTTGAGGTGGGAAAGCTCGCGGACCTGGCGGTTTTGTCGTCGGATATTTTGACTATTGATCCGGCGGGGATCGATAAAGTCAAAGTGGTGTTAACGGTGTTTGACGGGAAGGTTATTTATCGGCGATAGATCAGGCGTCGTTGCGTTCTTCGAGCCACGCCATCTGTATCGCTTCGAGCTTGCCTTCAGTGGAACCGCCGGGGTCGTCCTTGAAATCCGGCAGTTCAGTGATCCACTTATGCAAATCCGTGTAGCGGATGTATGTCGGATCTAAGTCTGGAAACTTCTCGTGCATGGCAATCGCGATGCCTTCAGGGTCGTCCCAGTTGAGTCCAGGCATTAGATTTTCGTTCCTTTCAGAGCGCCGCGCACAGCCGTGTTCATCATGTTCTCGGCGAGCTTCATCGTCGCCTGATTCAGCCGTTCGATTTTGTTGAGAATCAGATGGTGATCGTCGGAATGGTAGACCAGCAGCAGTTCGTTCACGCCGCGTTCGATCACGGTACGCTCGGAATCTGAAAGTTCGTAAAACGCATCGTTCTGACGGGCCTTTTCGATGGCCGCGATGATGGTATCGGCCTCCACACGAGCCTCGCGAACTTGCCGCTCATTGAAATCCTGTTCGGCCTTTTCGAACGATTCCTGAATCATCTTCTCGACCTGCTCATCGGTCAGCCCGTAGGACGGCTTCACGTCCATGCTCTGCTCTTTGCCGGTACGAACATCGCGAGCCGTCACGTTCAGAATGCCGTTCGCGTCGATCAGAAAACGGACCTCGATGCGCGCAAAGCCGGCGGGCATGGGATCGATATCTTTAAGATCGAAACGCGCCAGGCTGCGACAGTCTTTCGCCAGTTCGCGCTCGCCTTGGACGACGTGAATCAGGACGTTGCGTTGGCCGTCCACACCAGTTGTGAACGCCTCGGTGGCGCTGGCAGGGATGGTCGAATTGCGATGAATCAATCTCGAAACCACGCCTCCCATGGTCTCGATGCCGAGCGATAGCGGCGTCACGTCGAGCAGCAATTTGCCCTCGACATCGCCGCCCAGGATTGCAGCCTGAACCGCGGCGCCGAGCGCGACCACTTCATCGGGATTCAGTTCCGTGTGCGGCTTGCTGCGGAACAGCTTTTCGACGGCATCGCGGACCAGCGGAATGCGCGTGGACCCTCCCACCATAACCACTTCATCGATCTGCTCCACCGTGACACCGGCGTCGCGGATGCAATCGCGGCAGGGGCCGAGGGTGCGGTCAACGATGGGAGTTATTAGGCGATCAAAGAGCGCGCGGTCGATCTGTCGCTGATACTTCTTGCCGCGATATTCCAGCTCGATGGAGGTAAACGGAACGAAAGAGAGCCGCTCTTTCGCTTCGATCACCGCTCGGCGGAGCCGCTGGACGCCTTCGTTGTCCGTCGACAAATCCGCGCCCCACTCGCTCGCGATGTCTTCCAGCGCGATCCGAAGAAACAGATCGTCGATGTCGTCGCCGCCGAGGTGCGTATCGCCATTAGTGGCGAGCACTTCAAAGATGCCGTCGTGTAGCTTGAGAATCGAAATGTCGAACGTGCCGCCGCCGAGATCGTAGACGGCGATGGTCCCATTCTGGCGCTTGTCCAATCCATATGCGAGCGACGCGGCGGTAGGTTCGTTGACCAGACGGAGCACTTCGAGCCCGGCGATGCGGCCGGCGTCCTTCGTGGCTTGGCGTTGAGCATCGTTGAAGTACGCGGGAACCGTGATGACCGCCTGCTTCACTTCTTCGCCGAGGAACGCTTCGGCATTGCGCTTGAGCTGCTTCAACACTTCCGCCGAAATTTCCGGAGCCGTCATGGTGCGGCCGCCAAGATCGAGGCGGATCACCTGATCGCTGTCCGGTCCGATTTGAAACGGGAAAAGCTTAAGTTCCTCGCCGACATCGGCAAGGCCGCGGCCCATCAATCGCTTCGCCGAGTAGACCGTGCGTTCGGGATGCGTGAGCAGCATCTCGCGCGCGGCGTTGCCAACCACCACGCTACCGTCCGGAGCGATGGAAACGACGCTGGGCACAAGCTTGCTGCCATCCTCACCGGGAATAATCTGCGGACCAGTCAGGTCCATATACGCGACCAGGCTGTTTGTGGTGCCGAGGTCGATGCCGACAATGCGCGGTTTTTCGCCGAAGTCGATTTGGAATGTGGACATCGTTTAAGCTAGCGCTCGTTCTACAACGTCTACCAGGTTCTGTATGTATTTCCTGCGGTTCAAAGTCGCGCGGATCTGGCCGAGCGTGTCGCGATCCTGCGCCGTGTCGTACTTTTCGAAAAGAGATTGCAATTCGCCATCGGACCCGGCCAGCATGCCAATAAAGTTCTGCCGCGCGGACTGGAGTTGAGGCCGCGCCGCCTCATCGCCTCCACTCAGTTCTTCGAGCGCCATGTTCAGTTCAAAAACTTCTTCGAGCAACTCCGGAGGAACGTCTTTCGAACGCTGCTCGCCGATATCGAAACCTTCCTGCTTGAGAACGTAGTTGGCGCGCTTCACAGGATCGCGCAGAGTGCGGTACGCGTCGTTCAGGGTGGACGACGCTTCAAGCGCGTATTCCTTTTCGCGCTCCGGCTTGCGCGTGAAGAGATCCGGATGAAGATGGCGGCTCATCTCATAGAACTGTTGCTGCAGCTTGTCGGCTGAAATCGCCAGTTTACGTTCTAAACCGAGAAGAGCGTAGTAATCCGAGATCGGTTCCTGCAGTGCATGGCAAGACGTGCAGAAAAGCGAGTGTCCTTCCTCGTGACCGCACTGCCAGCAGGCCCAGTTTGAATTCGGAACTACCTGGAGTCTGTGGCTCACGCCGAAAAAGACGTCCCACAGCCGCACTTTTTCTTCGCGTGCGGGTTCTCAAACTCGAAGCCGGAATGAATCAGGGAGTCCTTCCAGTCGAGCGTCATCCCTTCGAGAAACACCATGCTCTTTGGATCGACGAAGACCTTGATGTCCTCGAACTCGAAGACATTGTCGGCCGGGCGAGGCTTGGCGTCGAACTTGAACTGATAGCTCAAGCCCGAGCACCCGCCGCCGAGGACGCCCAGACGCAATCCTCCCGTAACACCTTGCTTGGCAAACGCCTCGCGGATCTTAGCGACCGCTTTCGGGGTCACTTCGATTTTGTGCGCAATTTCAGTCATCTACTATTTAGATGCCGACGCGACGCTTTCCGGCTTATTCGCACCAGCCTTGCTCTTGTAATCCGAAATCGCAGCCTTGATGGCGTCTTCGGCCAGCACCGAGCAGTGAATCTTCACCGGCGGCAGGCTGAGCTCGTTGACGATATCGGTGTTCTTGATTTGGAGCGCTTCATCCACCGTCTTGCCGCGCAGCCACTCCGTCGCGAGCGAGGAACTGGCGATGGCGCTGCCGCAGCCGAAGGTCTTGAACTTGGCGTCTTCAATAACGCCGCTTTCGGGGTTAACCTTTACTTGAAGTTTCATCACGTCGCCGCATTCCGGCGCGCCAACCATGCCGGTCCCGACGTTGGGATCGTTCTTGTCGAGCGAGCCGACGTTACGCGGATGATTGTAATGATCTAAAACCTTGTTTGAATAAGCCATTTGATCGTGTCTCTCCCTGTTTAGATGCTGCTAGTGCGCGCTCCACTGAACCTTCGTCAGATCGATGCCTTCTTTCGCCATCTCATAGAGCGGCGACAACTCGCGGAGCTTTCTCACCACATCGATCACTTTGTCCGCCACATAATCCACTTCCTCCTCCGTATTGAAGCGGCCCAGGCCGAAACGAATGGAAGAGTGCGCCAGATCGTCGCCGGCGCCTAACGCCTTCAGTACGTAACTGGGCTCGAGCGTCGCGGAGGTGCAAGCCGATCCGCTCGAAACAGCGATGTCGTTGATGCCCATGAGGAGCGATTCGCCTTCGACATAAGCAAAGCTGATGTTGAGGTTATTCGGCAGGCGATGCTCCAGGTTGCCATTGACGTAAACCTCATCGAGCTCATTCATGAGCTTATCCTTTAACTTGTCGCGCAGATGTGAAAGACGCTTCGACTCTTCGGCCATCTCGCGCTGGCAGATAGCGCAGGCTTCGCCAAGTCCCACGATGCCCGGAACCGCCAAAGTGCCGGATCGCATGCCGCGTTCGTGACCGCCACCGTCCATTTGAGCGGTGATCTGAACGCGGGGGCTCTTACGGCGAACATACAGCGCGCCGACGCCCTTCGGACCGTACATTTTGTGCGCGGTGATCGACATCAGGTCGATGTTGTCTTTGATCACATTGACCGGAACTTTGCCTACCGCCTGAGTGCCATCGGTATGAAACAGCACGCCCCGCGAATGAGCGATTTTGCCGATCTCCGCGACGTTCTGTATCACGCCGATCTCATTGTTCGCGTACATGATGCTGATCAGGATGGTTTTGTCCGTGATCGCTTCCCGCAGCAAGTTGAGGTCGACCAATCCATCGGTCTGGACGGGCAGATACGTAACGCGAATGCCATGCTTCTCAAGCCGTTTGCAAGTATCGAGAATCGCTTTATGTTCCGTCGCTGCCGTGATGATATGATTGCCTTTTTCGGCATACATCTCGGCGATGCCCTTCAGCGCCAGGTTGTTCGATTCGGTTGCGCCGCTGGTAAAGACGATCTCTTTGGGCGTCGCGCCGACCAGGTCGGCAACCTGTTTGCGCGCCTTTTCGACAGCCTCTTCGGCCTCCCAGCCAAAACTATGATTGCGGCTGGCGGCGTTACCAAAGATGGTTGTGAAGTAAGGCATCATCGCCTCTAACACCCGCGGGTCCACCGGCGAGGTCGCGTGATTATCCATGTAGATGGGCAGTTTCATTCGCGTTCCTTTGCTCCTCTCAGACCGCCGGCGGCGTATTCACGGGCAAGGCATACAGCCGCGCCGGGGCCTTCGGCAGGTCCGATTCTCCAAATTCCTCCTGCGACATGTCTGAAATGGTGATGCTCGAAAGCAGCCGCAGGATGCCTTCATGCACTTTCCGGAGCGGTTCGCGCACATTGCAAAGTTCGCTGTGCGTGCAGGAGCCATGCTCCGTAAAACAGGCGGTCAAAACGATCGGGCCATCCAAGGTGCGGATGACTTCAAGCGCCGTGATGTCCCGCGGATCCTTCGCTAGTTTGTAGCCGCCGTTGGTCCCGTGCTCGGATCGCAGGAAACCGGCTTTCACCAGCTTCTGGAGGATCTTCGAAAGAAGCGGGAGCGGGATCTGGTAGGTGCTGGCGATCTCTTTAGCGCTGGCGCTGGCTTGGCCATTTACAGCCAGATGCTTCAAAGCGATGAGACCGTAGTCTGCTTTAATCGTGAGCTTGAGCATGAACCGAGCAATACCCGACCAGTTTGGTCCTAGTTAAATTATGCACCTCGCGAGGTGATGGCGTCAACTGTTGTGTTTCAGGAAGATAGCAATAGAGAACCTGCCGCGGAAACCCACGCTTCTTGCGTGCTACCATCACCAGTTAAAGCCATCGCCCAGTTCTTACGATATTCACCTTAGATGGTTCGGCTCTTTCGAGTCTTCGTTCCCACCAGTGTCCTCGCGCTGCTGATCTCGGAAACAATTCTCATCTTCAGTTGTTACATTTTAGCTACGTTCTTCGTATTGGAGAGCGACCCATCCATATACCTCCTATATGATGGCGGTTGGGCGCGCATTTCGCTAGTCGTGGTGTGCGTCATGGTTGGGATCTATTTCCACGACCTCTATACGCAGTTTCGCATTAAGTCCCGTATCCTGGCTCGGCTATCTCAAGCTCCCCGAATGGATTTTGCCGCGCTGGCCCATGATTCTGGGAAGCGCGCTGGTTCTGGTTCTCCTTCCAGCGTGGCGTATATTCTATGCCAGCATCGTGATGAGCGCGTTAGGCTCAGAGCGCATCCTGTTCCTCGGTGCTTCCTCTCTGGTCAAGGAGATCAGCGAATACATCGCTGAGAACCCTGAGTTTGGACTTTCTGCCCTCGGCTACCTGGACGATTGCCTGAATCCATCCCCTGCTCTCGCGATACCACGGATCGGTTGCATTTCAGACCTTTCGAAAGCCGTTCAGGAACTGAAGCCCGACCGCATCGTGGTGGGGATGGCTGAGCGCCGCGGGCGGCTGCCAGTCAATGATTTGCTGGATCTGCGCTTCGCCGGAATCCGCATCGAAGACGCCCTGACCACCTACGAAACCACGTTCGGACGCGTCTGCGTAAGAGAACTGCGGCCATCCCAGTTGATCTTCTCGGCCGAGTTGGGGCCGCAGCCGAGCCGGGTGTTCTGGCAATCGATTTACTCCTTCGTGATCGCCCTGTTCGCCACCATTCTGGCATTGCCGATTATGTTGTTGGTCGCCGCGGTCGTGCGCGTATCGTCGGCGGGACCGGTCTTTTACCGGCAGGTGCGCGTGGGGCGCGATGGCGAACCTTTTACCCTCTATAAGTTCCGGTCCATGTACGTGAACGCGGAGGCCAAGACGGGCGCCGTCTGGGCGATTAAGGACGACCCCAGAGTCACCCCGGCCGGCCGCTGGTTGCGAAAGCTCCGGCTGGACGAGTTGCCGCAATTGTTAAACGTCGTGCGGGGGGAGATGTCGATTGTGGGGCCGCGCCCGGAGCGTCCGGAGTTCGTCGAGACGCTGACGGAGAAGATCCCCTATTACCGCCAGCGCCACTGCGTCAAGCCGGGGATCACGGGCTGGGCACAGATCAATCTCAAGTACGGCGACTCGCTGGAGGACACGATTAAGAAGCTGGAGTACGATCTTTTTTATATCAAGAATCTTGCCGCGAGCCTGGACGCGTACATCATTTTCCACACCATGAAGGTGATGTTGCTGTCGCGGGGGGCGCAGTAGCTTCAGCGCAACTTCAAGAATTGCTCAACCGTGAGCTTGGCCTCATTCAGAATTTGGCGAAGCGTCCCTGGACGCACTCGATCATGATCGGGCACGACAACACGGGCGCACGGATTGTCACGCCGGAGGATGATATGGCGCCCTCTCGGGCGGTTAACGACAAACCCCACCCGAACAAGTACCTTAACTAGCCCCTGGCCGGAAACGTCGGTTGGCAGCTTCACCTAATGCGTGCCGGTTTTCAGCTCGACATATTCTCTGCCCGCTTCGGTCGGGACAGGGTCGCCGGAAGCGATGCAGTCTTCAATATAAAGATCCGCGGCCTCCCGAATATTCCTCATGACCTCGTCACGCGTATCCCCTTGAGATACGCAGCCGGGTAATGCGGGCACTGTGGCGACGTAACCGCCGTCCATTTCCTGTTCAAGGATGACCGTGTAGAGCATGAAAGTCCTTTGATTTCGATAATAACAGTGTGAGGCCAGAGACTGCCTGTGCGAACCTCGTATCGACCGCAATCGCGATCTTAAAAGCCGTTCGCCTCCTGCAATCTCTGAAACGACGCAAGAAGTGGGATCAGATCACGTCGTCGTAATCGGCGCCACCAAATTTATGATCGTGCGCCATCAAACTCAATCGGAGCGTTAGGCCGGTCATTTATGAGTCAATGTACATTCCGATCGTCGGCAACGGGCGCAGCAGTCGCAGCAGTAATCGGATCTGGGACGCCGCGTTCACGCAAATGCGCAAGGGACTACCATTACGTGGCCGGATATGTCTGGGCTTTGACGTTTCAGCCAAGGTGCCTGCCTTGAATCGTCTTAGAATTCCAGGGCCTCTCGGCATCGGTGGTTGTAATTGCCTGAAACGAGCAGAGTGCCGCCTTGAAATATAGTCATAAAGTTGGCGTGAGATCCGTCCAATTCAACAAATGACGGTTTGAGCCGCCAGCGCGGGATTGGATAGCCGAATACGACGAACCGGCCCTTTATCCAGATGGGCGTGCTTTGAAGCCGGACGCCGAAAGAGACGAGCGCGGGGAACACGCGGAACAGACGGGAGAGGGGAAAACGCTGCCCTTCGGAACACAAGTACTCAAAGCCAAAATCCGTCAGTTCGGCCACCTCATTCTGGTGCCGCCGGCGTACTCTCCGATCCATTACAGGAGAGGTGAGTGGGTGATACTCAATGTCTCCCACCAGCAAGTGGACGAAGCGCATAATCCTTCGCGCATGCTCAGCCTCCTTTCTTTCGAGGATAGGCGTTTCACATGGCCGCAAAAAGCGATGGGCAAGCCAAGCCCACTCACAAAACCCCGGATTCTGGCGATAAGCAAACCAGAGCACTAGCGGATTTGTACGCGATGGAACTGAAAACAAAAAGCCTTCTCCTGGTCGACAACGACCCGGTTAACCTGGATGTGTTTGCGCGGCGTCTGGAGCAGAACGGCTACGCCGTCGCGAGCGCCTCCTGTGGCCAGAAGGCGTTGGAGCATCTTCAGACACACGGCGTCGATCTAATTTTGTTAGATAATTGTCTGCCTGAAATGACAGGCCTCGAACTCTTAAAAGAGGTGCGGCGCGCCTACAACGCAGCGGATTTGCCAGTAATCGTGGTAACCGCCGTGAAAGACACTAGCACCGCCGTGGAAGCCCTGAATCTAGGGGCTAACGATTATATTACAAAGCCGTTGGATTTTAACAAGGCGTTCGCCCGTATCCGTTGCCAACTCGCGCGGCGCGAGGAGGAACACGAGATTCAGGGAAGGGACCAGAGCGATGCGCGGGCAGCGCGTGGGAGCAACCAGGGATTGTGGGACTGGGACCTCACAACAAACGAGATTTATTATTCCGTCCGTTGGAAAGAGATGCTGGGATTTGACGAGAAGGAAATCGACAACAACCCCGCCGAGTGGTTCAGCCGCATTCATCCTGAAGACTCCAACGCGTTCCAGCATGAGTTGGAAACGGCCATCTCCGGATCGAGCGAGACCTTCGCGAGCGAACACCGCCTGCGGCATAAGGATCTGAGTTGGCGATGGGTGCTAACGCGCGGCCAGGCGACGCGCAGCGAGTCCGGGCGGCCGTTGAGTCTGGCGGGGTCGGTGACCGATGTAACGGAGACTAAGGTGGGTGATCCGCTGACGAATCTCCCAAACCGCGCCTCATTTACGAAGCGCCTGGCAGCCGCGCTAAGGATGGCGGGACGAGATTCGCAGCTTGCGTTTGCGGTCCTCTTGCTCGATATCGACCGCTTCAAAGTGATCAACGAAAGCCTGGGACACGTGGTCGGCGACGAGTTGCTGGTGGGTGTGGCGCGCCGGTTGCGCGACATTGGGGACAGGTCCCCGGCTAGAGTGGCGCGGTTGGGGGGCGACGAATTCGCAATTCTCGTAGATGATGTCAAGACCATGCAGGATGCGGTCAGCGTCGCCGATTGGGTGCATGGGAAGGTCGCCAAGTCGTTTCCGCTGGACGGACGCGACGTGTTCTGCTCCGTGAGTATTGGGATCTTCATGGGTCCCGGCGATGCCACTACGGTCGAGGAAATTCTGCGCGATGCAAGTACCGCGATGTACCGCGCGAAAGCGTTGGGCGGGGGGCGGTACGAAATATTCGATAACGAGATGCGCAAGCGCGCCATGGAGCGGCTGCAGCTCGAAACAGATCTGCGTCAGGGATTGGAGCACAACGATTTTGAGGTCCACTACCAGCCGAAGGTCAAGCTCGACAGCGAGGAGGTTATCGGGTTCGAAGCGCTGGTTCGCTGGAACCACCCCCGGCGGGGGCTGCTTCTACCCGCCGATTTCATCCCCACCGCGGAGGAGACCGGCCTGATCGTTCCTCTGGGAGCGTGGGTCATGGAACAAGCGGCACGGCAGCTTCAGATCTGGCAGGCGGAGTTCCCTCGGATTCCCGCGCTCACGATGAGCGTCAACGTCTCTTGCCGGCAGTTCCGCGATAAAGCGTTCTGCGAAACGGTGCGGCGCGTAGTGCGCGAAACAAATATCGATCCTCACACCTTTGGCCTGGAACTCAACGAAACCGTCCTCGCGGACGCTGCCGATTTGACGGGGCCGATCCTCAAAGAACTCCACGGTATCGGAGTTAGCCTCAAGATCTACGATTTTGGGACGGTCTATTCGTCGCTCAGTTGTTTGTGCCGGTTTCCGTTCGATTCCCTGAGAATCGATCGCTCCTTCCTGAGGGAAATAGCCGGGAAGGAAGGCAAGGAAATTGTGAAAAGCGTGGTCGCGCTTGCCGCCGGGTTAGGCCTGGAGCTGGTCGCCGAAGGCATCGAAACAGAGGCCCAGGCCGCGCAACTTAAGGCGCTGGGCTGCCGCTACGCCCAAGGATTCTATTTTTCAAGACCGATGAACGCGGCGGCCGCGGGACAGGTTCTTCTTCACGGTTATGCCTCGGAAACTCTCACGCCAGTAGCTTCTTAACCACATTTCCGCTGACATCGGTCAGCCGGAAATCGCGGCCCATGTAGCGGTAGGTCAAGCGTGTATGATCGAAGCCGAGGGTGTTGAGAACCGTCGCCTGCAGATCGTGGATGTGGACTTTGTCCTCCACGATATTGAATCCCAGGTCATCCGTTTTCCCGACAACCTGCCCGCCCTTGATCCCTCCACCCGCCAGCCACATCGTATACGCGAGAGGATGATGATCGCGGCCGGCGTTGTCGGGATCGCTCACTTTACGAATCTCGACCATGGGCGTACGTCCAAACTCTCCGCCCCAAATGACCAGCGTCGTGTCGAGCAGTCCGCGCTGCTTCAAGTCTTTGATCAGAGCGGCCGCGGGCTGATCGGTCATATCGCAATTCTTCTTGAGATCGCGGTTGAGATTCGTGTGCTGGTCCCAACTGGCGTGCATCAGCATAACGAATCGAACGCCGCGTTCCACCATGCGCCGCGCCAGCAGGCAGTTGGTCGCGTAAGGCTTGGTGATCGGTTTATCGATGCCGTACATTTCGAGCGTGGCGGGGGATTCTTTTGAGAAATCGAGCAGTTCGGGCGCGGCCATCTGCATCCGAAACGCCAGCTCGTAAGACGCGATGCGCGAAGCGATTTCGGTGTCGCCCGTTGAGAGCATGCGCTCCTGGTTGAGATCGCGGACGGCGTCGAGGAGGCCGCGCTGCGTCTCGCGCGTGATGCCCGCCGGATTCGAAAGATAGACAATCGGATCGGCGCCAGTGCGGAACTGCACGCCCTGATACGTGGAGGGAAGAAAGCCGCTCGAAAAATTCGATTCGCCTCCGCTGGTTCCGACGCCGGAGCTCAGCACCACGAAGCCCGGTAGGTCCTGAGACTCGCTGCCGAGTCCATAGAGCACCCATGCTCCCAGCGTGGGCCGTCCGATCTGCGTGCTGCCGGACATCAGCAGCAATTGGCCCGGATGATGATTGAACGCCTCAGTGTACATGGAGCGCACCACGCAGATGTCGTCGGCGCAGGAGGCGATGTGCGGAATGAAGTCGGAAAATTCCGCGCCGCTTTGTCCTGCCGGCGTGAACACGCGCGGGCTCGCGAGAACGGCGGCGTTCGGCTTGATGAAGGCCAGCTTGAGCTGGCTGGTCATCGATTCGGGAAGGGGCTTGCCGTGCCATTTCTCGAGCTCCGGTTTGGGATCGAACAGATCGAGCTGGCTGGGCGCGCCTTCCTGGAATAAGAAAATGACGTTCTTCGCCTTCGGCGCGAATTGCGGAATCTTCGGAGCCAGAGGATCGGAACGCACGTCCGCGGCATAGCCGTCGCGCGCGAAAAGATCGCCGAGAGCGATGGCTCCCAGGCCGCCGGCGCAATCGCGCAGGAACAGGCGGCGGCTATGAACGTTGCGGATATCGGAAAAATCCATCGTCTACTCTCTTGTGATGAACTCGTCTAAGTTGAGGAGGGCGCGCGCCACGCCCAGCATCTTTTGACGGTCGTACTCGGCCTGCAAAATGCGGCGCTCGTTCTCGTTGGGATGCCGCGATACGCAGAGCATAAACGCTTCGTCGAGGCGCGCGGAAACGGGCTTCGGAATCTGATCCACGCGAGCTGCCAGCGCTTCGGCCGCCTCATAGAAAACGGGGTCGTTGAGAAGATTAAGAGACTGCAGCGGCGTGTTGGAGCGCCGGCGGCGCGTGCACGTTGTATCGGAATCCGGCTCGTCGAAGTTCATGAGCATGGGATACGGCGTGGTCCGCTGAAAGTGAATGTACATGCCGCGGCGATAGCGATCCGGCCCGTTGCTCTCCACCCATTTCACGTTGTTCGCGTATCCCAGTTCGGCCACGCCCGCGGGTTGCGGCGGACGGACGCTGCGGCCGCCAATTTCGGGATTCAGCAAATCGCCAACGGAGAGAGCTTCATCGCGGATCAGCTCGGCGGGAAGGCGCATGCGGGATTGACGTGCGAGCAGTTCATTATTGGGGTCGCGTGCTTCAATGTCTTTGCGAATGGCCGACGACTGGCGGTAGGTCGCCGACATGACGATCAGCTTGTGCATCTGCTTTATGCTCCAGCCGCGCTCCTGAAACTCTGTCGCGAGCCAGTCGAGGAGTTCGGGATGGGTCGGCTTTTCGCCTTGCGTGCCGAAATCTTCGGACGTCCGCACGATACCTGCTCCAAACAATTCCTGCCACATGCGGTTTACAGCGACGCGGGCGGTCAGCGGATTATCTTTCGAGACGAGCCATCGCGCCAAAGCCAGACGATCGGGCGTTCCAGGCGTGGTGAGAGGCGGCAGCACGCTGGGTGTGCCTGGATCGACACGTGCGCCGAGCGCCAACGGATCGCCGCCCAAGTGAACGTTCGTCTCGACCGGTACCGGATCGGTGTGGACCACCGGAGCCAGCGTGATGTCCGGCAGCGTTTTGTCCAATTCAAGGAGGCGATAGCGAGCCTGCCGGAACCCCACACCAATGTTTTTTTCTTTCGCGAAATCGGGCCCGAAGTGACCCAAAAAATAATCGGTGAGAGCATCGGCCTGTCGATCCGTCCGCGTCGACCAATAACCGTT
>JBEKUT010000356.1:0-9242 GCA_049514735.1 Bryobacteraceae bacterium
GGCTCGCCCCGGGCAGCGGAGGCGAAGCGTGGAAGTTCTCAATGCGAAAGGATTGAATCTCATTCGCTTCGTGACCACCACCCGGGAATGGAGCGATCTTGTCCGCAACGAGGTCTGCGTCCCGGACGAGTGGCCTTTTATGATCGTTGAACTCCTCGTTGGAGAGGACGGCGCCATCGTCATGTCGACGACCGTCGGGATACCGAAGTCCTCTCTGACCGCCTTTCAACATCAAGGTCTTTACTGTTACGAATTCAGCGAGCTTCCGGAGAATATCGTCGCCGCCGTTACCACGCATTTTAAGAATATCTACAAAGAATTGTTGCGCTGCGTCGACACCCTCATCCCCCCGTCGCCGAAGCCCCGTCTCTTGCTGGTGAAAAAGTAGCACGAGGCGTATCGCGTGCGGCGTACGGCGCATTGCGTACGGCGTATTGCGTACGGCGTGGAGGCGAATGAGGCGCGGTGATATGTGTGTTAGTGTCGCGAGAGTGGGTACACCGACTTAAGTTATTGATGCCGCTTTGGTTAACGCTTTGAAGGTGGCCTTGCGGCGGCAGAAATGGGGTGTCTGCCTCCGCAGTTCGTTTCTTTTGAAATTTAGAAAGAGCTGTGAAGTTCGGCGCCGAACACCTAACGGCGAGGGTGCTTGGCTTCGGTTTAAATATACACGGTGGGCGTTCGGCGCCGGATGGTGGGGGCGCGTGGCGAGAGGCGGTGAGATCAGCTAATACATAGAGATAGGGTGAACATTAAAATTAGATAATCGTGGTGACTGCGATTCGGCGCATACTTTGTACTCAAGTTTGAGCGCGCTTCCGCCAGTGACGCCGTATTTTTGGACGTGATCAACGTTGTCTTTAGAGACGCGTGCAATTACTCCGAAACCAATGACCGGGCCGCGGCGGCGGATTTCAAGCGCGTCTCTTATGGCCGTCTGGGTATTTGCTCGAGAGCAAGGGACCGGGTCTCCTGCCCCTGGTTCGGTTCGACGTTCGGGCGGGCGAACGAGGCAAGAACCGTTGACCTCGGAAGCGTCGCGGCCGGTCGGCAGGACCCCGCGCAGAGAATGCTTTAGCGAGGGATTCGCGTCTCAAAACTGGTCCTTTTCGCCTCGTTAAAAAGGAACGTCGTCCGGGTCATACGCCGGAGGGTTTGCGGCGCGTTCGGCCAGCTCGGCTTTTCTGGCGAGGAAATTTTCTAGGCTGTAGCACTCAAAAGGTTTTCCATCTTTGAAATCCACATCCAGCGCAACGAGCCCGCAGTTCGGGCATTCACCGTCCGCAAGCTCGTGTTGTATTCGTCTCGCCGGGCTCCCGCACGTCACGCACAGCAGTGTTTCCATATCCGCAGTATGCCCCCCTTTGCTCGTCTCAAAAGGGGTCCTTTGCGCCCATTGGGCCGGGGACAGTCCCGGTTGAAACCGTGAAAGTTAGACGACCCAATCACGTTTCGGGTCTTTCACGTATAAACGTTTTACAGTGCCGCAAGAGGTGCACAGGTCAGCAAAAAGGCTCTCCCTTTTCCCCCTTTCGGACCATCCGAAAAAGCGCTTCTTTTTCTCTTTGCAGAGGAGGCCGGGACGTACGTCACCGCCACCACCAGAAGCAGAAACAGTGAGACCGCTGATGAGTTGTGAACCGCCGCAGTGTTCACATGTATTGTTGGGCATGGACAACTATAGCCCATGAGGGTAATTCTGATCTCCCGTACCGTCGGCAGGCCCGAAAATAACGGGGCTGGCGTGTTGCAAATGTCGGCATCAAAATGGCAAGGCGGCCGGATCGAGATGCGCGGCGATTCGACGTGCGAGACCGGAGGCAGACCCGGCTTCACTGTCTAAGGATTAGCCCCCAACGCGCCTTCGCCACGGACTGCTTGCACCGTTTCAGGTCTCGCAGACGTGATAAGATGCTGCTTCTAAGGAAACTCGCGCAAGACGGACCGCGCCCCGCTTCGCCCGAATCGCGAGTTTAGCCGGTGTGGCTCCGCGTGCACGCGGCCTTTGCGCTTTTTATGACTCGCAGAAACTATCTCGGACTAATTGGCGCGGGGCTGACCGCGTCCGCCCTCGGCATGGCCGACACCGCCGATGACGATCGCGAAAAAAGAATGCAGTGGTGGCATGACGCCCGTTTCGGCATGTTCATCCATTGGGGACTCTACAGTGTCGTGGGCCGGCACGAATGGGTGATGGAAGAAGAAGCGATTCCCGTCGCCGAATACGAGCAACTCGCCAAGCGCTTCACGCCCCAGCCGCACGCGGCCCGCGCCTGGGCGAAGCTGGCGCGCCAGGCTGGCCAGAAATACATGGTGATGACCACCAAGCATCACGAAGGCTTCTGCAATTTCGACACGAAATTGACGAACTATTGCGCCCCGCAGCAGGCCTGTGGCCGCGACCTGGTGCGCGAGTTTGTAGACGCCGCGCGAGCCGAAGGAATGCATGTCGGCTTTTACTACTCGCTCATGGACTGGCATCACCCCGATGGCGCCCGCTGCGCTACCGACGAAGCCGCACGGCGCCGTTTTGTCGACTACATCCACGGCCAGGTCCGTGAGTTATGCAGCAATTACGGCAAGCTCGACGTGCTCTGGTACGACGTCAATTGGCCGCTCACTCCCGAAGGCTGGGAGTCCGAAAAAATGAACAAGATGGTCCGCGAACTCCAACCCGAGATCATCATCAATAACCGCTCGGGCCTGCCGGAGGATTTCGCAACTCCCGAACAACGCATCCAGGCGGACAAGCGCGCGTGGGAGGCCTGCATGACGATGAACGATAGCTGGGGGTATCAGCGCGCCGACGATGCCTGGAAAACGCCTAAGACCGTGATCCGAAACCTGACCACGTGCGCCCGCGATGGCGGCAATTATCTGTTGAACATCGGACCCAAGCCCGATGGGTCGATCCCGGAAGAGTCCATCGGCATCCTCACGCAAACCGGCAAGTGGATGGATCGCAACGGATCGTCCATCTACACGGCCGAGCGCTGCAAAGTGAAGAGTTCGGAGTACGCGAACTTCACGCGCAAGGGCAACACTTTGTACATGCACGTTTATTTCTGGCCTGGAGACTACGTCGCCATCAGCGGCCTTCAGGTCAAAGTGAAGTCGGCGAAATTCCTGGTCTCAGGCAAGCCCGTCGCATTCTCCCAGGATGAGTTTCGAACCCGCTTTACCGGACTGCCGGCCGCCGCGCCAGACACCCCGGTTACCACCATCGCTATCGAATGCGATACCGAACCGGTTCAAGATACTATGATGGTTCGCAAAGAGAGGCCCCGCCGGGGCGTGGGCGTCTGAAGCGGACCAAAGAATGGATTTTATCACCGGCGATATCGGCTGGATCGAAGTAATCTGCGGACCTATGTTCTCGGGCAAGAGCGAGGAGTTGATGCGGCGCTTGCGCCGGGCGAAGATCGCGCGAAAACGCGTTCAGGTGTTCAAGCCTTCCATCGACACGCGCTACGCGGAGGACGAAATCGTCTCGCATGGCGACATGCGGATGAAATCCGAGGTTGTAAGAGATGCCGCCGAGATTCTGACCCGGCTGGACTGGCGGACGCAGGTGGTCGGGATCGACGAAGCGAACTTCTTTGGCCCGGAACTGGTTGATATTGCGAATCAATTGGCCGACACTGGCAAGCAGGTGCTCGTCGCGGGGCTCGATACCGACTACATGGGCCGGCCGTTTGTGCCGATGCCCACCCTGCTGACTTTGGCCGAATCCATTACTAAAACTTTGGCTATTTGCATGCGGTGCGGAAACCCAGCCAAGCATACGCAACGTCTAGTAGAGTCAGACGATCTGATCGTCGTAGGTGCGGGTGGTATGTATGAAGCCCGTTGCCGGCGCTGCTTCGAGCCCGGTGTGCCAAAGCAGGAGTTGCTTGAGTTTGCCCGTCCACGAAAAACCTCGTAAAACGGCTAAGTGTTAAAATCGTAGTTTCTAAGCAGGGGGAATTATGTCCATTAGTCCTAGTGCAGCACCGAATTATGGTCCCGCGCCGACGCCGCAGCCTCCCACGCCGCAGGCGCCGGCTTTTGCTCCCGCAGCCCCTTCGGGTGGCACGGGTATCAAGATTCCGGTTCTGTTTGGCTTTGTGATCGCGCTGGTTGCGGCCAACATCTACCTTTTTTACCAGTTGAACCAGGTGAAGAGCGATTTCACCAAGAAGAACGACGCCCTGGCGGCCGACCTCGACAAAGTCAAGGAAGCGAGCTCCATTAGCGCTCAGAGCAGCCGCCGCACGGTCGGGGAACTGAGGGATCAACTCGAATCCGCTCGCCGTCAGGCGAGGATGGCCGTCGGCGAGGCGAAGACGGAAGCCTTGAGAAAGGTGGACGAAACCTCCCACAGGCTGGAGGCGGCGCAGGCGGCTGCGCAGCAGCAGGAGGAATCGCACATCTCCGAAGTGAAGGCCGTCGCGGACACTGCGACTCAAAAAGTGGATGCCGTAAACGGTGAAGTGACAACCGTGAAGAGCGACTTGGGCGCGACCAAATCCGAACTTGAAAAAACCATCGCGGACCTGAAGCGCACCGCCGGCGATGTGGACGGCCACTCCGTGCTGATTGCCACCAACGGCAAGGAACTCGCTGCATTACGCGCGCTGGGTGAGCGCACCTACGTCGAGTTCAGCATCAAGAAGACCAAGGCGCCGGAGAAGGTCGGCGACGTTCAGGTCCGCCTCGAGAAGGCCGACCCCAAACATAACCGTTACACCATCCAACTCACGGCCGACGACAAAATGACCGAGAAGAAGGACCGCAGCGTCAATGAGCCGCTACAGTTCTACACCTCGAAAGCGAAACAGCCCTACGAGATCGTCGTGAACGATGTAAAGAAGGATCAGATCTCCGGCTATCTGTCGATTCCGAAGGTGTTGAGCGGCCGCTAGCCGTCTTTGTGAGCTGTGACTGTGTTTTTTTCTGAGCCGTGACCGGCAGGGAGCGGTATTCCTTGTGTTAGGGAACCGCCCGTCGTAAGCAAGCGGCTTGTTACGCCCTAACGGGCACCCGCCACGGCATCCATCAAAAAGCGATCGATCTCCGGTTCGATCGCTCTCCTCTCTCCGATACAAACATCGATCTTCTCAATGGTCTGCTCCAGCGTGCGCGGACCACCCACATAACCCTTGACGCGATCTTTGAAAAACGCCTCTATTTCGTCCCGCTTCGTGGCGTCGCAAAATGCCTCTCCTACGCGAGGTAGATCGGCCGCGAAATCCTCACCCACTTCGCGAGGCAGCTTCTTCAACAGGTCGTCAATGTGCCCTTTCAGAAAATCGAATGGAAGCGAGCGCGTCGCCGGATAATCCAGCGGACCGAACAATAGCGCGAAGTACGCCTCGCGGGCGTCGAACTCATCGGTAAGAAGCAGAGCGATTGCGTCCTTTGCGATCGCGGGATCGCGGAAAGACCCGAGGGCGTTAATCGCGGCTTGGCGCTGCCGATGGTCGTGCGTTGCGTCCGCCGCCGCCCGAAGCTGATCGAACAGATCGCGCCCGCCATGCGCCGCCGCAACTTTCAGAACGTCGGCTACTTCGCCGGCGTTTACCGCTTTATGATCCTTCAACCATAGCTTTGTCAACTCCGAGGCCTTGTGAACGAGTTCGGTGTCTTCGCCGGCGTTGGCGGCGAAACGAACCAGGTGGTGGCGGAGCAGCCGGACCTCATCGCCGTCAGTCGGTCGAGGTTCCCAGCCGAGTTCTCTCGCCTTTGGACCGAATACATGGTCGACAAAAGCCGCCGCGCGAGGCCATATGTCGCCAGGCATGAAGGTGCTCTCGGTAAGGCTTGCAATGTCTGTATCCGCGTCGACAACGCGCCGCTCCGGGTTCGCGGCGAATCCGGGCACGATCGTCAGCGCGTCCGACGCCTTTTCGCCGCCACTTTCGACCAGAGCCTTGACGTCGCCAAGCGATCCCACCAGTTCCGCCAGCGTGAGCTCTTTCGCCGCTGTTTTCAGATCGACAGTCGCATGATAGTAGCCGTTCGCTCCCGCGTTAGGGATCAGCCACGCCGGACAGCCGTCTTTGCTGGCGAGATGAACCTCGTCGGCATGTTTGGTTAGCAGAACGCATTCGGAAGACCCCGCATAACGTGCGCATACCGGGATCTGCCACAGCTCCGAATCGGAATTCTTGCGGCCCGGAGATCCGAGCGGAAGATAGCGTTTTTGCGTCAGCTCCAGCGCCGCCTGATTGTTGATGCAACGCAGCGTAGCGGAAACCTCCGGGACGCCGGGCTGATCCAGAAACGTGCCGAACGACGGCGCGACGTTGCGGCCGTTCGCGGCGCCGATCGCAGCGAGAAAATCGTCGGTTGTCGCATTCTTATCGGCATGCGCCTTGATATAGGCTTGCACGCCGTGGCGAAAGACTTCAGGTCCAATGTAGTTCTCGAACATCCGCAGAACCGCGGCGCCCTTCATGTACGTAATGTTGTCAAACGCATTGGCAATGTCGCTTTCCGACACGATGGGCTGCCGGATCTTGCGCGCGGACACCAGACTGTCGAGCCCCATGGCTTCCTGGCTATCGTCGACGGCATCGACATTGGTATGCCAGTCCGGCTTCCATTCATTGACGATCTTCGTCTCCATCCAGGTCGCAAAACCTTCATTGAGCCAGATGTCGTCCCACCACGCCGTCGTCACCAGGTCTCCGAACCACTGATGGGCCATTTCGTGGGCCGCGACGATCGCGAAACTCCGCTGCCGTGTCAGAGTGTCGTCATCCGGATCGCCGAGCAGCGTTTGCTCGCCATAGGTGATCAGGCCGGCATTCTCCATCGCGAAATTACTAATCGGCATCGCGACACTGTCGAGCTTCTCGTAAGGAAACGGAATGGCGAAGTACTTCTCCAGCAGAACCAGCAGATCCGGGATCGCGGCTGCGGCGTACTTGGCGTTGGCCGCCTTTCCCTGCGGCGTCAAGATGCGGATTTTCGTATGCTTCGCGCCGGCCGCTCCCGCGTCGACAACGTCGAACGGGCCAACAGCGAAGGCCACCAGATAGCTCGGCAGAGGACGCGTATCGGCGAACTTCACTATTTTGCGTCCGCCTGTTTGACCCTTCTCGCTAAGCGATGGCGTGTTTGAAAAGGCCTTCTGGTCTTTCGGAACGTTGAGCGTCACCTGCCACGGAACCTTGAAACTGGGCTCGTCGAAACAAGGAAAAGCGCGGCGCGCGTCGGTGGGTTCGAATTGCGTGTACAGATACCAGCGGCCATCCTCTTCGAGTTGAAACACGCCCGCACTGCTGTTGCTGCTGACCTTGCCCGAATATTCGATATGCAATTGCCCGTCGCCGGCTGGAATCTCGTGGTCGAACGAGATGCCCGCGAGACGGTCGTCTCTTAGCTCCACTTTCGCTGGCTCGGCCGTATTTCCCGTGCGTAGTTCCGCGCGAGAGATCTGCAGCGCGGTCGCATTCATCCAGAATTGCGTGGTGGGATTGCTGAACTTGAGATCGATATCGATGACGCCCTGAAAAGTGGGCTGGCCCGGAGTCACGGTGAGGTTGACGGAATAATGCGTAGGCGAAACCTGATGGCCAAGACGGAACAATTGTTGTCCCGTGAGTGGAAGGCTCAGAAGTGCGAGAACAGTGCAGCTCCTCATACCTCCAGCGTCTCACGAGTTTCCCGTGGTTCATCCTTCCGACCCGTGACCCTTTCCTACTCGTGACCGGCAGGGAGCGTGAAATAATCGGCACCGGCGCTCCGTAACCGTCGCGGCTCTGCAACTCTTTCAGGGTGTTATTGAGCCGCGCGCGTTAGCGAGCGTAACGACCTGCAACGTTCCTTGACAAGCGGGAAATCAGATCGGCAACGATAACCGCGCCATACATCCCCGCCCATCCCCGGCATTCTGCAGCGTCAATGTCCCCCCATGCGCTTCCGCGATCTGCCTGCTAAGAACGAGGCCGATGCCCGAACCACCGGGTTTCGTCGTAAAGAACGGCACGAAAAGATTGGAGGTATTCGAAAGCCCCGGACCTTCATCCCGAATCCAAACCACCAGATGCGAATTCTCGCGCTGCCATCCAACACGAACGCCGCCGTGCGTTTCAAGCGACGCGTCCACGGCATTGCGAATCAGATTGATCAACAACTGCTCGATCTGATCGCTGTCGGCATTGATCACCATTTCCGGGCCCCCGGCCAGCTTCGGCGGCACGCGCGTTTCCAGTCCCGAAACGCGCCGGATCAGATCGCCGATCTTGACAGGCCCCTTCGCGGGTGGAGGCATTTTCGCAAGGCGAGCGTACGCGGTCATAAACCGGCTAAGAGCTTCGCTGCGGGATGCAATCACCGCCAGTCCGCGCTTCATATCGTCTTCCCAATCCTCCGCGCGAGGCTGCCGCAGCAGGATGCTCTCCAGGCTTCCCGCGATCGATTTTATCGGCGCGAGCGAATTATTCAACTCGTGTCCCAGAACGCGGACGATTCGCTGCCAAGCCTTGAGCTCTTCTTCACGGAGCGGACGCGTGAGGTCCGTCACCACCAGCAATTGATGCGGCAAGCCGCCCTCGCGAAACGAGCTGCGGCTGATTCCCCAGCGTCCCGCTCCAACGCCTTTGAACGTTTGCTGGACCGTGCGCTGCACATCGCCGTCCAGGTAAGCATCGAGCCCTAAAGCCGTGGCTTCTTTGCCGAGCACGCGTTCGGAAGGCTCCCCAATCAAACGCTCGGCCGCCTTATTGAGCAAGCGAAGCCGGTGCTCCGCGTCGAAGGCGAAAACCGAAACCTCGATTTCTTCCATCACCTTCCTAAGCAGCGTGGTCGCTTCCAGCGCGCCCAGACGCTGCGCTCGCAGAGTGGCGCTCATGGCGTTCACCTGGACCATCACTTCGCTCATCGCGTCGCCGCCCCTGGTCCCGCGCGCGCGGATCGAATAATCGCCTTCGCGCATCGCTTCGAGAAGATTTGCCAAGGTGCGCAACGGCGATGCCACACGCTCCCGCACGCTGAATCCGAAGCCCAGCCAGAAGCCCACGATCACCACGGTTAGAGTCCACTGGACTTTCGTGGAGTGGTTGCCCAGCCACAGCATCAGCATCGCAACCAGGACCGCGGGCGCTCCCGCGCCAAGCGCCGCCAGTAGCACGCGATGTTCGTGGGCGAGCTTCACGTAGCCATCACAGGCCGTAGCGCTGCAAGCGCCGATAGAGCGCGCTGCGGCTCAGACCCAATGCGCTGGCCGCATGGCTCACGTTCCCGCCGTGCCGCGC
>JBEKUT010000357.1:0-7606 GCA_049514735.1 Bryobacteraceae bacterium
ACTAAATCCACCACCGGATACCGTGCCGATTTATACCCGCGCAGATCCAGCACGCGCACTTGTAACTGCGATTCCAACCGGCGCACTTCCCTGCTATTCTCCAGCGCCGCGCTCACCGCCGCGTGCTCCGATTCCGGTACGAGCGCGCGTTTAATCTCGTCGTCGTTGGTCGCCACGCGATCCCCGGCCGGAAAGCCCAGCACGATCGCCAGCGTACTCTCCGCGTACTCTTCATCGGCCGCATACGCTTCCGCTCTTTGTTTCGCCCGCGCCAGGTTCAGAGCCGCCCGTTTGGATTCGAGCGGAATCTCGCGGCCCTCGCTCACGCGCGTCTGCGTCGCTTCGGCCACGCGCTCCAGGCCCTCCATCTCAGCCCCAACCGACTTGGCTGCCCGCGCCGCCTGCCGCGCGTCCAGAAATAATGACGCCGTTCGAAACGCAATCTCCTCGTTCTTGCTCTGCGTGTCGATGGCCGCCCCGCGCACATTCTCCCGCGCCGCGGCGAGTTGGAAACTCTGCTGCCGGTTAAACAACGACATGTTCGTCTTCGTTTCGAAGATCGCCGGCGCCGATCCTCCGATCGAATTCGGGTACCCGTACGTGTATGCGTCGCCGCTGCCGCCGTAAACCTTCGGCGTAAATGGATCTTTGGCGATCCGCACCGCCTCCCTGGCGTGCTGCTCGTCCAGGCGCGCCATCACGACTTCGGGATTCTGCTTCAGCGCCAGATTGACCGCCTGTTGCAGCGTCAACGTGTGAACTTCGGCAAAGCCGGCGGTGACAACAAGGACCGCCATGAGGATCAATCGTAACAACATGTTCTTAGGGTACAGCGATGCCGATTATGCGCTCGGATCAGCGTTCGCAGCGTTTCAGAAGCTCCTGCGCGTACAGCACTCCCTCGGGAGTTTCTTCATGCTTGAAGAAAACATACGCGTCCTTACCCGAATCCAGAATCTGCTCCACGCGATTCCCAATCTCCTCCCGATCCTGCGCCGTGTACTCCGCTTTCCTCAAGCGCGAATAAACGAAATTGGCCGTGACCACTTCCGGCGCCACCAGCCGCTCCGATTCAGCAAGACAAAGCGCCGCGCCGTGCTTCTGGAGCAGCTCATAAACCGGGTCGCTCAGCCACGACGCGTGCCGAAATTCGAACGCCGACCTGAGATCGGACGGCAGTGTCGGCAAAAAATCCGCCAGTAACGCGGTATCGCATTTCAGCGTGGGAGCAAGTTGAAACAGAACGGGGCCGAGCCGTCCCGCCGTTCGCAGCGGATCGATGGCGCGATAGAACACGTCCGTAAACTCGCTCGGCTTGAGTTTTTGGATATGCGTGATCCGCATGTGCGCCTTCACTGGAAATACGAAGCCGGCCGGTGCGGCATTCACCCAGCCTTCGAGAGTGGTGAGCGAAGGAAGCCGCCGAAACGTGTAGTTGATTTCGACGGCGTTGAGCCGCTGCGCGTAGTGCTCCAGGAATTTCTTCGACGCCAGCTTGGCGGGATAGAAATCCGGCTTCCACGTGGCGTAGGCAAAGCCGGACGTGCCGCAGAACAGCTTAGCCATGAACGAAAAGCTCCGTGAGCGCGATCGTGATTCCAAGGAGGCCGCTTGTTACGGCAATCCAGTACAACATCGGACGTTTGGCGAGAATCGCGAGAGAGGCGAAGACGATCGCGATCTCGAGAAACACCTCGCCGATGTGAAATCGCAAACCCTGCGCGCCGCGCAAGTGGCTTTCTTTTTCGAGACCGCCCGCTTCTTTCGAGATTTCGTCGGCTTGCTTGCGGTAGGTCTCGGCGTTGGCCGCGTACTGTTGCAGTTGCTTCTCAGAGCCCACGCTATTCATCACGCCGAACATGTCGCGGGCGATTTCCGACTCATAACGGCGCTCCGATTTGGCCTGATAGAAGGCCCACTGGTCCGATGCCTTCTGTTGTAAAAGCAGTTCTTCGGTGGTGCAGATCTGGCCGGCCACCGAAACCACCGCAAGGGCCGCGGCGATGATTGCCATGGTGGCGGCAACACGTTTTTCAAATGGCTCGCGGGCGTGTTCCGCGTGTTCTTTCAGTTCGTCGGCTTCCATATTTCATTAGGAACTCTAACATGGGTCCGGTGTACCATAAGACATTAGATAGATGAAGGATTTGTTTGACGTTCTGAAGGCCGACTCGCGCGAGTGGACACTGGCCGAAGCGATCGATCCGGAACGGCTCCCGGCGCACATCGCAATCATCATGGACGGCAACGGACGCTGGGCCAAACGCCGCGGCTTGCCACGCGTGGCCGGCCATCGCGCGGGCGTGGAGCCGGTCCGGACCACCGTGAATACCTGCGCCCGGCTGGGTCTTCAGGCTCTCACGCTCTACGCGTTTTCCACGGAAAACTGGAAGCGCCCGCGCGCCGAAGTCGACATGTTGTGGCGATTGCTTCGCATTTACCTCCGCAAGGAGCTGCCTGAGATTATCCGCAACAATATCCAGTTCACTTGTATCGGCCGGATCGACGGCTTACCCGGACCGGTGCGCGCGGAACTGGAAGCCGCCACCGAGAGTACGTCGCGCAATACAGGCATGCGGCTCAACGTCGCCATCAACTACAGCGGGCGCGCGGAACTCGTGGACGCGGTGAACGCGATTATTGAAGACGCGCGTCTCGAAGGCCGCTTGCACAGCCTCCATATCGACGAAGAGACCATCGCCTCTCACCTTTACACGGCGGGCATGCCCGAACCCGATCTTCTGATCCGCACCTCGGGCGAAATGCGCATCAGCAATTTTCTGTTGTGGCAGATCGCGTACTCCGAGATTTATATCACCGAAACGCTGTGGCCGGATTTTCAGAGAACCGATTTGCTCACCGCCATCCTCGACTATCAAAAACGCGACCGCCGCTTCGGCGGCCTCAGCCCAACCTCGATTGAGCGCCCGGACCCATTTGAATTGCCTGCCATTGAAGAACCCGGGTGGGAGCCGGCGGTTGTCGCGCCCAGTCGATGAAACGGGTCGTCACCGGCCTCATCCTAATCCCGCTTTTTATCTACATCGTCCTCTGGTCTCCGTATCTGCTTTTTCTCGCGGTGGTGGCGGCGGTGGCCATGCTGAGCTTCCGCGAATATGCGCGGCTCATGTCGCATTACAACGTGCGCGCGCCCGGTGTGTTCGGCTATGCCGCTGGGCTCCTTATATTATTTCTGCCTCGCTTGGATTTTGTTTTTGTAGTTTTCATTGCTCTGCTCGCCCTTGGCTTAGCCATGACTACGCACGATCTCGCGCATACGCTGCCTTTCGCGGGCTCCCTGCTGCTCGGAATCGTCTACGTATTCGGATGCATGCGCATGACCATCGAATTGCGCCGCGGATTCGGGCATGACGGAGCGTTCTGGCTTTTATTCGCTCTCTCCGTGAATTGGGTCGGCGATATTGCCGCGTTCTATGCCGGCCGCTCCTGGGGACGTCACAAATTCGCCCCGCGTGTGAGCCCGGCGAAGAGCTGGGAGGGTGCGGCCGCGTCCACGGCCATGAGCCTGATCTACGCCGCGGTCTACTTTTCATTTCTGATCAAAGATGTTCCGCTACCCTGGGCATTAGGAATCGCGGCCGCGGGAAATATGGCTGGCCAGATTGGCGATTTGTGCGAATCGGCCATCAAGCGCGGCGCGGGCGTCAAGGACAGCGGCACCATGCTGCCCGGTCACGGTGGCTGGCTCGACCGTATCGACAGCAGCCTTTTCGCATTGCCGGTAGTTTATTATCTGGCGAACCTGCAATTGCAGATCCTGGGGCATTAATGCGCATCGACCGCGAATACGCGCTGGCGACCTTGGCCCGTCTGGTCCAAATCAATTCGATTAATCCGACACTGGCTCCTGGAGCGCCCGGTGAACGCGAGATAAGCGAGTTTATCGCTGGATCGCTGGCCGTTTCAGGATTGACCGTAGAAGTGTTCGAACCCGAACCAGGACGCAGCAGCGTGGTCGGACGGCTCGCCGGTACCGGCGGCGGCCGCACGCTCATGTTGAACGCCCATTCGGACACCGTGGACGTCGCCGGCATGGCTGAACCGTTTTCCGGCCAAATACGCGATGGCAAGCTCTACGGCCGCGGCGCTTACGACATGAAGGGGAGCCTCGCGGCGTGTATGGCGGCGGCGAAGTCGCTCGTCGATTCCGGCACTCGTCTGCGCGGCGATTTACTCGTTACAGCCGTCGCCGACGAAGAGTACGGCAGCCTGGGCACCCGAGATCTGATCCAGCGCCTTAAAGTCGACGGCGCCATCGTTACGGAGCCGACCGCTCTCGAAATCTGCCTCGCGCACAAAGGCTATCTCTGGATTGAGGTCGAAGTTACAGGCCGCGCCGCGCACGGCAGCAGGTTCGAATTAGGGCTCGACGCCAATATGAAGATGGGGCAATTCCTAGCTCATTTGAGTCGCCTGGAGCGCGATCTGCGTTCGCGCAGTCCGCATCCGCTGGTGGGTCCGCCATCGCTGCACGCCGCGACGCTCAGCGGCGGAACGGGTCTTAGCACCTATGCGGCATCTTCCAAAGTGCGGATTGAGCGCCGCACTGTTCCGGGAGAAACCGCGGAACGGGCCGTGGAAGAAATTCAGAAGATCGTGGATGCCTTGTCGAAAGCAGACCCCGATTTTCACGCGACTGTGCGCCCTTTCTTCGTACGCAATCCCTTCGAAGTTTCGGAGGATGCAGCGATCGTGCAAGCCCTGGATCGCGCCGTACTCAAGGTGCGCGGCCAGGCCGCGGCTCACCTCGGCGACACGCCTTGGATGGATTCCGCCCTGCTGCAGGAAGCTGGCGTGGAAACGGTGGTGTGCGGAGCGGCAGGAACCGGAGCGCACGCCAATATCGAGTGGGTTGACGTCGGCTCGGTAGTGAAATTAGCCGAAATTCTGGCCGAAGCAGCTATCGACTATTGCGGTTCAATCAAACTGTCGAGATATAGTTAAAACACCGGAGGACTAATGTCCGCACCAGACCCTCTGCCGCCCGGGGACTTACAATTCGAGCGCGCCGAGTTCACTTCTCCCGCCGCTGGTCTTGCCTGTTCCCAATGCGGCGGACCCGCCACACCCGAATATTATGAATTCCGCAGTAAGATATTCTGCGGCATTTGCCGCCAGCGGATCGAACAATCGCTGGGTCAGCTACGGGCTTCCGGAAGTATGTCTCTCGCGCTGGGCTACGGGCTGGGCGCGGCGGCGGCTGGATTCCTTCTCGCCTGGGGAGTGCAAGCGATTACAGGCTATCAAATCGGTTTGATCGCGCTGGCCGTCGGTTGGCTCGTGGGGCAGGCGGTTCGCAAGGGATCCGGAGGACTCGGGGGGCGGCGCTTCCAGATTATGGCCGTTGCGCTCACTTATGCCTCTATCGCTTCGTCGCACCTCCCGGCGATTTTGACTTATTTCGGAGAACATGCCGCAAAATCGGGTCATGCGATTGGCTCCATACAATTTGTGTTTGCATTCGGCCTCGCCCTGGCGCTGCCTTTCCTGGCGCTGCCCAAAGGAATTCTGGGATTGTTCATCATCGGCATCGGCTTGTTTGAAGCCTGGAAGTTCACCCGCGGCGTTAAAGTGGAGTTTAGCGGGCCGTTCAATGTGAACACGGCTCCCGCTGGCGCCACATGACCTCGCCGCAAGTACTTTGCTCCGGATGCTCCACGCAGATGCCGCCTACGCTCCTGAGTTGCCCTTCGTGCGGCCGTTTGGTCCACGCCAACCGCCTCACCGAGCTGGCCGCGGCAGCCTCAATGGCCGAGAAAACAGGCGATTTCGGCGGCGCTCTTGCGGCCTGGCGCGAAGCAGAGTTGCTCCTTCCCAATGGCAGCCGCCAACGCGCCGCGGCCGAGCAGAAGATCCGGGTTCTGAGCCAGCAGGTCGGCACAGTCCCGCAACCGCTCGGACAACCCTGGTGGAAGAAAGCCTCGTCTCTGGGGCCGGTAGGCGTCGGCCTGGCGTTTCTCGGAAAAGCCAAATTCCTGCTGCTTGGATTCACCAAACTGGGAACGCTGTTGTCGTTTTTTGTCTCTCTCTCGGTCTACTGGGCGCTGTGGGGCTGGCAATTTGCGTTGGGTTTGCTGCTCTCCATTTACGTCCACGAAATGGGCCACGTTTACGCGCTGTCGCAATACGGCATCGCGGCGTCGGCGCCCATGTTTATCCCTGGATTTGGCGCGCTCGTGCGGTTGAAACAGAATCCCGCAAATGCTGTGGAAGACGCCCGCGTGGGCCTCGCGGGACCGGTCTGGGGACTCGGCGCCTGCCTGGCGTCGTTAGCGATCTACGCACTAACGGGAAACACGCTATTTGCGGTGATCGCCAGCGTCGCTGCGTGGTTGAATCTCTTCAATCTGATCCCGGTTTGGCAATTGGACGGAAGCCGCGGTATCAGATCGTTGACCGCGCCACAGGTCTGGATTCTAGCGCTCTTGACGGGCGGAATGTTCTGGCTGGTGCGCGACCGATTCTTGATTCTGATCGCCCTTCTGCTCGCTTATCGCGCCTGGACCAAGCGTGACCAGGCGTCGCCCGACTGGACCGGAATGATTCAGTTTGCGGGCCTGATTATCGCATTATCTCTGTTCAGCCTGATCCCCCTGCCACACGCGGTGAAATGACGGCGTAACATCGGCTAGTGAAACAAGAACGATCTTGTTGCCGCATTTTAGCTTCGGGAAAGTGGGGTCGCAGAACTCCCGGATCAGAGACGACTTCATGCAGTCGCACGAAAGCCGGCCCTTCAAGACGCGGTCGAGAACGCCGGCAAACGTATAGGTTTGCCCGGAATAAGATAGGGTCATGCTGCGCAACATAGTGAATGTTTTAACGCCAATTGCTGAAAATTAAAAGGTACCGAAAGGACCATCCGGTTATAGGACTATGCATACCCGTCTAAGGTCATACCCGCCTGCTTAGACGATTCAGTACGTCAGACCTATTCTTCTTAATTTCAACTTGCGTCAGGATCTGAATCAGCAGTAGCTGGGGTTAAGGAAATACTGGCTTCAACCGAAGCGTATATTTCTCCTCGATGCCCGCCGGCTGGTGGCATGAATGGCCGCCCGGCGGGTGCTGCTTTTTGGGGGTTGTTAAACAGCGCGTCGGAAGTATTTGTGTATTTGCGCATCGCCTGCGTCACCGTCGCGCTCCGTTCCGAGCGGCCAACTGGGCCTGCGGCCCACCCAAGTTGATGAAGAACCTCATCGGCTCCGTTCCGAACCGTGACCGGCACGGAGCGGTTGGCCCATTTAGACATGCTCTTCAACGGAGTCGCATGGCCCTGCAGGCCACCAATGTTAATGAAGAACAACGACCCGTAACCGAGCCGTGACCGGCAGGGAGCGGTTGCCCCAATCGTATATGTTCTTCAACGGAGTGCCCATGGGCCTGCGGGCCACCAAAGGTGATGAAGAATTTCGACCCGTAACCGAGCCGTGACCGGCAGGGAGCGGTTGCCCCCTTCAAAAATATTCTTCAGGGGAGCGTCCATGGCCCTGCGGGCCACCAAAGGTGATGAAGAATTTCGACCCGTAACCGAGCCGTGACCGGCAGGGAGCGGTTGCCCCAATCGTATATGTTCTTCAGGGGA
>JBEKUT010000358.1:0-7581 GCA_049514735.1 Bryobacteraceae bacterium
AAGGTCATTCCCGTCGCGAGGACTGCTAGTGCGCAAATGTACTTAAGCATTGTTGATCTCCTTTTAAGTGTTGAAAGTGTGAAAGACAGTTAAACGTGACGCCATAATTCTCGGCGGATGTCCGCTTGCTCACGGGTCTGTGAATTTATCGGCAGTCTGCGCTCCGTTACCGTCGCGGTTCCGAAACGCTGTTTCGTGAATCCAAAGTGTTACGGAAATCCGGGCAGAAGACCACTTCCTTCCGGTCACGGCTCGGAACGGAACGCAACGGTGACGCTAGCGGCGGCGCACATCCACGTAGCGCACCCACCCGGACCTGAAATCGACAGAACAGGAAAACGAAAACCAGACCGTTCCGAATCCCCGTTTTCCGCTTACTGTTCCGGTAATCCAATCGCGACGCCCCGGATTGTCGTCTGGAATCGTGCGTCCGAAATCGATGTATTGGTAGCCATCTTGATTCAGCCGATCCGTCACGGAATCCTGACAGGCTCGAATTGCCCTGCCCGTCGGTTGCGGACCCGGCGGCGCGGGCAGCCATCCGCCGCCTCCTCCTCCAGATCCTTGCCACTGAAGATCGAAGGTATAACTTCCGCGTCCACCTTTGTAGTCGTTAATGTGAATGACGGCTCTACCTCCGGTGCTGCGAGGATCCTGAAGCAGCCGGACGGTTCCCTTGCCCTCGATCGTGACAAAGCGGAAATCGATGGGGATGCGTGGCAGCGGTGCATTGCACTGGAATCGACGCCAAGCGGCGGGCTGGCCGGAGATTGTTGTCAATAAGCCGGTGTCGCCGGAGACTTCGACTTCCGCCGCGCCGTCGACGTTCACTGCAATGGTGCATCGTCCGTTCCCGCCGCCGCCGGTTATCGTGGCGCGGCGCGGCACGGGATTTGCGTGACTCGATGCCATAAGCGGAGCTATAGTTATCATGGCCAAGAAGAATTTGTTCATACTTATCTGCCTTCCTCACTTCTCTAGATGGCAATCGATAGTCCAAAGCCTTCCCGGATGCGATTGGGTGTGCCTTCAGTAAGTTGGGATTTCGGCGGGAATGCGCGCGTCGACGAAATCGGACGGTGTGACGTTACTTTACGACTCGACTTCCGGAAGCGGACATGATTCCGAGCGAATATCCATTAGTTGAGCCTGTATCTGAGCGTGCGGAGTATCGGAATCGAAGGTGCAAGGGACAGGCCATGAGTAAACGAGGAATGTGGATCATGTTGCCGCTGCTGTTCTGCCTTCTGGCGGCGGCCCGAGAACCCAATCAGGCGGCGCCGGAGTTCCTGACGTTCGATGAGTTGGTCGCCCTCTCGGATACGGATCAACCAGCCGCGGCATTGCAGGAAAAGCTCGACAGACTTCTTATAACTCCGATCGTGAGCAACGAAGCTGCTCTCGCCGGAGCGCAGCCACATCGGCCTTCGGTGGACGGAATCGGGCCCTTCCTGCGCGTCGCTTCCTGGAATATCGAACGCGGGCTTAATTACGATCTGATAAAGCTTGCTCTCTCCGACCCCGGGGAGTTCAAAATAGCCGCGCTGCAGCAAGGGACGATTGATGCCGCTCGGCTGGCGAAAATCGATCAGCAACTGCGAACGCTGCGGGACGCCGATATAGTGGTGCTGAACGAAGTGGATCTCGGGATGAAACGGACCGACTATCGTGACATCGCCCGCGACCTCGCGCATGCCCTGGGAATGAATTATGCGTTCGGCGTGGAGTTCGTCGAAGTGGACCGGCTGGACGACCTCGGTCTCGATGACTTTCAAATGGAAGACCCGGCACTCACAGAACAAATGCGCGAAGAGTTGAAGCCCGATCCGGCGCGTTATCTGGGTCTCCACGGAAGCGCCATTCTTAGCAGGTATCCGATCCGGAACGCGCGGATTGTCAGGCTTCCTGTCTGCCACGATTGGTATGGAACCGAGAAAGCCGCGATCTCTAAACTCGAAAAAGGCAAGCGCCTGGCCGCTAACAAGGTGTTCCTGGAGCGCATCGAACGGGAAGTTCGAAGGGGCGGCCGCATGGCCGTCATTGCCGATGTGACAATTCCGAATTTGCCGGAAGGCGAGGCGACGGTAGTCGACGTTCACCTGGAAAACAAATGCAAGCCCGAATGCCGCACCAGGCAAATGGACGCGCTGCTCTCGCAGATTAAGGAAGTGCAGCATCCAGTGATTCTAGCCGGTGACTTGAACACCACGGGAACCGACGGAACGCCTACGTCAATTCGCCGGGAGATTCTCAATCGCGTCAAGAATTATGAGTTTTGGGTAACTCAGGCACTCAAATGGGGAACACCCGCTTCTCTTCCGCTGGCGGTGTTAGCGCCGGCAAACTACTTCAAGAATCATCTGGACCCGACCGCGACGCATCTACCCGTTATTGGCGCGAATAAAGAGGCGATCCTCTTCCGGCACGTCGAACGGTTTCGATTCGTGGATCGAAAGGCTTTCGATTTTCGCGGCGAACCGGAGCACAACCTCAATGACAAGAGTGGGACCCTGGCGAACAGCAATCAGCGGGCACGCAAGGGATTCGAGCCAACCTTTACGCTGAAGCGCGATTTCGGGGGTCTGGTGGGCCGTTACAAGCTGGACTGGTTCTTCGTGAAGCCTTATATCCCGCAGCCGCGCGGGGGCGGCATGAGTTATGAATTCGCGCCGCAGTTCCCAGTAACTATGCGCGATTTAAATAATGCCGTTCCGGACGGCGTCTCGGATCACGCGCCGATCACGGTAGACCTGGCTCTTCCGGATTCTATTCGGCGATACTAAGAAATCCACTTCTTGGAATACTCCGCGGCACTCTCTACAAGTATTTGGATGACTTCGCGTGATACACATCGGTATATAAACTGGAATCAATCATATAGCGCGTTTGAAACAGGCGTGCAGCCACTGGCGGACAACCCGTCATGCTGCCGCAATGTTCGGGGTCAGTCTCTCTTGGTTGGGTCCATGGCGCTCGTTGAACAACAAAGTTAAGAATGGGCGCGAACGTGGAATTCCGTGTAGGACAGTACGCTAAAAAGTCCGATGACCGCGAGCGCTAGCGCCAAGACGGCAAACACGCCAAAGGCTCTTGGCAGCTTCTTTGGGCCGAACAAAAAGAGAGCGGCCAAGAGAATAACGAGCAGGTGTCTGGGCTGGAGCAGGTCTTCGATCATGTGAGCGGCCAACTGTTAGGATGAGATTTGCTTGACCGGCGCCAGTTTGTGCACTTCGCGCTGGGCGGGTCCGCGGCCTTATCAGCGTCCGCCCAAACCGGCGTCCCGGCGCGTGCCGACTACTCACTCGACATCGGTCCTTATTCGCTCGAACTGTCTCCGCATTCCGTCATAGAGACCATCGCGTACAACGCACAGGTTCCGGGACGGTTGATCCGGCTGCAGGAAGGGAAACCAGTTACTATCGACGTAACGAATCGCACGAAGACCGCCGAAGTGGTGCATTGGCACGGGCTGTTTTTGCCTTCTGAGGTCGATGGCGCGATGGAGGAGGGCACTCCTGCGATTCCTCCCGGCGGGAGGGCGCGCTATACGTTCACGCCGCGGCCGGCGGGCTTCCGCTGGTATCACACGCACGTTTTCGCGGGACACGATCTCCGCAAAGGGCAGTACACGGGACTGCATGGATGCCTGTTTATAGAGCCTCGCGAGAACCCGGGCCGCTATGACGCGGAAGCTTTTGTCGCGCTGCACGACTGGAAAGGTCATCTGCTCGCAAGCGACGATGGATCGATGAACCCGTCTTATGACGTGTCCACCATTAATGGACGCGTTCTCGGGTTTGGCGCGCCGCTGCGGTTCAAAGCGAACCAGCGCGTGCTGTTCCACATCTTGAATTCGAGTCCAACGGAGGTGCATTGGATCGCTCTGGCGGGCCACGAATTCGACGTGATCGCGCTGGATGGAAACGCGGTGCCATCGCCGCAAAAGGCTCCCATGCTACGGCTCGCTCCCGCGGAGCGTGTCTGCGCCATCGTCGAGATGAATCATCCCGGTGTGTGGGTCCTGGGAGAAGTTCGCAAGCACATACAAGCCGCTGGAATGGGAATTGTCGTCGAGTATGCGGGACAGAGCGGTAAACCACAGTGGCAACAGCCGGAGAAGCTAGACTGGGATTACACGCGGTTCGGAAACTCTGACGCTGCCGCGCCGCAAGATCGTAGCGTCATTGAGATCCCGTTGGTGTTCAAATCGAAATTCACGGGCCATGGCGATATGGATCATTGGACCATCAACGGCAAATCGTTCCCGCATACGGATACGATTACTCTGCAGCGCGGGCAAAGATACCGCCTTCTATTCAAGAATGAGAGCGTCGACGACCACCCCGTGCACCTGCACAGGCATGTATTCGAACTCTGCCTTCTGCCTGGCGGGCGGGCGACGCGCGGCGTTATGAAAGATACGATCCTGGTGGACGCAAATACAGAGACAGCTGTAGAATTCACGGCCGACGATCCCGGTTCGACTCTCTTTCACTGTCACCAGCAGAATCATATGGACCTGGGATTTATGATGCTCTTCCGATATGCGTAATTTATTGGCGGGCTTGTTTCTATTAGGCACAGTCTCTTTGCTTGCACAGGGTAACTACGAGATTCAGGTATACGGCGCAGACACGGTTCAGCCAGGCACTACGATGGTCGAACTGCATTCGAATTTTACAGTCAATGGCCAGCGCTACCAGATTCAAGGCGTTTACCCGACCTATCATCAGGAGCACGAGACGCTCGAAATCACGCAAGGCATTAATGACTGGGCGGAGGTTGGCTTTTATATCTTTACGAGTGAGCAGAACGGCCATGGCGTGCAATGGGTGGGGGATCACATTCGTCCTCGCGTACGGGCGCCGACGTCATGGCACTGGCCGGTTGGCGTCAGCATTTCCACCGAGATAGGCTACCAGCGCGCTGTCTATTCGCTGGATACCTGGACGTGGGAAATACGGCCGATTATCGACAAGGCAATCAATCGCTGGTATTTCGCATTCAACCCGGCACTCGAACGCACCTGGCATGGCCCCGATGTGCATCGGGGATTGGGTTTCGCGCCGGCCGCTAAGATCAGCTATGACTTTACGAAGCAGATCAGCGCGGGAATCGAATATTATGCCGATTATGGCGGGTTGGCTAATATCGACCCGCTCCGCGAACAACAGCAGCAATTCTTTGCTGCCACGGACTTGAATGTCTCGCCTAACTGGGAGATTAACTTTGGCGTGGGTATTGGCGTAACCGCGGCGACGGACCATTTGATTATCAAGGGCATTATTGGCCGGCGATTCTCCTGGCGCAAGACGTCGCCGGTCGAGTAACTCCTGTTATTGGCCGTGGAAGGGCTTGAGTCCCAATTCAATGTGCAGACGCAGGCTGTAGATCCAGACGGGGCCGCGATCGTGATTATAGGCAAGGTTCGCGTCATGCTGCACATCGAAGCTGCCATAGAATCCTGAGAAAAGCTTTGCGCGGTAGTAACTTTCCCAAACGTACTCCGGAGCGTAGTTTAAGCGGCCGTCTCCAATGAGAAAATCGAGTCCGCCGGCGGCAAGATACGCCGTGTGAACGCCCGAGATTCCGCTGGCCGTGAAAGAGGTCGCAAGCGCATCGTCCTTCCGTTTCCAACCCGTTCCCTTCACCGATATGCCGGCCGTTGCAAGGCGGTCGATGGCAGTGAAAGCGAAACTCTCGGTTTTTCCGTCGTTCCATCCGAGGCGCGAGAAGACGCCAACGTCACGTGTGACCTCCTGCCCGAAACTTACGCCAGTTCCATATTTCAGCGTCCCGACTTTACGCGTCGCCACGACACTGGGCGTGGTGTGCGTTTCCTGGGCGAGACGCAATGCTTCCGCGTAATTGCCGGCATCGGCGCGATTCGCGTATCCCAGAACGCGGAGCGAACCCGGATGTTTCCCGATCGTATAACGCCGCTCGATTTCGTAAGTCTGGCCGTGATCGCGGAACAAGCGGCGGTCGAATTGTGGGCCGTTGGCGGCCTTCGGCTCCGCCGCGATGCCGTAACGAACAGCCCAATTTCGGGTGTGGAACTCCTGCACGATTCCCCAGGTGTAGCCGCGCGTGTCGGCCGGATAATCCCAGGCGCCGTTGTACATCACACCCCAGGCCATGAACTGAGTGCGGGGATCGTGCGAGTAATCGTTATTGTCGAAAAAATCGGTGAGCGAGTAGCGGCCGGCGTAGATGGAGTAACGTGTCACGGGTCTTTCGCCTCCGAGTTGATTTGCGTCGCTTTCGACAACCTCCTTTTCCGATCCGAACCCGAAGTCGTGAGAGACATACAGGCGCGCCAGATATGGCTTGGGCGTCGCTGTAGCTACACGTGGGAGCTCGCCGTTCGAAGGATTGGCCAATCCGTTGACGCCGCTGAATCCTTTGCCTCCGGCTATCTCCGGATCGAAATACAATTGCGTGTTATCTTCGAGACGCCATCCGAAAAACAGCGTTGTGGTGAGAGATGCGTCGCGTTCCGTATAATCCTGTAAACTTAGCGGCCCTTCGTAAGGAGAATTAAATGTTCCATGATATTGACCGATGGATGTCGCCTGATAGTATAGGTTCCAACGCTCCGGCGTGGGCGTGTCGGGAGCGGCGACGTCCTGGGCTGCGAGCGGAAGCGCTAACGAGAAGAACGAACACACGACCACGTAGCGATTTTTCGACATGATTATTGTCGCTCGAGCGCAAGCAACCCTTGCTCATGCTATACCCGCCGGGGTATACTTGTCAAGGTGGAACTAACCCTTTTATGGCTCATACCACGGAAGAAAAAAAGAAGCTACTCAATCGTGTCAGACGAATCAGGGGCCAGGTGGAGGCTATTGAAAGAACGCTTGACCAGGAAGCCGAGTGTTCTGAAGTATTGCATAATATTTCCGCCTGCCGCGGCGCCATGGACTCGCTTATGGCCGAGGTGATCGAGGGACATATTCGCTTTCACGTTCTCGATCCGAAGACGACGCCTACCGATGAGCAGGCTCAGGCTGCCGACGACCTGGTTCAGGCGCTGAGAGCGTATTTGAAATAGGAACGCTCCTTCAGTGAGCGCTCCGTCATCGTGAGGTTCACGGGCTATTTCCGCTCCCTGCCGGTCACGGCTCGGTTACGGAAAGCTCGCGGCGTGAAGGCGCTAATGACGGGCTTACAATGAATCGACACGGTCGATTGTAACCAAAACGTCATGAGACAAAAACGTTTTAAGGACGGCGAGAGCGCCGGGCCGATCCTGTTCCCAGGCATGCGTCCATTCCATGCTGCCCGAGTTCTACGCGATGCCGTGGCCGGAATTGAGTTAGCGGCGATCGGCATCCCGCAGTCGCTGGGCTACACCAGCATCGCCGGCATGCCCACGGTTACCGGATTCTACACACTCTTGCTGCCGCTCTTGGCCTTCGCAACCTTTGGCTCGTCGCGCTACCTGGTGGTCGCAGCGGACTCGGCAACAGCCGCGATTCTGGCGGGCGGAATCTCCGGCATGGCGACACCCGCCAGCGCCGACTACGTAGCATTAGCGGGAGCGGTAGCGTTGATCACGGCTGGATTCCTGATGGT
>JBEKUT010000359.1:0-7572 GCA_049514735.1 Bryobacteraceae bacterium
GTAGGCCAGGTCGGGAGCGGCTTTAACGATCGCAGCCTGAAAGAAATCTACGATCGCCTCCAGCCCTTGATCGCAACAAAGAGTCCGTTCGGCGGCGGCGTCACGAATCGCTTAGGGCGAAACATCACGTGGGTGAAGCCGGAGCTTGTGGCGCAGGTGAAGTATCTGGAATTCACCCCCGATGGGATTCTGCGCGCTCCTGTATTTCTGGGCTTGAGGAACGACAAACCACCTGAGGACGTCGTTCAAGAAACTCCCGCGCGGCCGGCTGGGTCCGTTTTGCTCGCCGACGATCTGAAAGAAGCGACGCTCACCATCGACGGACACCAGCTCAAGTTCACCAACCTGAATAAAATCTTCTACCCCAAGGACGGCATTGCGAAACGCGACGTGATCAATTATTACGACTCGGTCGCAGACTTCATCATCCCCCATCTGCGCGACCGCCCGCTCTCGCTCAAGCGCTACCCCAACGGCATTGACGAAGAATTCTTCTTTCAGAAAAACGCCGTGGACAAAGTTCCGGACTGGGTGCGCCTCGAGCCAATCGATTCGGAGCATCGCGGCACGCCGATCCACTACATCATCGCGAACGACCGCGCTACGCTGCTCTATCTCGCGAACCTCGCCTGCATCGATCAGAATCCCTGGATGAGCCGCGTCGGATCCATCGAGAATCCCGACTTCATCCTCATCGATCTGGATCCGCTCGAGTGCCCTTACGACAAAATCATCGAAGCCGCTCTGCTGGTACGCAAAAAACTGGACGCCCTCGGGCTTCAAGGTTATCCGAAGACAACCGGCGGCGACGGCATGCACATTTACATCCCTCTCGAACCGGTCTACACCTATGAACAGGTCCGCTCCTTCGCGGAGATCGTCTCGATTCTAGTAATCAACGAGCAGCCCGATCTTTTCACCACCCCCCGCGCGGTCGCAAAACGGAAGAAGGGCAAGGTGTATTTCGATTACCTGCAGATCTCGACCGGGAAGACAATCTCCGGACCTTATGTTTTACGCGCCTATCCCGGCGGTCCCGTTTCGACGCCGCTCGATTGGAGCGAAGTGCGCAAAGGCCTGACGCCGGATCAATTCAACATTCGCAACGCGCGCGCCCGCTTCGACAAGGTTGGCGATCTTTTCGCTCCGGTGCTCAAGAACAAGCAACGCATCGAGGGCGCGCTTGAAAAACTCCCCGCCCTTACCAGCCGCACCTGACTCTTTCCGAGCCGTGACCGGCAGGGAGCGGTCTTGCAAGTAAGTAAAATAGAGTTTGAAGTCTCGCGAACCCTGGGTTTGGATTTTCATCGGCACCGCCATCATGATGCTGTGTGCCATCGGCATCTTCGCATGGTCCGTAATTGAGTCGCGCCGCGAAGGCGGAGGGGTCACTGCAATTCGAGCCAGGATCGAATCGCCCGGCGCCTTCTTCCCGCCTACCTACCGTCCCGCCGCCGGCTCACCCATCAGCCCCAGCTTTCGAGACGCCATCGCGCATTACAAAAATCGCGACTACGCGGGGGCGATCCCTGGCTTTGCGTCCGAGCCGAACATTGAATCGCGCTTCTATCTCGGCATTTGTTATCTCTACACCGGTAATCGCGATTCCGGTATCGCCGAGCTTCGTAAAGTGATCGCGGCCGGAGACACACCCTATCTCGAACGGGCGCACTTCTATCTGGCCAAGGGCCTGATCGGAGCCGGCGACCTGCCCGGTGCACGGCAGCAATTGGACCAGACCATCGCCCTCCATGGCGATCTCGATCAGCAGGCCGAAGGCCTTCTCGCGCGGCTGAAATAGCCGCCACCCCCAGGCAATTTTTTCTCACCGTCATGGAGCGGCTCCCTGTGTTTTGAACAGCCGCTGAATTGGCAGACCGAATGCTACTTATTGCCAAGAACAGGAGAACCCTGATGCCTATGACGAAGACCGCCACACTGCGGCACCAGAATAGTAAGAACGTAAGCCGGCCGGAGCGGCTGGCATCCGTGATTGGTGGCGGAGCCCTCATCGCTTACGGAATAAGGAAGAAATCGTGGAGCTTGGCCGCGCTCGGCGGATTCCTGGCCTTCCGCGGCGCGACGGGTCACTGCCCGCTTTTTCAGAGTCTCGGAATCACCACCAACCGGCAGCGCCGGGGCCGCAATGCCAGCGTGCCCTATGAACTTGGTATACGTGTCGACGCTTCGACAGTCATCCATAAATCGCAGCAAGAGCTCTACCGCTTCTGGCGCAATCTCGAAAACCTCCCGCGCTTCATGCAGCATCTCGAATCCGTCAAAGAAATCGACAACAAGCACTCGCATTGGGTTGTCAAGGCGCCAGCCGGCCGCAGCGTGCAGTGGAAAGCCGAGATCGTCAACGAAGCCGAGAACGAGAGGATCGGCTGGCGTTCGCTCCCCGGCGCGGACGTGGATAACGCCGGCTCCGTCCACTTCAAGCCCGCTCCGAACGGCTCGGGGACCATCGTTCAGATCGCGCTCCAATACAACCCTCCCGGCGGTGTCGTCGGCGCGATGTTTGCAAAATTATTCGGGGAGGAACCTTCGCAGCAAATCGAGCATGACCTGCACCGCTTCAAATGCTTGATGGAGACCGGGGAAGTTCCATCGGAAAAGACCGGCCGGAAATCCGAAAAAGGATGGCAGCGCGACGAGGTGGGCGAGGCCTCTGAAGAATCGTTCCCGGCGAGTGACCCGCCTTCATGGACGCCAGTGGCTCTCGCACGCTAGGTAGGGCAGACCATCGCCCTGCGTGGTCTGCCTCCTGCGAACTTAGCTTTCCGCCAGTGAGAATGTAGGATTCCAAACTCCGTTGCGCGATGGGCCGCTGATGGCGATAGGATTTATCACGGATCAGCCGGGCTGGTTACAAAGCGGCGGTCTTCTAAGCCGTGCGGGTTCCAGCGGCAACCCTTTCAGAGTCGGCCGTCCTGCGCCGTGGATCCGACCCATCCATTAACTCCTCAGACTCGGCGGCAAAACGTCAACCAAGCACGTAAGATCGTTTGTACCTGCCGAGTCTTTCGAAGTGTTTCTGGAAAAGTAATGCTAGCCGAATGCTAAGCTGCAAGGTTAGCTATTAACCCGTTCTCTCGTAACCGGGCCGCCGGTCTCCGTGCTATATTCCTCCACCACCTGGTCGCCTGGTCCCACTGGTTGGACAGGGAGTATAACCGGCTCTGTTTGAGTTACCGTCGCGCGCCGCGGCATGGGGCGGTCACTCACGGCAAAATCGGCGGACGATTCACCCGCCGCGGAAATGTCTTCCGCGCCAGTTTGCTCGATAATAGATTTGGCGCGTTTTACCCAATCTGAGTTGTCGCAATGAACCGAAAGGAGGATGCCGCCTTTCCGGATGCGGCCTTCAAACCGCTTCGCTTCATACTCCGGAATTCCGAAGCCAGTGAGAGCGCCGATCACACCGCCCAGGGCGCCGCCGACTCCCACGCCGCTTAACGCCGCCATGATCGGCCCAGCGGCAATGAACGGCCCGATGCCAGGGATGGCCAAAGCGCCAATGCCAGCGAGCCAGCCCAAAGCGCCTCCAATCAGGCCTCCGGAGATCCCTCCCGTGGTAGCGCCTTCGGGTGCTTTGGAACCTTTTTCGACGGCGAGGTCCTTGGTGCCCTCATTGTCGGGGAACAGGACCGAGATGTCTGTGTTGCGGAAGCCCGCATTTTTCAACGTGTCTACCGCCGCCTCGGCGCTCGCCTGGTGCGGATAAATCCCAAAAACCGATGTGTTCTTGCTAGACATGGTTGTCTCCTTAATATTGAAACGTTCTTACCTTGTTAGTGAAAATTTACCGGAAGAGAACGAATTACGCTCTTCGGGCCACGCTCATGATGAGCGTCACAACAAATATGACGAGAAAGACAAAGAACAGGAGCTTTGCGATGCCGGCCGATGCCGCCGCAATGCCCGTAAACCCAAAAACGGCCGCCAGAAGCGCGATGAGCAAGAATGAGAGAGCCCAACCTAACATTTCGTTTTACCTCCGCACCTCAGTATGCAAGCCGGGAACCAATTTCAGAGGCTCGCCTTTTGGTGTCGCCCGATTACCGGAGCGTGCAAAAGCGGCGGTGGACCGGAACGTCCATCCCGCGGCACAATGGGTTCGTAAATGCAAGATTGCCGAAAGATGCGGCGCGGCCCATTACAAGTCGAACTTCTGCTCTTTGCGGCCTGCGCCACTGGCTTCTTAAACGCCCAGACGACACCTCAAAAACTGCTTTGGCACGATCCGGGGGACGTCTCGAAGGCCGATCTTGGCGGCTCCGTTGGCACCGGTATCGGCGCGCCACAACCTCCCTTCACGTTTATCAAGGAAGACATGAGCGGCACGCAACCCAAGGTTCAAGTTAAAGACGGCGCCGGCCGCATATGGGTCGCGAAGTTCGGAAACGAAGTGAAGCCGGAATGTTTCACGTGGAGAATTCCCGTCGCCGCCGGCTATTACGTGGAACCGAGCTACTACATCGCGTCGGCGCAATTCCTGAACGCAGGCGCGATGCAGCGCAAGACGCCTTCCATCCAACGGGACGGGCACTTCAAAGACGCGCGATTTCAGATCCGCGATCCCAATTTCAAATATCTGGACGATCGGTCCTGGAAATGGGCCGGCAATCCCTTCGCGGGCTCCAAGGAACTGAAGGGCCTTGAGATTCTTATCATGCTGGCTTCGAATTGGGATAACAAAGACGGGACAGCGCTGCCGGGAGACTCGAACACGGGCATCTTTGAACGCGTTGTCAACGGACGCCACGAATTGATTTACTCCTTCACCGACTGGGGCTCCGGTATGGGTCTCTGGGGCGACAAAGGCGGCCAAAGCGATTGGGCCTGCGCGGACTATTCGCGGCAGACCTCCGATTTTGTTAAGGGCGTGGTGAACGGCCAGGTGGTTTTCGGCTACGATGGCCATCACAACGATGACTTCAAAACGAACATTCACCCGGCGGACGTCGCGTGGTTGATGAAGTATCTGGGACAGCTCCGCGACGAGCAACTGCGCGCGGCCCTTCAGGCCAGCGGAGCGACGTCCAGTGAGGTGACTTGTTTCACAAAAGCCATCCGGACCCGGATCGAGCAGTTAAAGAAGGTCAGTGGTTCGCCTTAGTTCGATCCTCAGGTACAACTACACTTGTCACGGCTTTCATACCCATCGAATTATTCGTCCCATATAGTACCGCTGGTACTTAATCCCATCAAATGCGGGTAATGCGCAGATTCGGCCACTTATTAGTTATTTAACTTACCCTTTAGAACCTTTGTTTGCCTCGTGTTCGTGCGGCGTCTATAGTAACGTACCATACGACGGCATAGACCGAAGGTAATGTTTACAGCAACTTCCAAACTTTCGTGGGCTTGTACCGCTCATAACCTTGTGATAAGGTTGTCTCGAAGTAACTAAGAAGTAACTATAGGAAGCATAGTAGTCCCAACGGAGGGGTGTGTCGTGTTGCGCGTATCTAGTATTGTCGGCTTGGTCGGTTTTTTTTGCGTATTTTCGAATGTCTCGTTGCAGCCTTTGTCAGGAGCGACGATTTCGATTTATAGCACAGGTGTCGGTAGCTCTGGGCAAATGCTTACGCCCGGAACCACGGACAGTAATTACACTCTCACCTTAAATGGTCTCAACGGCGAACCAAGCAGCTATGTTGCGGAAGGATCGCCAACCACTCAGCAGTTGGGGGTTTATAACATCCCATCGGGATGGCCTATCGGCACGCCATATGGATGGTACGACCCGGCCGAAATGGACGCCCAGTGGATTTCACCGCAGGCGGACGTTGTGGGTATTCCCGGCGTCGATACCAATACGTATTACGTGTATCAAACGACTTTCGATCTGACCGGTCTCAATCCGAGCACGGCCGATTTGCAGGGCTTCTGGGCAGCCGACAATTACGTCACGCAGGTTTTGCTCAACGGAGTGCCGGTTTATTCGGACAGCAGCGTACAGAGTAGCGGCGCCAATTGCTTCTCATTCCAGAATCCGACGGATTTCAACATCAATAGCGGGTTCACAAGCGGCACAAACACGCTGTCGTTCTACGTCACGAACGACACCTGCCACAACACTCCGCCGAATACGAATCCCACTGGATTGCTGGTGGATTTCAGCGCCGCTACGGCGGACACGGATACATCGATACCGGAGCCGGCGACGGTGCTGCTGACGGGCCTCGGGCTCGCATTTGCGGCAGGGCTGGCGCGGCGGCGCGGGTAGCGTTTCGTTAGAAGCCGCACTGCTCGATATGGACAACCTTAGGCGGCCAGCCATGACGCTGGGCCAAGGCAACGAAGTCCGCGCCGGTAGTGACGATCGCAAAATCATTATCTCGAGCCCAGTCCCATATTTGTTGGTCATCGGCCTGCTTCAGTCCGACATCGCGCACATGCGTCAACCCAGGAAACAGCAGGTCCAAACGATTCACCAGACGCGGCGACAGATTCTCATCGAGAAGCAGTTTCACCCGAGGTTCGTTTTGCGGCCTACTTCCGCGGCATATCGATAGACGGCGGGGAAGTCGGCTTTCTCGAGATCGGGAGGTTCATGGACAATCTCGTCTTCGGTCATTCCCGAGCCAAGCCAACCTGGCACGTCCCACACAGTAATGCGTAGTCCGCGGATACAGGGCTTTCCGCCTCTTTTCCCCGGCTCGATCGTGATTCTGGCGCCAACTGCCGACATCGTTAGCCTCGTCTACAAAGTATCGCACCGCAAAGCAGGCCAGTGCTGCCAGAGGGATGACGAACCACGGGTTTTAGCCAGAGTGAGACGGGGACGATCGATTTGCTATAACAACAGAATACGCCGCGCCGAGTTCAACCTCCGATGAGATCGATCTCAACGGAATTCCGCGCCTTCCTTTTATGACAAGTTTGACCGATCTTCCGAAGCTTGAGAAAGCGCTGAGTGCACTGTCGCAGAGCGACCTTGCACACGGCGGGGTTCAGGCGGTTTCTGAAGGTCTGAACGACAATTCCGGGAGGTTAGCTCCGTTTAATGGCGAGCGGCATCTGGCACAGACAGAACTTAATTTATAAATGGCCGCCTCCGATTACGACTCGCATTATTACTCCACTTCGTGTGGCCCCAAACCGTACACTCGCAACGACGAGTGGTTGTGGTTTTTCGGGGCCATCGCGGACGAGATCATTCGCAGTCTGCGGCCCAGGCGCGTATTCGATGCCGGATGCGCGATGGGGATGCTGGTCGAATCGCTGTGGGATCGCGGCGTCGAAGCTTGGGGAGCGGACATCTCGGAATACGCCATCGGCGAGATCCGCCGCGATATGCGTCCCTATTGCCGCGTTGGTTCTATCGCGGAACCCGCGGGCGCCCAATTCGATCTCATCGTTTGTATCGAAGTACTCGAACACATGCCGGAGGAAGACGCGCGGCAGGCCGTGGCGCATTTCGCCGCAGCCGCGGACACGGTGCTCTTCTCGTCGAATCCCAACGATTTCACCGAACCGACGCACATCAATGTTCACCCGCTCATTTACTGGTTGAAGTTATTCCAGGAGCACGGCTACCAGCCGGAGTTGACTTACGACGCG
>JBEKUT010000360.1:0-7560 GCA_049514735.1 Bryobacteraceae bacterium
ACAAGCTTTCTCGCTCTAGGCCCTCCATACAATACCCACGCTTCATATTTCTTCTTGGGGATGACGGTGTGAGCGGCCGAAGCAAAACCCTCCGGAAGATGAACGCCGGGAAGGACCACTGAATGCGCACCGAGTAATACATAGTCTTCCATGACGACGTCCCCGCTCAACGCGCCAAATTGAAATTCTTTTGGTATGGAGGGCATTTGGAAAGAAGCGCTCATGAAATCCTCGGACATAGGATGAATACTTCCACCGCAGGAAACCCCAACAAAGTTACCCATCGTAACTCTACCCGAGCCGCCGCTGATAGTAACATTGGGAGCGATGTGACAATAACTGCCAGTCGTGAGAGCGCACGAAATATAGGTGAAATCGTCGATGATAGTGTAATCGCCGATGACCGTCTCCTCGGGTTTGCGGATTCTCACGGTCTTGCCGATAATCGCGCCCTTGCCAAAGTATTTAAGCCTGTTCAGGTCGAAGTAAATATTTTCCATAAATGTTCGTATTGTGGCAGATACCGGCTTACGGGGCGAGTCAAGCGCACCGCACGAGTGTAGCCGACCACGAATAGCCGACTCCGAACCCGACCAGCATAATCAAGCGCCCCGGCTTGAGAAGGCCCTCCTGCCAAGCCTCCTTTAGTGCGATCGCTATGGTGGACGAAACCGTATTACCGCAGTGCCGCATCGCTACCAGGAACTTCTCCTTGGGGATCTTCAGCCTCTTTCGCAGATGCTCCAGAATGTATTCGTTGGCTTGGTGGAACACAAATAGGTCTACCGCCTCCAATTGTAGGTTGGCCCGTTCGAGTAAGTCATTGACGCACCCTGGAATCGTCCGTAACGTGAAATTAAAAATCTCCTTGCCGTCCATAAAGAGGTTGTCCAGGCTTCGGACGTTGCCGCTCTCGTCCTCGAACTCGATGGCCGTCTCCTTTGTTCGCGCCTGTCTCATCCCGCCCGCCGGCACGATCAAATGTTCTGCTCCCGTGCCGTCTGTACCGTAGATAAATGGGCCTATCAACCGCTGCCCACCAGTTTCGACCGTAGAGATCAGGGTTGCGGCGGCGGCATCGCCAAATAGCGTTCGAACGCTCCGGTCTCGGTCATGGATGAATTTACTATAAGTGTCGCCCGTAAGCAGCAGCACTCTACTTGCTTGCCCTGTTTCAATCAGGCCCTTAGCAAGCCCAAGACCGGCCACAAAACCCGAACAACCTAAGTTGTAATCAAGCGCCCCTGCCGACCGGGATATTCCGAGGCGTGTCTGAATCAGGCATGCGGTTGTCGGCAGGTAATAATCGGGAGTTTGCGTACAGAAGAGAACGTAGTCTATTTCTTCAGGCTCGCAAGCGCCACTCGGAAAGAGCTTCTTAGCGGCCTCCACCGCGAGGTCCGACGAGCATTCATTGTCCGCTGCAATGTGACGCTCTCGGATACCCGTCTTAGCGTCGATCTTTTCGACGGAATAGTCGGGAAGTTCGTTGGCGAGTTGCGCGGTTGAAAGTACCTTATGCGGCAAGTAGTATTCGATAGCGGAAATGGCTGCAACACCGGCACTCACTGTTTCTCCTTCATCGCGCCGTGAAGCCGCCGTCAACGACAAGAATCGAACCCGTAATCCAACCAGCGGCATCGGACAACAGAAAAGCTATGGCATTGGCAACATCGCGTGGTCTGCCGATTCCGAGGGGGTGTGCCTTCTCAATCGAGGTGACTTGCTCCTGGGTGAGTGAGTTGAAAAATGTTTCCGCCATTTCGGTTTTCACCATCCCCGGAGCTACACAGTTCACCCTGATCTGCTCTGGGGCTAACTCAAGCGCCAAACATCGTGTGAGACCAAGCACCGCGGATTTACTGGCCGCGTAGGCCGCAATACCCGGCTGGCCGGCGAGCCCTGCTACCGAAGACAACAGCACAATACTGGCCCCGGGGTTGCAGCAACCTTTCTGTCGAAACCCTTTGACAAGCATCATGGAGGCAGTAACGTTGATTCTCTGAACCTCTTCGAACTTCTCGGTGTCCAGAATCTTGAGCGGCCGGCGGCTATGTACTCCCGCGCAATGCACCAGACCACCCAGTGGACCAACCTTCGAAGTTACGGCCTTTACCCAACTTGGAATCTGTTCGGCGGTTCTCAGATCGAACGGCTCGATGGCGTGTCCTTTCCCAGCCAATTCCGAAAACGTATTGTTTAGCCTGCCAGGGTCGCGGCCAGTAAGGACAAGTTGGGCGCCGAGTTCGCTGAGTAAAACGGCGGTGTCACGGCCGATGCCGGAAGATGCTCCGGTTACCAGCACAACGCGGCCGGACAGATCCATCGGGTTTGCCATACGACCTCGTGAATAACATCGCTGCGATTAGTTGCTAGCTCGTCTAAGTAGTAACTCAACAAGATCGTTGACCGTTTTGCAGCAATTGATGTTTTTCGGAGCAAGAGTGACGCCGCATCTATCGTCCGCCATGGCCATTAAGCTGATCACCGCCATCGAATCCCAGTTGCCGAGACTAGCCAATTCCTCAGCTCCGGTCACGTCCGTCTCTAGCAGTTGAGACAGCTCAAATAGAAACTTTTCGCGCGTCATCCTTGACCTTTCACTTGTCTGCGCACCCGATCCCGCCGCTGGAAACACGATCATACCGCGTGTCGCGGATATCGGCCAGTCCTCGGGCTTTTCGTTATGGTTTAGTACGCCCATAACCTCGGCAAAGTAACCACGTGTCGTATTGCACGATTACGGAGGAAAAGATAAACTAACCGCTTGAAACGTATTTTAGTCGGCGTGTTGTGCCTGTCGGTGCGTCTTGCCGCGGCACAGAACGCTCGCGGCGCTGCCGTTTTCGAAGAACATTGCGCAAAGTGTCATGCGGCCGCGATGCCTGACAGCAGGACCCCGAATCGCGATTCGCTGCGCCAACGCGTACCTGAGTCGATCGTGGACGCGATGACATCGGGCTCGATGGTGGAGCAGGCGCGCACGTTGACCGCCGGGCAGAAGCGGCAGGTAGCGGAATACATTGCGGGCCGGTCACTGGGGACATTGGCAGCCGGCAACGTGCTGGCAACGCCGGATCACTGCCCTGCGCAATCGGATGCCGCGCAGTTCATCAATCCGATGAAAGGGCCGATGTGGAACGGCTGGGGCGTCGATTTGGGCAATTCGCGGTTTCAGCCGGCCGCCGCCGCGGACCTCACGGCGGATCAAGTGCCGAAGCTGAAGCTGAAATGGGCGTTTGGATTTCTGAACGCCAGCTCGATGTATGGTCAACCGTCGGTGGTGGGCGGGCGGGTCTACGCCGGCGCGAACAACGGAACCGTGTATTCGCTCGATGCGAAAACGGGGTGCATCTATTGGTCGTTCCAGGCAGCCGCGGGCGTGCGAACCGCGCCCAGCATCGGTCCAATGAAGAATGGTTACGCGGTGTACTTCGGCGACGTCAAGGCGAATGTATACGCGCTGGATGCGAGGACCGGAAAACAAATCTGGACGCAGCGGACGGACACCCATCCGATTGCCCGCATCACCGGCGCGCCGGCGCTGGCCAAGGGACGTCTCTACGTGCCGGTGGCCTCGCTCGAGGAACTGGCGGGCGGCAATCCCGAGTACGAGTGCTGCACCTTCCGCGGCAGCATCGTCGCCTACGACGCGGAAACCGGAAAGCAAATATGGAAAACCTACACGATTCAGGAGGAGCCGCGGCGGACCAGGAAGACGTCGCGCGGCACGCAGCTCTGGGGCCCCGCTGGAGCGGCGATTTGGTCGGCCCCAACCATCGATTTGAAACGCGGCGTGCTATACGCCGCCACCGGCGATGCCTACACGGCGCCCGCCGCGCCAACCACGGACGCCGTCATGGCGTTCGATCTTAAAACGGGACAGGTAATCTGGACCCAACAGCTCACCGCGAATGACTCCTTCGTGGTTGGGGACTGCGGCAACTCCACAACACGCTCGGAGACCTGCCCGCCGGAGTTGGGGCCGGATTTCGATTTCGGCAGTTCGCCGATTCTGCGCCGGCTTCCCAACGGCCGCGACATTCTCGCGATCGGGCAGAAATCGGGCATCGGATGGGCGCTCGATCCCGAAAAGCAGGGCGACGTGCTATGGCGGCACCGCGTCGGTAAAGGCAGCACGCTCGGCGGGATCGAGTGGGGTTCCGCAACCGACGGCCACCTGGTATATTTTCCCAACGCGGACGCAGGTTGGGGGCCGGAACAAGCCGGCGGCCTCGCGGCCGTGAAGATCCAGAGCGGCGAGCGGGTTTGGTTCACGCGCCCTCCGCCCATTCCGTGCCAAGGCAATCGCGACCGCAACTGCATCCAGGCGCAGTCGGCCGCGATCACCGTCATCCCTGGCGTCGTTTTTTCAGGGTCGAACAACGGGATCATGCGGGCCTACGCGGCCACGGACGGCAAGATCCTCTGGGAGTACAACACTGCACATGAGTACTCGACCGTCAACGGCGTGCCGGCCAAAGGCGGCGGCATTAGTGGACCCGGCCCAACGATCGTCGGCGGAATGTTGTTCATGGGCTCGGGTTATGCGGAGATGGGCATAGGCAGTCCCGGGAACGTGTTGCTCGCTTTCGGAATCGAATAGTGCAGATGGCTTGACTCTTAATATCGCCACGCGCCGAAAGACGCCGGTACTTTTTCCTCGCTAGCCTTCGATTCCGAGACTTGAATCAGACCGGCTTCGCGGTAGACTGTGTTGATGGTTTGCTCAGGTGGTGCAATTGCGAACGTCGTAAGCAGTAAGGAAATGGCCCCGATCGGGCGATTCAGGTTCGAATGCGAGTTCCTGTAAATGAGGTGTCAGGCGATCTCAGTCCGGCTTCGTCAACACCATCGGTCCTAGATCCCCTAGGTTCTTTGCTCAAGCCGTTCCTCGCTCAGTCGGCTTCCATCGGGTCGATCGTCGCGGTTGGGTGCCGGGCAGTATTCGAGAAGATCGGCAAACAGCTTCCGCCAGGCCTGGGAGTCGATTCCCGCGAAGAAGCCCTTCTGCTTCAACCTCCCGCCGGAGAAAGCTGCAGCATGATCGTAGGTCAACCGGAAGGCCACAATGTTCTCGACAGTCTTGCGCGAGCTCGCAAGCTTTCTGAACCTCCCGGCCTCGATCTGCTAATGCTGCCCGCGGAAACGCTCACAGAACTGCTGTCGCCGGCTGCCGCGGACTTGGGCTTTCGAGCCGTCGCCGCCCTCTTCGAGGAAGGGCAGACCGACAATCCAGGTGACTGGCAATTGCGGCGCTGCCTATTCGATCGCGGCCTTATATGCATCGGCTCGGTCCCAGTCGCGGACTGGAAAGCGTTTTGCTTCCTCGCTAGCGATGCCGTGCAATGCCTTAACAATCTTGTTGTCGAGCCTCGCGGGCATATCGGCATGTCCGAACTGTTGCAGGGCGCCGGGTTTGCCAATCAACTCTTTCGATATGCATGTGTGAAGCTTTATGCTCTGAGGCACGGTTTGACTCCGGCTCTCCCCGCATGGTCGGGCAAGCAGCTTTTCGGGTTAGAGGACAGGTCGTACGAAGGTCTTAACTTCCCGCAAGTGTCTTATCCGGGGTTTGCGGAAAACGATCGCGAAATATGGGACTGGGATGACCCTGCGATCGATATCGACTTGTGGGGATACTTCCAGGAGATACCCGAATGCTGGCGCAGACACCGGCCGCTGTTAAGACGGATGTTCCAGCTTGCTCAGGAGCATCTGGAAGCCATTGATGCCTGGCGCGACGCAGTTACCGGGGGCGGACGGCGGACTCTTGTGGCAGTACATATACGGCGAGGCGATTATCCCAATCTTGGGAGCCCGACATATTTTCGGGTCGCGCCCGTGGATTGGTATCTCGACTGGCTGCGGACTATTTGGCCGCGGCTACGCGAGCCAGTCTTATTTGTCGGGACTGACGAACCCGACACTATAGTGCCACAATTCCGGGAATTCGACACCGTTTCAGCGGCGTTCGGCCCGCCAGCCCGGCGGCTGCCGGGTCATGTTCGGGATTTCGAAGTTATGCGGCGGGCGGATTATCTGGCGATTTGCAACAGCAGTTTTAGCCGCATGGCGGGGATACTCGCCGAATCCACTCAGAAGTGCTTCCTGGTATCGTTTGGGACGCGGTCTTTCGAGCCTTATCAGCCGTGGATCGATCCGCGCTTTTGGGCGCGATTCGCGATTGCCGATCCCATCGAAGCGGATCCTAAACACATTAAAGCCGGGGGCGGCACTGGCCTTGCGCAGCCGTCCCTGGAGGCCGATACCCCCGTAGAAACGAAGAACGCATTCGAGACGCCGGTGGATCAGGCGACACTCCTGGTTGACGTTTCGGATCTGATCGGTTATTTGCTCGATCACCCGACAATTTCAGGCATCCAGCGGGTCCAATGCGAGATTCTACGCCATACGCTCGATTTATCCCCTGGCCAGCCGCTCCGTTTTGTCGTTTTGAGAAAGTCCGGGCGGCTGGGCGCCATCGACATCGATACGCTGCTGGGCATTGTCGAGGATATGCGCTCCGGCGCGATGGCACGGGAGAGCATCGATCGCGGGCTTCGGGAACTGCTCTACCGCGTCGCCATGCCGGTTTCGGGCGCGCGACGTCTTTCTTACGCTCGGTGCGTTCTGGGCCGTTCGGGGCATGGAAACATTGCTGCAAACGCTGAAGAATTCCGGCGTGATTATCGGCGTCTTTATTCACGATATGCTGCCCCTGACGGCGCCGGAATATTTCGAGACGCGCGCCGCCCGCCTGCACGTCAAAGGCGTCACCGCGGCGCTGACCTTCGCCGATTTCATTTTAACCACTTCGGAATATAACAAAAAGGCATTGGCCGAATACATGGCCGGCCGGAAATTGGACACCATACCAGTGCGTTTGGCGCCCCTCGGCCACGATCTTCCCCTTACGGCGCCGGCCGATTCGAAAGTTTCCATCGCGGTTGCCGGCATGTTGAGCAAAGATTATGTCCTTTGCGTGGGGACGATCGAGGCGCGGAAAAACCCTATATACCTGTTTAATGTCTGGAAGACAATGGTAAGGTCCGGCAGGGCGGACATTCCTTACCTCGTATTTGCCGGCCGCAAAGGCTGGTTGGTCCAGGATTTCATGGATCAGCTAAGGGCGTGTAACCATCTCGATGGCCGGATCGCGGTCTTGCACAATGTGACAGATCTCGAACTCGAACTGCTGTATCGGAAATGCCTGCTCACCGCGTTTCCAAGTTTTGTAGAGGGGTGGGGCTTGCCCGTAGGAGAGAGTCTGACACGCGGAAAGATTTGCCTGGCTTCCGCGGCGGGCGGCGCTCCGGAGGCCGGCGGCGAGTTCGCGGATTATATAGACCCTTACAGCGCGACCGATGGGCTCACAAAGCTGCTCCGATATTTGGACGATCCTGAGTTGCGCCGCTCCCGCGAGCGCGAAATCGCAAATCGCTTTGAGCCGCGAACCTGGCTGACAGTGGCAGACGAGCTACTGCGCTCGACGCAGGATTTGGCGCGCCAGGTCTCTCCAAGTGGGGACATCGCGGCCATCACCCTGCCGCCGGACCG
>JBEKUT010000361.1:0-7559 GCA_049514735.1 Bryobacteraceae bacterium
AAATATCTGCGGATAAAGCAGAGCTTCATTGACCACAACATAGCGTCGATGTCCCGCTTGATGTCAGCCGACTCTATCAGAGAGCTTGGCTGCAGCGTCAGTGAAGAAGATGACATTGATTACGATCAACGCTCCAAGGAACCTGCTTTTCAAAGCCTTTTTTACCAGATCCAGAGCCATAGGACGAGCACAAAAGGGCATCGCAGGACCGATTTCCTCTGCTTTTATTCCCTCGGGAATCATGCGTTTGCAGGGGTGGGCCTGTTGGAAATCTGTTGAAAAACCAGCACCCCGTCAGTCTGTTGTCCTCTCGCCTACTCCCAGATCAACCAATTCTCTGCGTAACCATTCCAATACTTGGGCGACGCGCGTCGCTAACGAATAACCGGCTAGCGGTGCCCTGAAATCAACACGCCGCCGGCCACCGGCCCATCCTTAGCAGGGTGTTGCGGATGATCGCCGCACCCTCCCATCCACCACGATCTTCGCCAACCTCTCCCGATGAAACGCCGCATCCCCAAACGCAATCTCCGACGCCTTCGCCCGCCGATAGTACAAATGACAGTCGTTCTCCCACAGGAACCCCATCCCGCCGTGGACCTGTATCGCCCGATTGCCCACCTCCCGATACGCCTCACTCGCGTAGCTCTTAGCAATCGAAACCGCCTCCGCCGCCTCGGGTAGCTTTTCGCTGACAGCGTAACAGGCGTAATAGGCCGCCGACCGCGAACTCTCCGTCATCAGCAGCATGTCAGCGCAAAGATGCTGGACCGCTTGAAATTGCCCGATCGGCCGTCCGAACTGCTTACGAGTCTTCGCATACGCGACGGTTATCTCAAGCAGCCGCTGCATCCCGCCAGTCATCTCAGCCGTCAGCCCTGCCGTCGCCAGATCGAGCGCCGGCTGCAACGCATCGCGCGACATCACGTCGCCGCCAATCTCCGCTTCAACCTCATAAATAGGTCGAGTAAGATCCAGTGCCGGCATATGCCGCGCCTGAAACTGATCCGTGACGGCCAACGCAGATTCCGTTGCGAGAACGACAAAATCAGCCACGCCCGCGTCCGGGGCAAACCGGAACGGAGCAACCGCGACAGTCCCCTTCCAACGCCCACTCGCAATTTCCGGCAGATATTTGCGTTTCTGCGCCTCCGTCCCGCCACGTTCGATCACCGCCGCCGCCAGCATAGTGCTCAGAAAAGGACCGGGCAGCAACGCATAGCCCATCTCTTCCAGCACCACCGCCATCTCCACCATGCCCATCCCGTAGCCGCCGTATTCTTCGGGAATCAGCAGCCCGGTCCAGCCCTGCGCCGCGATCTTCGCCCACAGTCCGGCGTCGAAAGCCGTTTCATTCTCGATCAGCTTGCGGACCGTCGCAATGGGGCACTCCGCATTCAAGAACTCACGAGCGGACTTCTTCAGCGTCTCTTGTGTTTCACTCAAACCGAATTGCATGATGTCCTCCCGTTAATAACTCTTGGGCAGCCCGAGCACGAAGTGCCCGACAATGTTGCGTTGAATCTCGGAAGTGCCGGCCTCGATGGTGTTGCCGCGTGCCCGCAGGAACGAGTACGCCCAGATCCCATCGTCAATCGCGCCCGGCGATCCCTTGGCGAGCTGCCCGTAAGGCCCCAGCATCTCCATCGCGACCTGCTGGAACCGCTGATTGAATTCGCTCCAGTAAATCTTCTGGATGGAGCCTTCAGCCCCCGGCACGCCGGTCTTGTTAAGACGCGACAGCGAGCGCATCTGGTTAAGACGCATGATCTCGAGTTCGGCGTGGCATTGTCCAAGCTTCTGCCGCATCACGGGATCATCCGCCGCTGGCCGGCCATTTCGCTCGACGGTGTGCGACAGCTCCAGCAAACGGTCGAGCTGCTTCCGATACGCCACTTGAACCGCTGCTCCCAAAGTGGCGCGTTCATGCATCAGCGTCCCGATAGCGACATTCCAACCATCGCCCACCGGCCCCAACGCATTCTCGACCGGAACACGCACGTCGTGAAAGAAGATCTCAGCGAATTCCGTCTCGCCGGTCATCTGCAGCAGCGGCCGGACTTCCACGCCGGGGCTCCGCATATCGACCAAAACGTATGTGAGGCCCTTGTGCTTCTGCGACTCCGGATCGGTACGCGTCAACAGCGCGCACCAGTCGGCCGCCCAGCCGTAGCTGTTCCACACCTTCTGCCCGTTGATGACGAAATGATCGCCATCGATATGGGCGTCGGTGCGCACGTTAGCAAGATCGGACCCGGCGTTCGGTTCCGAAAAACCCTGGCACCAGATCTCCTCAGCGCTCAGGATTTTCGGAAGGTAGCGTTTCTTCTGAGCCTCCGTGCCGAACGCAATGATGGTGGGTCCAATGAGGCTCAGCCCAAGAATATTGGCCAATGGCGGCGCACCCTCCCGGCCCATCTCCTCGGTGAAGATCACCTGCTCCATGAGCGATGCGCCTCGCCCTCCATACGCGCGCGGCCACGCGACTCCAGCCCATCCGCCGTCGTAAACCTTTCTCTGCCACTCGCGCAGAAACGCGAAACGCTCGTGCATCGTATCTTCCAGCCGATGCCGTTCCCAGTCGCGCGGAACGTTGCGCGCAAGCCAGGCTCGCAGTTCATCGCGGAACTGCTGCTCCTGCGGGGTAAGGTTGAGGTCCATGGGAGATTAGGATATCAGGTTAGAGTGGTGGGCTAGTTTGAAATTTCCACAGCTCTGTGTGCGTTTCGTCGTACCGCGTATCCGTGGACAGAGGGTCCGTACTGTGCCATTATTGTTTCGTGCATGGAGCCCAACCAAGCACGGCGTAGCGTAAGCATCGGGATATTAGAGCAGAGGGGAAGGGTTCAAAATGGCTAATCGGAAACAGTTTGAAAACGTCCCAGCGCCAGACCCGGAACTGATGCGTCTCTTGGTTGCCTCTCGGGGCAAGGTTATGACAGAAGAGGAGCTTCGCGAACAAAGAGTGAGCTTCGCCTTTGGTAATGCTCCTCGCAATTCCGAACTCATTACGAAGGACAGCGTTAGGGCAGCGTCAGCGCACATTAGGCTGCAGCACGAGACCGGCCCTTAGCCGCTACGTCACCGGCGCATGTCTGTCAGAGAAAAGGACGACCCGCAGCTTTACGCCAAGATACAAGAGCAGAACCTTTTGCGGCAGTATGACTTGCTGTCGAATTGTATTGAGATTGGCCTACAGAAGGGCATCGAGTTTTTCGACAAGTACACGCTTTGGGTTCTGAATTACGCGGCTGTCGCTAATATTTCCCAGTTCGGAGGGCGCTACCGCGAAGAGCCTATTTACGTGGGCAATCACTTCCCGCCCCATTTTAGGGATGTCCCTAATCTGATGGACCGGTTCTTTTCGGTGGTCCACGAAAACTGGGAGATCTTGGATCACCCCACGATGCCATATCGGCATTGTATGTGATCGGCACCGCTGCACGACGCAAATCGCGGACGAAACACGACGTTACCGCGACACTGCGGAAGCCATGTGGGTGGGTGCATGCTCGGAAACAATAAAGCCTTAAAGTTAGCGCCTATCGGAGTGCCCCCGCTGAGGTGAGCGAAGCCCGCCTAAGGTGCGTGCAAAAGTACGCACCGACTGCGGTCACCACGATTATTGAATCTTAATATTCCCGATAACTATATGTACTAACTCCATCTTACGGCCCCGCTTCCCGTACCCGCCCCAACTTCCGCAAGCCTCACCAGTATATTCAAATCGAAGTAAGTCACCCTCGCCCTAAAGCGTTCGGTGCCAAGACCTCACAGCTCTTCCAAATCTCAAAAGATACGAACTGCGGAGGCAGACACCCCATTCCTGCTTCCGCAACGCCACCCTTAAAACGATAAACGATCTGGCATCAATGACTTAACTCGGTGTACCCACTCTCACGACAATGCAAATGACAGCGCCTCGATGCGAACCAACAACCAACAACGACGAACTAACAACGCCGTACGCTGAACGCCGTACGCTGAACGCCGTACGCTGAACGTCCGCCTTACTACTTCTTCCCCGTCGGCGACTCCGCCTCCACCACCTTCGCCGCCTTCACCTTAGGCAGCGCGAACTTCTGGCTCTCATTCGGACGAGCGGGAACATCGAAAGGCTCCAGCTTCACCGCCTGTCCCGACCGCATCGACTTGAGCAGCGCCTCCACCACGCGCACATCCGCGAGACCCTCCAGCCCGCCCGGCTCCGGCTCGCGATTCTGCAAAATGCATTCGGAGAAATAGACCAGCTCGGCTCCAAATTGATCATGCTGACCAAACCCCTTCTCGCGCTCCGTGCCGCCCTGTCGCGTCACGTACATCGTCTGCCCTTCGTGATATTCGTACGCCGGATGCAGCCGCACTTCGCCCTTCGTGCAAACCACTTGATACGTGTCAGTGGAAGAAGCGCCGAAGCTGCAGGTGAACGTCGCCAGCCGCTCACCGGGAAAGCGCATCGTGGCCGAGACCATCTCGTGCACTTCCTTGAACCGTGGCTCACCATCATTGGCTCCGAACGCGACAACCTCCAGCGGTTCGGCCCGAAACAGGTATCGCGCGGCATTAATGCAATACACGCCCATGTCCATCAGCGGCCCGCCGCCGAGTCCCTTCTTCAGCCGGACATTGCCTTCTTCCACTTGCTGGCAAAACACCGAATTGAAAATGCGCGCCTCGCCAATCTCGCCCGAAGTCACCAGGCGAATCGCCTTCAGGTTCGCCGGTTCGAAATGCAATCGATACGCCAGCATCAGCTTCACGCGATTCTCTTCACACGTCCGAATCATCTCTTCGCACTCTTGAACCGAATCGGCCATCGGCTTCTCGCAGAGCACATGGACGCCCGCGCGGGCCGCCCGGACCGTAAAATCCCGATGCAGGCTGTTCGGCGCCGCGATGTAAACCACGTCCACCGCGCCGCTGCGCAGAAAATTGTCGTATTCCTCGTACGAAACGGTTTGCGCCACGTCGTAGGTCTGCGCCAATTCCTTCGCCTTGCGCGGATTATCGGTTACCAGCGCAACCAGTTCAGAGTTTTCCTTGGCATTCTTGAACGCGGGCAGAACCGATTCCTGCGCGATCCAGCCGAGTCCCGCAACCGCATAGCGTACTTTGTCCATGTCCATGGGACTGCCGTTCGCCCAGTTTCGTTACTTCTCCCGCAGCGTTTGCGAAGTCTCATCCCACACCAGAACCCGCCCCCCAACGTTCCGCGGTTCCGATCCCGCCAAATGCGTGATCGTCCAGTTGCGAGGCGGCGTCTGCGCATGAAGCGCCACGCACTCGGCGAAGCCGTTTGCGAAAAAATTAACGCCGGCGATCGCGACCGGAATTCCGAGGATCGCCGCATCTTCCGCGCCACTGAGCTTAGGAGCCGCAGCAACGCACGTTCGATCGGCAACAGCCGCCACACGGCCCCATATTCCGAGGTTGTGCACCAAACTCGCCCCATAGAAAATGACGACGCACACCGCGACACATCGTGCCACAACCGGCCTCTCGATCGAAGCCATCAGAACCGCCAGGAACAGCGCGAACGTCGCCGCCGGCAGATACAGAACACGTTCACCCAGCAGATCCGATCCGATCGCCAGCAGATGGACCGCCGGAAACGCCGTCAACATCGTGCATCCGGCGAGCGCCAGCACGCGAGCCCCACGCCCCCAGCACAGAACCACCACGAGGCATGCCAGCATCAACGTGAGCGACGCAGTAAGATAAAATTCCGGCTTTTGAGCCCAGTCGATCGGAAAGAGCAGCACGGCCCAGAAACGCAGAAACAACGCCTTGAGTACCGGCAGGAATCGGACACTCAGAATCTGCGCGTGTCCAGTCTGTGGATCGACGTATCCGCCCGGACCGCGAAACAGAATAAAACGATAGACCAGCATGGCCGCGGGAGCAATGAGCGTCGTTGCGACCCGCCGCCATTTCCAGCGGTCACTGGCGAACGCGAACCCCGCCGCCAGGGCAGGGAATCCATACGCGCTCTCCTTGCACATAATCGCCAGCACTACCAGCAACCCGCTCCCCACGGCATAAACGAGACTGCCGACCTCGTAATAACGCAGAAACACAACCAATCCCGCCAGCGCAAAGAATCCGGCGAGCACATCGAACCGTCCCGCCGTCCACGTGACTGCTTCAGGCCGCGTCCCATGCAGGGCAAAAATCAACGCCGCGGGCAATGCAATTTCGATACGCTTCGTGGCCAATCGCGCTGCCAGATAGACAAGCACGGCATTCGCTGCATGAAATCCCAGGCTGACCGCATGCCAGCGGAACGCGTCCACGCCGGCCCACTTGCCATTCCATATCAAAAGAAGATATCCAACCGGCCGATAAGATCCGTCGCCGCCAGGAGTGAAAAACGGTTTGAAAAGCGGACCGCTCGCGTGGGCCGTCCGAGTCACCAGAATAAAATCATCCGAGAGCAATGGGAACCACAGCGATTTCCAAAATACGCATAAGACTATGACCACCAAACCCAGCACGCAGACGGCGTCCCAAACAATCGGCCGCCGCGTGGATTCCAAAACGCCGGTTCCAGGCAGCCATGCCAGCCCGGCTAGAAATGCGACCGCGGCGACGCCCTCGATATTCATCGGCGAGTGGACGATCCAGAACGGCCCCAGCCACGCCCGCGCTGCAATCAACGCGCCGCTCGAAATGAGAACGACCAGCGTGAGCGCGCGCCACAATCTAGGCAACGCCGTGCTTTCTGAACCATTCGAGCAAGTGCCCCCACGCGTCCTGCGCATCCGCCTCGCGATAGCTGGGGCGATAGTCGGCGAAAAACGCATGCCCGGCTTCCGGGAAGACCATAATTGCCGAATCCTTCCCCGCCTCGACGAGCGCCTCCTGCATCTTGTGGACGTCCTCCATCGGAATGCCATGATCCTGGCCGCCGTAAAGCCCCAGCACCGGCGCTTTCAGTTTCGCCGCGACGTCGAGAGCTTTCAATCGCCATTGACCCACCAATTGCCCGTACCAAGCGCCCCCGGCCTTGAGCTTGTCGCTGTGCGCTGCGTACAGCCAGACGATCCGCCCACCCCAGCAAAAACCTGTCATCCCCAGTCGAGATACATCCGCCTTCCCGGTAGACTCGGCCCATGCCACCGTGGCGTCCAGGTCGGACATGACCTGCTCATGCGGGACTTTCGAAACAACCTTGCTAATAATTTCCTGAATATCGGCGATTTTCGAAACGTCCCCCTGACGCGCAAACAAGTCCGGAGCAATGGCCATGTATCCCAACTTGGCGAACCGCCGGCAGACATCGCGGATGTGTTCGTGGACGCCAAAAATTTCATGAATCACCAAAACCACCGGCAGGGACTTTCCTCCCGCGGGCATGGCGCGGTATCCAGGAATTACACCGTCTTCCGTCGGGATTTGGATGTCGCCCGCCTCCAGTCCAATCGTATCCGTAGTGATGGTCGAAGCGGAAACAGGCAGTACAGCCGTTGCGAAGCCATTGTGCGGACTGAAGTTCTGAAGCTGCATGCCGGTAATTGTAGCCAAGCCCGAAACTGCGGGAATAACCGGAAGTTCAACCG
>JBEKUT010000362.1:0-7552 GCA_049514735.1 Bryobacteraceae bacterium
CACAACCCGCGCGCGACCAAGACGCCGCCGCCAACGCACAAGCCCCACTCCGCAACGCGAACCACCCACAACACGCAACCCTCCCCACCCACCTTCGCTACACTAGAAACGGTTCGAGGAACAAAATCCGCTCCCTCGCCGTATCCGATTAAGGAACAACCATGACAGAAACTGCTACCTCTCACATCGGCCAGATACACGCCTTGCTTGCTGCCAAGCGCTATTCTGTCACCGAGCTAGGTGACGACGTGTTACGAATCGAGGACGTTGACAGCGGCATCTCCATGCGCGCCGTCCTCCAAGGCGACATCCTTTATCTTTCGCTCGTTTGTCTCGTGGCCCCCAAATCCGCCATCACCGCGCCGGTCATGCACAAAATGCTCGCCGCCGACAACGGCATCTCCACGTCTTACTTTCAACTGTACGAAGCGGGCGACGCCAACGTCGCCGTAACATTAAACAACTTCTGCAAACTCCAGGAAATGGGACCGGACGACGAGGACGACATCCTCTCCTGCGTCGGTTTCCTGCTCGCCGACGTCGTGCGCGCGAAGCAATTGCTCGGCGGGGATCTCAGCGCGAAGGCTCAAGGGAAATAAAAAGGGGAAAACATGGGATTCTTTTCAGATATGTTCAATCGCACCGGCCGCGTCGCCCGCGGACAAGTGAATCAGGGTGTCAGCGCCCTCGAAGACGCCACGTTTGAGGCTACCGTCCGGCAGACCGTCGCCGACATGAAGACGGAGCTCAACAACGTCGTGCGCTCCTCCGCCATGGCGATGAGCAACTACAATCGCCTCGACTCCGAATATCAGAAGTACGTCAAGCAGTCGCAGGAGTGGAAGGATCGCGCCGGCCTGGCTCTCGATGCCGGCAACGAGGATCTCGCGAAGAAGGCGCTGGCGCGTAAAGCCGAGTCCGATCGTCAGGTGGCTTCGCTTCAGACCGCGGTCGAGCAGGCGCAAAAGGCCAGCGATTCTCTCAAGAATCAGGTCGGCGAGCTGAAGCGCAAGATCGATGAGGGCGAACGCACCGCTACCACTCTCGTCGCCCGCAAGAACGCCGCCATGGCCCAGCGCAAAGTATCGGAAGCGCTCGCCGGCGTGGGCAAGGCGGACAATGCCTTCGCGCAACTCTCCCATTTCGAAGAATCCGTCGCCAAGGAAGAGGCCACGGCCAAGGCCTTCGATCAGCTTGCCAGCGCGGGCAAAGATCCGGATCTGGAAGCCGAGTTCGCCCAATTGGGAGGCCACACGGTGGATGCCGAGCTCGAAGCTTTGAAGCGCGAGCGGGCGCTGCCCAGGGTTCAGATCACCAAGGAACTTCCCCCCGCCAGCACGGGCGCATAAGAAAATGTTTTTCGATCGCAAACCGGCGCAAGGTCCCCAAGAGGACCTTGCGAATCTCAAGATCACCGATGCGCGCCTCGGCGACACGCTCTCCGTCAACGGCGCCGCGGAGGATTTCAGCGACGTCGATTTCACCGTCGACCGCAACGATCAGTATGAAGCCGGCAGCAGCCGCTGGAGTGAGTTGAGCGGACCATGGCGCGACCGGCGCGTTGCGCTCGAGGTCCACAACAATAACAACGTCGAGGTGCACGGCAACTTCGACGGCCGCACTATAACGCTCGATGAGCTCGGCGTGAGTGAAGACGATCTCGGCGAGATGGATCAGCGCCAGAACCCCGCCGACTTCTTCGATTGGGATGGCAAATTCTGGCTCTATCGATCGAGCCGTGAGGAAGGTGTGTTCAGCGCCGGAAACGCCACGGGCCGCGGCTTTTATTGCTGGACCTTCCAGGAACAGGATGGCAAACGCTTCCTGAGTATCCGCAAATTTGAAGGCGAACCCTTCGCGGCTACGCTTTGGAATAAGATCGAGCCCACCGACATAACCGTTCTACGAGGTTCCTAAATGAAAGCGCGTTTGCGCATTCCTGTAATTTTGGGATTCGTGCTTCTTACGGGCTGCGTTGCACGTTTGCCGCGCTCGCTTCGCACTGAGATCCGCTCCGAAAACGAAAAAATTCAATCCGCCGACCGGGAATTGCAGCGTTCCGAGAAAACCCTTCGAAACGATCTGGCTGCCGCGCCCGATCTGTTCCAGGGCACGAGTGTCGCCGGCGATTGGCAGGCGCGCCTCCGCTCCGCCCGTGAAAAACTGGACGACGCGAAAAGCCAGGATCGCGAAATGGAACGGCTCGCGCGCGACGACCGTGCCGATTCGCAGCACCGTCTTGAATGGCTGCTCGCCGGTGAACGCAAGGAGCGTGAATCGGCCGTAACCGATGCCGACGCCGTCGTCGCTTCCGCCGAAAAATGGCTCAGCTTCCGCCGCAATCTTTCGTCTTCCATCGACGGCATGAAGCGCGAAGAGGATTCCATCAAAGCGGTCGACCTCACTCCCGCCGTGAAAGCGGTGGAGAAAGCGGAGGTGGATTGGCCCGCGAAAAAAGAGGCTCTCGAGAGTCGTCTGGCCTTGCTCCGCGCCATGCCGGAAACCGCCAATGCGAAGTGGCAGGCGACCGAAGCCGCTCGCAAAGATGCGACTGCCGGCAAGGCCAGCGCCACCGAAATAGCGACCCTGATTCAGGCCGACGACGTCCTATCTCAAACCGCGCGTGACCTCCCGCAAAAAGTAGACGATCTTCGTTCCCAAGCCGGCCAGCTCTACAATGCCTGGGACAAGGTGCTAACCGATCTCGACGTATCGCACGAAGGGCCGGAAACGGTTTACCGCGAAAAAATCAAAACCGTTCAAACCCATTTCACGGATGTCGCGGATAAGAAAACTGAGATCTCGAGCAACGAGAATTGGACGGACGTTCCGGAGCCGTCCTACCAGGCCGTTGAAAACGATCTCGGTATGGCCATCGCGCACAAAGATGCGGGCGTCTTCGATTCCGAAGCGCAGAACGTTCCGCAGCCCGCCGGATTCGCCTACATCGCCCCGCCCTCCGAAGGTCGCAATCAATACGGATATTGGGATAACAGCGGCGGGCATAGCGTTTGGACGTGGCTCCCCGAATACCTCATCATGCGTGAGTTGCTGTGGGGTCACGATTACCGCCCGATCATCGTCAACGACTATTACGGATACCGCACCGCCCGAACGTACGGCCGCACCTACTACGGACAGGAAACTCCCGCCGCGCCGCCGAAGTATGGCAGCCACGGAACGTTCACCCAGAACCACTACGCCAGCAGCCGTTACATCCAATCCGGCGGCTTCCGCGGATCGAACTACGCATCGCACCCCGGCGCCCCGGCTGTTTCTTCCCGTCCCAGTTGGACGCCATCGGCCCCCTCGAGTGAGCCTAGTAGTATCGGCAAACGCTTCGGAGGAGGAGAATCTTCCGCCGGACACCGCTTTGGAAGTGGCTCCAGCCCATCTTCAGGCAGGCGCTTCGGATCGCCTAGCCGCAGCGCGGGGCGCAGCTTCGGCCGCCGCAGGTAATGAACAGCGCACGTCCCAGACAAGTGGCCATCTGGTGCGTCGCAATATTCTTCCTCGCTCTCGCGATAAGGTTGGCGCTGATATGGGCCCATCCTCCGGAAGTGCCTGGACAGGAGCCGGTTAATATTGCGAAATCGCTTGTCACCACGGGCCGGTACGCCGATGCTTACGGTCCTCAAGTCGGACCCACCGCGCATTGCGCCCCGTTGTACCCGTTGCTCTTAAGCGTTCTAATTCGCTTATTTGGGACCGGCTCTCTCGGCGGATTTGCCATGAGCGTCGCCGGATCGGTTGCCGCTTCTCTCGCCTTCGCGATGCTGCCCGCCGTGGCCGTAGCGAATAGCATCGGCCTCGCTTCCGGCTTATTGGCGGGGATCGCCGGTGCTTTGCTGCCTATCAACTACTGGACCCAAACTAGCGGCGCTTTCGACGCCCCTTATACGGCAATGCTGCTGGTTGCCTTGTGTCTGTTGCTGGGCCGGACTTGGACGAATGCCACATTTACCCGTACCGAAGGCGTGGCATTCGGCCTAACGGCCGGCGTGGGTTGCCTCTCGAATCCTGTTCTGATACCGGTGTTGGCCGCTTGGTCGCTTGCCTCGGCTTTAAAATTCCGGCGTCAATGGCGCCGAGTGCTGACCTTCCTGGCGGTCGGCTCCGTGTGTGCTCTTGCCGTTCTGTCGCCGTGGGCACTTCGAAATCGCAGGGCTTTAGGCTCCTTCATATGGACGCGTTCGAACTTTGGTTTGGAACTGCAGCTTTCTAACAACGATGTCGCTACCGCCGATCTGGAGCGCAACGTCCGAATGAAGCAGTTCAAGGTTAATCATCCTTTCACGAATGAGAACGAGCGCGACAAAGTGAGAAAGGCAGGCGAAGTGGCGTACCAATATTCGAAGGAGCGAGAGGCATTCGCATGGATCGCCTCGCACCAACAAAAATTCCTGCAGCTAAGCGTCGAGCGCTTCCAACTGTTTTGGTTGCCCAAGATGCGCCGGACGTCCCAGACCGTCTTCTTGAGCGCTTTGACGATTCTAGGATTAACCGGTCTGGCACTATTGTTTGTGGAAGGTTGTGCCTCGGCTTGGGTGCTCGGTTTACCGCTGCTGGCGTATCCGCTCGCCCACTACATCATCCAGGTCTCGCCCAGGTACCGTTTCCCGATAGAGTGCCTGTTATACCTGCTTGCCGCTAAAGCGTGTTTGCTCATTGCGGCAAAGTTTGGCGGTAGCCTCCAACGCCTCCAGCGCCCGCCGGCAAACCTCCGTATGCCGAGCCCGCTTATCGCGCCGGAATTTCTGCCGCGTCTCTTCATCCAGAGCCGGCAGCAGATCGAACGTAATATTCGCCGGTTGATAATCCGACGGATCGGCCCCCGAAACGTAGGCGCACAAAGAACCGAGCGCCGTCTCGCGCGGAAAAGCCCGAATCGGTTCGCCGGCTGCGAGAGCCGCCGCGTGCCGTCCAGCCATCAGCCCCGTCGCGATCGATTCGACGTACCCCTCGACTCCCGAAATCTGACCCGCGAAAAAAACATCGGGGCGAGATCGCAACTGCAGTGTCGGAGTCAGCAGCGCCGGACCATTGATATAGGTGTTCCGATGCATCTGCCCATGCCGCAGAAACTCGGCATTCTCCAGACCCGGAATCATGCGAAAAATCCGCGTCTGATCTCCAAACCGCATGTGATTCTGAAAGCCGACCAGGTTGTAACTGCCGGCCCGCGCGTCTTCCTGCCGCAATTGAACCACGGCATATGGCCGCCGGCCGGTACGCGGATCGCTCAACCCCATCGGCTTCATGGGTCCGAAGCGCAGAGTTTCGCGGCCCCGCCGCGCGATCTCTTCAATGGGCAAACAAGCTTCAAAAAACGGAGTGCGGTCCTCCGGAATATGAGCCGGCACGGCGTCGCCCGCGAGCAGCGCGTCGACAAATCTTTCGTACTGCTCTTTGTCGAACGGGCAGTTCACGTAGTCGTCGGTCCCGTCCAGCGACTTGCCATAACGGGATGCGCGAAACGCGATCGACATGTCGATGGTTTCCGCGTCCACAATGGGGCTGATGCTGTCGTAGAAAAACAGCCGCTCCGCGCCCGTCAATCGCGAAATTTCGTAGGCAAGAGCGGCGCTCGTGAGCGGCCCGCTCGCGATTATCGTAATGGCCCCTTCGGGAATAAGCGTCACTTCTTCGCGGCGCAGTTCAATGAGAGGCTCGTTCTCGATGGCTTGGGAAATTTCCGCGGAGAAAACCTGCCGGTCCACGGTCAGCGCGTGCCCGCCCGGAACGCGCGCCCGCTGCGCGGCATCGAGCAGCAGACTCCCGAGCCGCCGCAGTTCTTCCTTCAACAGCCAGGGAGCGCTGTTCTCCTGTTCGGTTTTCAGCGAATTGCTGCAGACGAGCTCAGCCAGATGGCCGGTCTGATGCGCTTCGGTAGACCGCAGCGGCCGCATCTCATAAAGGATGGAATTGAATCCGGCGCGGGCGATCTGCCAGGCCGCTTCACATCCTGCCAGGCCGCCCCCGATTACATGTATGGGAACCACTAATTTTCAGGATAGCGTGCGGCGAACACCAGAGCGGCCGCGCCGAAAACCGCCGAAACAATATAGAGCCACCTTGTCAGGGCATTATATCCAAGGGAGAACGTCGTATAGCGATCCAACAGGAAGAACGCGATAATGATAATCAGGAACGACGTGCGAAAAATCGACGTGGCCCTTGCCGCCGAAAACTGGCGGGTGAGAAAGGCGCCCAATGCCGTAATAGCCGCGGATGCCGTCAGCCCCAGACACTCGGCCGCAATCAGAAAGCTGGTGCGAGGTATCAGCGGCCGCGCATGCCGATTGGTGAGATTGACAGTGAGCAGTGCCAGCGCCAGCAGCAGCGCCGCGAAGCCCCAGCAAGAGAGCCAAACCCGCGCCATCTTGCGCAAAGGATTGTCCTGTTCGTCGGGGGCGAACGCATCGGTTGCGGTGGGGCCGGCGAACACCGCGGCCAGGCAAGCGTACGCCACAATCAGCCTGCGATCCAAGAATCCGTATCCTTTGTAGTACGGTACGAGCACGCCGAACGCTCCGGCGATGGCGACGATAAGTATGAGTTGGCGCGTTGGCATCACGTTTATCGTACCGTTGCGGCCAACGCCATTGGAGCCGGCTTCGAATCTAAGGTAGTCGGTCGCCTTACTTTCGGAGTAGGCGATTTTCTCGGATCGGCGGCGCTAAACATTTAGGTTTTCAAGGCCGATAACTCAAATGTATGCTGAACAGGCGTGTAGAACCCCGGCTACTGTGTGCCGACATGGTTGATGTCCTATGGAAGGACAAAGGCGGCCGGGCCAAGAAAAGTGTTGCAAATCTGGAAGACATCTCGCTCTCGGGGGCCTGTTTGCAAGTCGACGTTGCGATCCCTTTGAAAACTCCAATTCGCATCACCCATGCGAAAGGACATTTGGCCGGTATCGTAAAGTATTGTGTGTTTCGCGAGATAGGATATTTTCTTGGTATCGAGTTCGATTCCGATTCGCGATGGTCGTTGCGGCAGTATCGGCCGCAGCATTTGCTGGACCCCCGCCGTCTGGTGCTACGCAGCGTCAGTCGTGTGACGCGGTCCGCGACGCCTCCTTCTGGTCTGATCCACTAAGTCCGGCGCGCTCCAGCATTTCAAGAAACTGCTGTTTCGTTCTCATGTCGATTGCTTGCGCCGCGAGTTTCCCATTGCGATCGTAAACGAAGCTTTTGGGAATGCCTTCAACCTGGAACGCTTCGTTCACCTTGCGGCCCGGATCGAGCAAAATCGGGTACGAAACATTATGCTCCTGGATGTACGGCCGAACTTTGGCGGCGTCTTCGTCCGAAATCGCCAGGACTATCAGGCCGCGGTCCTTAAGATTCCGATACAGAGCATCCAGATCGGGCATTTCTTTGCGGCACGGCGGACACCACGTCGCCCAGAAATTCACCAGCACCACTTTGCCCTTCAGACTCTGGAGGGTCCATGCCTTGCCCTGCAAATCGGTGAGCGTGAAATCGGCATGTTCGCGCTGCCGGTCCTCTGCTTCTAACTTGGACATAGCCGCGGCGAATTTTGGATT
>JBEKUT010000363.1:0-7547 GCA_049514735.1 Bryobacteraceae bacterium
GTCCCAGACTTGGGGCCTTAATCGCTTTGGCCGGCGCGTTCAGCATGCGCATTCAGGCCGCCGCCGCCGGAGGCCTGCCGTGGGAAAAGCCGATGACGGCTATCGCGACTTCACTAACGGGTCCCGTGGCATACGCCATCGGACTGATCGGGATCGCGATTGCCGGCGGTGCGATGCTGTGGGGCGGCGAACTGACGGAGTTCGGTCGGCGCGCCTGCATGATTGGCCTGGTGGTCTCGGTGCTGGTCTTCGCGGCCCCGTTACTCGCCAGCGCATTCGGCGTCAACGCGGCGGTGGTGTAACGATGCAGACAACCGACAGGCCGAGAGATATCGTGATCCATCAGTCTGCAAACCGGCCGAACCAGATTCTCGGCGGAGATCGTGAACTGGTGCTCATCGCGATGCTCACTGCCATCAGCCTCGCCTTCAGTTTAGGGAGCTGGTGGGGAATCGGCCTGAGCGTTGCGTTCTGGATCGGAGCGGTGGCGGTCCTTCAACGCATGGGGAAGGCCGATCCACTGCTCCGGCAGATTTATGTTCGGCACATCCGGTACAAGGCGTTCTATCCGGCTAAGAGCGGCTTGCTATCTCGCTGCGTGCCGATTCCACGCAACTGGAGGTGATACGTGCAACGAAATGAACATCGCGCCAATCCCCGCGGGCTTGCAGATCTCTTGCTGCCGCATGCACTGATTGACGACGGGATTCTTCTCCAACAGGATGGTTCCTTGTTAACGGGCTGGACCTATCGCGGTCCCGACATGATGTCAGCGGCTCCCGCTGAGATGGACGCGTTGAGCTCGCGATTGAATTCAGTGCTGCGGCTCGGAAGCGGCTGGATGCTTCAGTGCGACGCGATTCGATCGCGCGCGCCAGGCTATCCGGTGCAAGGTGCGTTTCCCGATGGCGTGACTCGCGTCATCGACGATGAACGGCGCCAACAGTTCATGCAGGAGGGCGCCCACTATGAGTCCGAGTACTTCCTGACTTTGACCTATCTCCCGCCGCTTGAAGCGGAAGAACGCATGAAGGGTTGGATGTTCGAAGGCGGCGGACAGCAAAGCGCCAACCGAACAGCGGAACAGATCCTCGACCGCTTCTCGAACCGCGTAGACGTGTTCGAAAACGTCTTTGGTCAGTTGTTCCAAACGGAACGCCTGAAGCGGATGACGGTTGCTGATGACTACGGCTTCTCGCGAGTGCATGATCGCCTGTTGCGCTACCTCAGGCGTTGCGTGAGTGGCGAAGACCATCCCTTCGCTTTACCGGACATCCCGTACTACTTGAATGAACTGCTGGCTTGTGAGGACTTCCACGGAGGAATCGAACCGCGCATCGGACGGAAGCACATGCGCGTCATCGCCATCGATGGTTTTCCGAAGATGAGTTCGCCAGGCATTCTGCGCGAGTTGGACAATCTACCGATTGAATACCGCTGGAACACTCGCGCGGTGCTCATCGATCCCGAGGAAGCGCGAGGACTGCTCGACATGCATCGTAAGAAGTGGCGCTCGAAGATTCGCGGATGGAAAGATCAAATCTTCAAAACGCAGTCGGGCGCAATCGACATCCACGCGCAGCAGATGGCCGCCGATGCGGAACAAGCCATGGGCGTAGCTGCATCGGGCGATGTCCAGTTCGCGCAATACTCGGCAAACGTTATCTGCCTCGATGAAGATCCAATCCGGCTCTATGAGAACACTCGCGCGGTGATGAAGACGATTCAGAACCTTGGCTTCTCGTGCCGGATCGAAACGATCAATGCTGTAGAGGCCTGGCGCGGTTCGCTTCCCGGCGATGGCTATTCAAACGTCCGGCGAATTATGCTTCACACGCTGAACCTTGCCGATATGCTCCCGATCACTTCCGTTTGGGCGGGTCTTCGTGAGAACCCTTCGGCTATGATGCCGAAACACAGCCCTCCATTGCTGTTCGCCGCGACCAGCGGAGCCACGCCGTTCCGCGTGAATCTGCATGTTTCCGACCTGGGTCATACGCTGGTCGTCGGACCGTCCGGCGCGGGCAAGTCAACGGCGCTTGGTTTGATCGCCGCTCAGTGGTTCCGCTATCCCCGCGCACAGGTATTCGCATTCGATCGCGGCTACTCGATCTGGATGCTCACCGAAGCCGCGGGCGGTGCGTTTTACGACCTCGCCGGTCCAAAGACGGACCTCGCGTTTTGCCCGCTGAAAGATATCGATGGCGAATCGGATGTTCAGTGGGCGGTGGGGTGGATCGAGGTTCTCTGCGAACTGAATGGCTTGAAGTTCGGCCCCAAACATCGCAACGCCGTTGCGGAAGCGGTGCTGCGATTGCAGCTTTCGCCCACTCGAACGCTCACCGAACTGTCGGCAAACGTGCAGGACACGGACATCCGGGATGCCCTGCAACATTTCACCGTGATGGGTCCGATGGGCTCACTCCTCGACGCCGATCGCGACATGCTCGGGAACGGGCGGTTTCTGAGCTTTGAAACCGAGAACCTGATGCAGCTCGACGACAAAGCGGTCATCCCTGTTCTTCTGTATCTGTTCCGGCGCATAGAGCAGCGGCTCGATGGTTCGCCCACGCTGGTGCTGCTCGACGAAGCATGGTCTTACTTGCAACACGGGCTATTCCGCAACCAGCTGCGGGATTGGCTTAAGACGATGCGGCGGAAGAATGCTGTCGTCGTTATGGCTACGCAACAGATCAGTGACATTGCGAACTCGGACATCGCGGATGTGGTTCTTGAAAACTGCCCGACCAAGATTCTGCTGCCGAATGCGGAATCCAAGAATCCGGGCTCGCGCGCCTTCTACGAACGGGTTGGCCTCAACGAACGCGAACTGGACATCCTGCAAGTCAGCGTGCCGAAGCAGCACTATTACGTGGTCAGTAAACTGGGCAGACGTCTGGTGGATCTCGGCGTCGGCAAAGTGGCGCTCGCTTGGGTCGGTGTCAATGGACGCGAAGAAAGGCAAGTTGTCGAAAACGTCATAGAACAGTTTGGCGAGGCGTGGCGAACGGAGTGGCTGCGCCTGCGCGGACTGGCGAAGTGGGCGGACTATCTTCGCTCGCTCGAAGAACGTGAAGGTGAGGAGTACTTATGCGCAAATCTGTGATCGCCCTCTTGATGATATTCGCGATTTCCGGCCCGACGCCGCGAAGAGTTGAAGCCGGAGCGTTCGCGACGGAAGTCACGCAACTGCTAAACCATGCCCAACTGGTTCTGGCGTACATTCGCCAGGGTCTCCAGTTGGAGAACGAAATTACGATGTACGCCAATATGCTGCGGAACACGAAGAACCTCTCGGCCCAGACATTCGGCGCTATTCAAGCGGACATAAGCGCACTCGCTCAGATCGTGCAAGGTGGGCAGGCGTTGGCGTATTCGCTCGGCAATCTCGATCAGTTGTTCCGTTCAACGTATCCCGGCTATGCGAAGACTCCGGCTGTTTATTATGCAAACTATCAGAGGTGGTCGCAGACATCTCTTGATACAACTTTGGGAGCGCTTCGCGCGGCCGGGCTGCAGAGCCAGCAAATGCAGAGCGAACAAGCAGTGATCAACTCACTCGAAAATATGTCGCAGACGGCGGACGGTCAAATGCAGGCTTTGAACGTGCTCGGTCAGATCAGCGACCAACAAGTGCAACAGCTCATGAAGCTTCGGGAGCTCATGATGGCGGACATGTCGAGCAAGCAGGCCTATCAGGCCGCCATCATCCAACAGCAGGCCGCCGGTCAGGCGGCGGCTCAATGGTTCTTCACGGGTGGTCCGGTGACGAGCGACGGCAAGACGTACCTGCCGGGCCTACAGTGAGTTGAAACATGAGGTGGAGCACGCAGCTGTTGCGAGAACTTGCGATTGCGTCCGGATATCTGGTTGTGTTGATGGGACTGTTCTCTTGCAGCCGCCCGGAACCCGGGAGTCCGATTGTGGAGAAGGTGGAGCAGGCCGGTTCAGGAAATCTGGCAGCGGTTTCAAAGGATGGTATGCGGGAGTGGCTCGGCAAGCACAAAGACGTGGCCTATCAGGTGGACGGAATGTGTAAGCCGGTGCGACAGAACGCAACCGCACAATGGACAGAGTCGACTGAGGGTAGGCTGTGCATTGCCGCTCGCGAACTTGCGTTTTGGCGTGGCGGCCCCGTCACCAGCGATGACAAAACGTATTCACCGGGCCTGAAGTAGAACCTGGACAGATCCTCAAAATAAATTGCACCGCCAAGGAGAACAGGAGAAGTGTGCCGTGTCTGAGCAAATTCGCAAATCATTAAAAGGCGGGGTATCGGCGCTGAGATGGCTGTCAGTTGCGGCTATCGCCAGTCTGTTCATCCAATCCATCTGGGCGCAGCAAGGGCCTGGCTTCAACACCACTGTCCCAAGCCAGATCATGGATCAGTTTCGCAACCAGCGGACTTTGTGGACCACCAACGTCTGGGTTTATGCGAATACGCTTTTCGGGATTCTCGCGGTCATCGAATTCGCCTGGAGCGCGGCTGTCATGCTGCTCGAAAAGAGCGACCTACAGAACTGGACATCGGCTCTGATCCGAAAGCTGATGTGGATCGGAGCATTCTACGCCCTGCTGTTGAACGGCCGCATCTGGATTCCAGCGATCATCGACAGCTTCACACAGCTCGGCCAGAACGCCGCCGGACTGGGCGCATTATCCCCGAGCGGAATCTTCATTCAGGGCCTGAGCATCGCAGGCGCGCTGCTAGATGGTGCGAGCACGTCGGCTTTCTTCACGAATCCCGGCACATCCTTGGCGCTCGCCTTTGCGGCCCTGCTGATTGTGGTTTCGTACACGCTGATCACGATCAACTTCATCGTCACGCTGGTCGAAAGCTATCTCGTGGTGTCGGTCGGTTTCATCTTTCTCGGCTTCGGCGGCAGCCGGTGGACGGCCCCATACACGGAACGGTACATCGGCCTCGCGGTCTCGATCGGCATCAAGATCGTTCTGCTGTATTGCCTGATTTCAGCGGGATTCGGCTTGAGCCTCGGATGGCTCGATGAGGCTCAGGGAATCTCAGCGTCAGCGCGCCCCGTCATGACCGCCTTCGATGTAATGGGCGGATCGCTGATCTTCATGATGTGCTGTTGGCAGATTCCAAAACTGTTTGCCGCAGTCATCGGAGGTTCTCCGGCATTGACAGGCGGCGATCTGGTCGCTACGGGTGCCGTTGTCGGAGGTGCCGCTCTTGCTGTCGGCGGCGCCGCGGCTGCTGGAGTTGGCGCGCTAGCGGGCGGGGGAGGTAGTGCGGCGGCGAGTACAGTGTCCGCGGCAAGCGCCGGAGGCGCAGGCTCCAGCGCCACGACTGCGGTGGCGAGCGTCGGATCGGTAGGAGCGGGCTCGTCCGCGGGAGGTGGCTCCGTGTCGCCGCCTTCCTCCCCCTCGCCAGGTTCCTCAGCAAGTGGCGCGGGATCGCGCAGGCAGCCGCCCCCGCCATCAAATGGTTCAGGCGATGCCAGCATTGCCATCGATCCGCCAATCGGGAGATCGCAATCGCGCGGCAGTGCGCGCCATGGCGAAAACTTGTCGAGTGGGAACACCGCCGCTCAAGAGCCCCCATCGGTTTCGTCAGAGTTGTCATCGATTGGGGGTGAGCCGCTGGCGGGTTCGGGCTTCGAGACGCAAACTGCTCAGCGAGGATTCATACCAGGATCGATCAATGCAAATGACGTGGCCATGGCATCGGGACCGGGTTCGTCTCCTCCCTCGGCCGGCAGTAGCAGAACGAGCGGCGAAGTTGCCTCCAGCGGCTCCGCGGAAGCACCGACTCCATCGATCTCCGCAAGTCCGGGCAGTTCTGGGGTTGTGTCGGACGTCGCGTCTGTAGGCAACGCCGGTCCCGCAAGTCCCCAACCGCCTACGGCAACGGGCAGGAGCGCGCTTGCTCGTGCTGCAGACCAGGTTAAGGGCTTCCGGCGCCGGCTGGGATCGTTGCCCTCAGACGCCGCGCCCCACGCTACGCCGCCACGAATTCCAATCGACCACGAGGAGTAACTGGCCGTCATCATGAATCTTTTTCTCAAACCCGAAGTGCGACGCCTCGAAGTTTCCGATGCGCACAATCCTTACCTGGCCGCTCGTCGCGAATGGGATGAGCGTTACGGAGATCTCATCACACGTGCGAGGAACTGGCGCACGATGGCGGCATTGTGCTCGCTGGTCGCCCTGGTGGCGACAACTGGCATGGTGTGGTTGTCGGCGCGGTCGCGCGTCGTCCCTTTCGTCGTTCTCGTGGACAATCTCGGCAGGCCGGTCGCATCCGGCGTCGCCGATCAGACTTCGCTAAACGACGACCGCTTGAAGCGGTCGAACATCTTCAACTGGATCGAAAACCTGCGCACCGTCACGGCCGACGGCGTGTCGCAGCGAAAGGCCATTGATCGCGTCTACGCCCAGATCGCCAGCGGCAGCGCAGCCCAGACGTTCGTGAGCGAATATTACCGGGCCAATCCGCCCTTCAAACGTGCCGAAACCGAGACCGTTTCGGTCGAGGTGAAATCTGTCCTTCCCACCAGCGACCGCACTTACGAAGTCGAATGGGTAGAAACAACGCGCGACCTGTACGGAACGGTCAAAGCGACAGACCGCTGGAAGGGTTACCTCTCAATCGTGCTCAACCCGCCGACGGACGAACGCCAGGCGCGCATCAATCCGCTCGGCGTGTACATCACCAACGCCAGTTGGGCCAAGGTTCTCTGAAACAAGTTCCGAAAGGAGGAACGAAAGATGTTGTCATCTCGAATCGTTATCGCTCTATCTTTTTCGTGGATTCTGTCCGCGCAATCTCCATCTCCGACACAGGCGCCGGTTGGCGTGAAGCGTGTCCCACCGTCCGCACAGGGGCAGACACCACCGAAAAACGTCCCGCCACTTTTGCGGCAGTACGATTTCGGCAGTCAACTGGAGACTCTCGAAGATCCTGGCAGTCTTCCCGCGAATGTGAAGCCAGAGTTAGTTGCGCCGGGCACTCCAAGCGGGGCTGTGCCGAAAGACTTCAAGCCAAGTGCGGATGTCCCACTCACCTCGACGGCGCTCGAAGCTGTGCGCGCGAGCGAACGCTGGCAAGGAGAGAAGAACGCGCCATCGCCCGGCCCCGATGGCCGCGTGATGTACTCCTTCGGCGCTGGACTACCAACCGTAGTCTGCGCGCCGCTCCGCGTATGCATCATCGAGCTACAGGCCGGTGAAAAGATCGTCGGCGAACCACACATCGGCGATTCGGTCCGCTGGAACATCTCTCCCGCGATGTACGGTACGGGAGAACAGGCCACAGCGGTCATCATCCTCAAGCCGCAGACGCCCGGCCTCGACACCAATCTGCTCATCACAACGGATCGCCGCGCCTACTATCTCCGCTTGATTTCAAAGCCGGAAGATTACGTCGCCCGCGTCGCCTTCGCGTACCCCGAGGACGACACGCTCAAGTGGCAACAGCAACTGGCAGCTGAACAGGCTCTCGCCAAGCAGAGGGAGCACGCCGCGGAAGTGCCGCCCGCAATGATCACCGTTGAAAAGGTCAACTTCGATTACACGATCCGGGG
>JBEKUT010000364.1:0-7531 GCA_049514735.1 Bryobacteraceae bacterium
TTATTCGCGAGCGCCGAACGTGGAACGTAGAACGTCTTGCTGTATCATCGTCTCTATGCGTATTTTTCCCGCGTTACTTTTCGCCGCAACACTCTTCGCCCAGGAACCTCCCCCTCCTCCCCCAGGAGGCGCCCATCACATGCCCGAGCCGAAAAATCTTAAGGTGCTCAAGATCCCGCCGTCGGAATTGATCCCGACCATGCGATCCTTCACGGTCGCGCTCGGCGTCAAATGCGACGCCTGCCACGTGCAAGGCGATTTTGCGAGCGACGACAAACATATGAAACATGTCGCCCGCATGATGATCGTGATGGCCCAGGAGATCAACGCAAAGTTTCCGGACGGCAAGGTCCACGTGACGTGCTACACGTGCCATCGCGGGGACGAAGAGCCGAAGACGGCGCCTCCGCCAGCCTCCGCTCCGGGACAATAGGTCCTAGGGAGTCGTTTTCGACGGCGCTTGGATAGTCACGTTGATCGTTCCCGACGCAGTGGTCCCGCCGCACTCGCCAGTAGTCGAATTGGCTGCATAAGTATAAGAAGCGCTGCTTGCAGGGGCATCGAAACTACACGAATTATGGTCCGGACCAATCTGACTTTCTTTGCAGGGACTAGGATTGTTGAACTTCACCTGCCAATTCTTAATGGGGTTGGAGCCGGTGTTCACCCAAACCGTCTCGAGGGTATCACCGGCCTTGGCCGTGAAGGCGACTGGGTTGGGATCGAGTGCTACTTGGTTGTTGTTGCACCACAACGATACGTCCTGCGCAGAATTCGCGGTGCGAATGGGGACTGAGCGCGTCTGCTTGGTACCCAGCCCCCCCATGTCTGATCCCACCACCACCTCGGGATCCGTGCAAGCGTTGTTATCACACTGGTATAGGTACTTACCTGACGTCTGGTTTACCGTGCATTTGTTATTTTGCGGCTGGCCACCATTGCACGGAGTCGGGCCGCGAAAACTCGGATTTACGCCGGCCTGCCATTCGATGACATCGTTCAGTTGCGGGTTCAGTATCAACTTTTCAGGCCGATCCGGAGAGATCACCACGCGAATTGTATTACCGCCACAGCCGGATTGGATCACCGCTCCCAAACCCAAGCTTATCGTCAGTATCCATAGTTTCATTCTTCCAGGCAGCATCGAAGATTCTCCTTGGTTTTAACCGATGGGTTGTTACTGCTGGTTGGCGGGCTTCTGTTGCCCGATCTGCGCGATTCGCCTGCGGTAACGGGCGTCGGCGCGCACTTCCTTCAAATCGAGAGCTAGTTCCACATCCACCGTCGAAAGTCCGTGGTCGAGACCCGCAAGCACCAGCGACAAGGCCTCTTCCTTGCGGCCTTGTAAGGCCAGCGCCTCGGCCTTGACCAATTGGGCATGCAGGCTGGCCGTGCCTTTTTCGGAGGCGGTCGTGAGGTCGGCTTCGGATTCCGCCGTGCGGCCGAGCTTGGCGTGATAAAAGGCCAGGTAGATCCAGTCGTCGGCGGGCCTCGGATTGATCTGCAAGGCGGCGGACAAACTCTCCGCGGCTTTGCCGTAGGTTTCCGTGGCACGTTTGGTATCGCCGAGAATGGCATAACAATCGGCGAGGTTGCGCCACACAACGTGATACTTGGGGCGGAGGTCGCTCGCCTTGGTGTAATAATCGAGCGCCTGGCGATAATCCTTTCGCTCAAACATGATGGTGCCCAGGTTCGCGTAGGCGACGTAGTTGGGGGCACGTTGCAAGCTGTGCCGAAAAGCTTCCTCCGCGCTGGCATCCTGGTGGAGCAGGAGATACATTGTCCCCTGGTTGGCCAGCGGCAGCGCCACTCTCGGCGCGATGGCGGCAGCTTCACCGAAGGCATCGGCCGCTTTCCGATACTGGAAACTGCGGCTTAGCAGATAGCCGATTTCGTTATATGCCGGCCAGAAGTTCGGCCGCACGCGGATGATGTCCCGATAGACCGCCTCCGCCTCGTCATTCCTGCCCAGATCGCGGAGCGCACGGGCTTTAACGTAGGGAAATTGCGGATTCCCAGGGTCGAGTTGCAGCGCCTTGCCAATCCCGTCCATGGCCTTCTCAGTGTCGCCGGACAACAACTCTGTAAGTGCCACCGCGAAGACGCCCTGCGCGGAATTGGCGTTGTAACGGACGGCTAGTTCAGCGTTCTCTTTTGCGACGTTCAATACGGCACGGTCGTGCGTGTGTGTGAACTTACGGCCGTAAGCGATCGCCAGGTTTGCATAGCCCAGCGCAAAGTGCGGCTCGGCTTCGAGCGCCTTCTGATATTTTTCGATGGCCTGGTCCAGGCCCGCGTCGTTGGGCTGACTGTTTAAGTCCACGCCTTCCTGGAAGAGCTGGAAGGCCGCGGGCGAAAGCCGCTTCAATTCGTCCTGGTCGCGCAACGGGGCTTGGTCGAGAGGCACCGCGAGCAACCTCGCTGCCGCGGTGGAAGCGCGTTCCGAAAGCTGGCTCAATTGGGCCGCCGACACCCTCAATTCGCGCTGGCGCAGCAAGCGGCCCTGGGCGGCATCGTACAAGCGGACTGTCAGTTCATAGACGGAAGCCTCCTGACGCAGCGCCGCTCCCAGCACCAGGTTGGCCCCGAAGGAGCTAACCACATCCGGCAAAGTCTTTGGCGCCGCCTGGCCGGTGTCGCTAGCGGAGAGTATGAGCAGGTTTCTGTCGGCGGACTCGGCGCGCGCCAATCGCGTGGTGATACCGTTCAAGACGCCCTGCAGCAGCGAACGCGTAGGGGACTCTGCCGCCACAGGCCAAGCCATCACGGCCACGAAGCGTTTGGCGGGCAGAGGATGGAACAGCGCGTCGATGGCGGACCGCTCCGTCCACGCGGACACCCCCGCTAACGCTATCGCCGCGAGGCCGCCAGCAAGCAAGCCGCGCCGGGTAATCGGCTTCCGTATCGGGATCGACCGGCTGCTGCGATTAGAGGCATCTAGCGCGATGAGCGCCTCACCCGCCGATTGAAAGCGTTGCGCGGGCTCGTGGGCGAGGCATCCCAGAATTACGCGGTCCCACGCGCGGGTCAGGCCTGGCTGCAAAATGCTTGGACGAACGCATTCCGTGCGGCCCGGCTTGTTTTGAGGACGCTGTCCGGTCAGCATCTCATGCAGCACTACGCCAAACGCGTAAACGTCGCTGGCGGGATTGGCGATGCGGCCTTGCAGCAACTCGGGAGCGATGTATCCCAGCGTCCCGGCGAGCCGTCCGGTCTGCGCCAAAGTTCCGTCGCCTTCGAAGGCTCGCGAAAGCCCGAAATCGGTGATGTAAACCTGGACGCCGGAGCCGGTGGTTTCGAGCATCACATTGCCGGGCTTGAAATCGCGATGGATGACTCCGGCTCTATGGGCGGCATCGAGAGCCGCCGCCATCTGCAAAGCGATGGGCAGGGCTATCTCCGGCGTCATGGCGCCCAGGCGTTTCAGGCGCGCTGCCAACGACTCGCCCCGTAGCAGCTTCATCGTGAGGAACAATAGAGGGCCGCCGGGCAGGTCGACGCGAAAGAGATCGTAGGTGGGGCAGACGTTAGTATGCAGGATCTCGCGCGCCAGCAGGGCCTCCCGCTCGAAACGTTGCCGCATGCGCGCATCGCCCGCCGCTTCGACCCTCAACGTCTTGAGAGCCAGATGCTTGCCCTGCATTTGCCGGTCGGCGGCTTCGTAGACTTCGCCCATTCCTCCGCGCGCCAGGAACTGCACAATTTCGAATCGCTCATTCAGAATGTCCCCGGCTTTCAATTGCTGAATGCCTGGCGGATGGCGGAGCCATCTGGACATAGATTCGGTGGAGTCGCTCATGTCCGAAGAGTCGTCGTTCATTTGCGCATCCGCCCGGGGAAAATGATGCTATCATACCAAATCGGTAAATGACTTTGACTTAGAGGCTCGCCGGATTTGAAGCTCGACATGCGAGCGTTTGGCGAATTTGTCGAAAGTTGGCGTTCAGGCGATTGCCGGCACAAGTTGCTTCAAGGTCGAAATATCGCGGAAATGACCGGGGCTCAGGAGAGAGGTTGCGTAGCGGGCGTTAGTCAAGTCAACGCGACTTTCTTGAAGAGGGCGCCTCCGCCAGCCTCTGCACCGGGACAATAGGTCCCACGGAATCGTTCTTCTCGACGGTGACTCCGGCACTGGAGTGCACCACAATCGCCTGCGTGAAGTCCTGCGTCAATTCCGCCGCGGCCTGAGAACTGACGCCCCACAATGCGAGTTCGGGATGCAGGTTGAACCCGGCGATGGTGTTCCCCGTGACGCTGCCGCCGTTCACATTGGAGATCCAAATGGCGCCGCGGCCCGAATCCGCAATATAGTTGTTCGCAATCGTGATGTTGCCGTTCGGAGTGGTGGAGACGAAGTCGAAATTGCGATCGGTTGAGAGAAAGAATATCGAGGCGATCGCCGCCACAGCTCCCGTACCGACGGCGGCGGGTCCGATCGCCCCTTCTATCGTATTGTTTAAAATCCGGATGTTCTGGTTCGGACCAACCGGATACGAAGCCACGTCTTCATGGCCGACAATTGCCCCGCAGTTTGTGCGGCGGATGGTGTTGTGTTGGACCGTGACGCCGATCACTCCCCCCAGATAAATCCCGCGGGCGGAGAAAACATCTTCGACGACATTGTTCTCAATCACGGAGCCGTTGCCGCGATTCGAGGCACTCGCGTAAATCATTCCGAAACCGTTTTGTAGCGCCCCCGGATTTGGGGTGAATGAAAGAGTCGCGGTCTGGGTCGCGGGCGGGTCGGTATATCTGGGATTTTGGGAAAGAATTTGTGTACCCGATAACGTAGCGGCGGTCGCCGGGTTTACGAACAGCACCGGCAGTCCGTTCGGAAAAATGGCGTCGAAGTTACGTTCCACCGTTACCTGGCCGTTCCCCGATTGTTGGTTGACGAACGCCAGAAAGGGCGAATTGATGGCGATACCGTCGTCCATGGTGCGGCTCACGAAACAATTCCGGATGCTGTTGTTCGCGAGTGTAAAACTGAGATGCAGCCCGTCCGCATTGGTGCTGATCAAACGATCCGTTCCAGGGCGCGGGAGGACGCGAACGTTTTCCATGCGGGAGTTCGACAGAGTGTCCAGGTGCACGCCGATCGATCCCGACGAGTAGACATCCACGTTGCCGACGACATTGCTATCGCCGCCTGTAATCAGGATCGGCGCTTCGCCGCCGCGGGCCGTAAATACGACAGTGTCTCCCGGTTGATATGCCGCAAGTACGCTCGGCTGCGTCCAGGGCGAGTCCTGCAAAGTTACGTTCAGTACGCCTGGCTGCAAAGGCGTCGAAATGGGCAGCCGATTCGTCCCCGGGATAAGACTCCCGTTCCGAAACACCAGGGCCCACAGTTGTAACGCGCTTCCATCGGGCGCCGTGAGGTTATTGAAAGAAGTTGGGCTCGGCCAACCTGGTATTGTCCGATAGTTCAGCGCGCTTTGCGCGCTCGCAACCGATGTGATCTGAACTTGCGTGAAAGGTAGGTTCAGGCTGTCCACAGTGAAGTTCTGCAGCGTGACATGACGACTGTCGATGACACAAAGCCACATCAGATAACTATTCTGTATATAAACATCGGAACCTTGTAAATCGATGGTGAGATTGCTAACCTTGTCAAGATTCAGATAGCGGTCCGGCATCTGCGGGGTCAGAAAATAATAGGAGCCCTGGTCGGCGGTCACCAACGGGACGTTGTTCTGTTGAGCAAAAGCTAACGCTGCCTGAAACAGCGGGCGTGCGTCGAGGGCCGGAGTATTTGGAGTGACGTTCTGGCTCGCGATACCGAGCTGCACCAGATCGTGCGAGACGTTAATCTGAGCTGGCTGCGCGAAAGCCGCACCGCAAAGGCACAGGGCTGCGAGAACGCCGCGACGCACTCAATAGGCTCCCTTGCGAAACAATACCACCGCGATGGTTCGAAACAGAATACAGAAATCGAGCCAAACCGACCAGTTCCTCACATAAAACAAATCGAGCCGGATGCGTTCTTCGTAAGACGTATCATTGCGTCCTGAAACCTGCCACAACCCGGTGATGCCGCCCTTGACTCGCGTGTAAAGCTCGAATCTGGCGCCGTATTTCGAGATCTCCTGATCGACGATGGGCCGCGGGCCGACCAGGCTCATGTCTCCCTTCAGAACGTTCCAGAGTTGGGGCAATTCATCGAGGCTGGTTTTGCGCAGGAAGCGCCCGACGCGCGTGACGCGAGGGTCCTTCTTCAGCTTGCGGTCGCGCTCCCACTCTTGTCGAAGGGTCGAATCTGTCCGCAAATAGTCCTCAAGAATGCGGTCGGCATCCACCGCCATGGAACGAAACTTCCAGGCTTTGAAAACGTCGCCGCGATGGCCGATGCGGCGCTGGCAGTAAAAGATGGGTCCGTGAGAATCGAGCTTGAGACACAGCGCGATGATGGCGCAGATGGGCACTACGAAAACGCTGCCAAGAACGGTGAGCGCGAGGTCGACAATTCGCTTCGATACGCGGTGGTGCCACAGCAGCGAGAGCTGACGAACTTCAAGGCCGACCATCCCGCCGACGCTCTTGGGCCGCACCCAGAGGCTCGCGAAATCGGTAAGCTCGGGGATGACCAGGACATGCGAGAAGTTCGCGCCATAGCGCTCTATCATGGGGAGCAATTGCGAATGCGGAATATCGGGCATCGCGAACACGGCGTACGCGGGACGCGCCTCGCGCAACAGAATCGGCGCCAGCGCCGAGCCGCCTACAATCGGTACACCTTCAATGATTTGCGCATGGTCGGAATCGTCCAATATCGCGATCGGTTTCAAGCCGAGACCCGGCTCATCGAGCATGGCCTTCACTACGGCCGCGCCGGTTTTTCCAGCACCGAACACCACCGCCGGGAATCCCCACCACGGCTTGCGCGAAAAAAGTTGCCTCGAACATTCGCGGATGAGCGGAACCAGCGCAACGCTTAGAGCAAGCGCGAGGAAAAGGGTCCACGTGAAATGCTGACGGGCGCCCCGCAATGAGACCGTGATTGCCGCGAGGCAAACGAACAACACGCTGGAGGAGACCGTGGCGCGCTGCAATTCCGCCGGCGGCCCTATGCTAATCGAAGAGTAGAGGCCCACTGCCGCATAGACCATCAGAAAGACAAAAAGAAAAGGCCACAACTGCAGATAGCTAACGATATCGACGCCGCCCTGGAAAATGCCTTTGAAAGCGACACTGATTCCGACAGACAGAATCAGAGCGACAGCGTCGGTCAGAACGAGCGCGGCGGTGGTGTACCAGGGCCGGCCGGTAAAGAGCGGAGCGGGCGCGAGTATCCGCCGCACCGAAGTGCGCGGGATCGCGATTCGTGGCATCGTGCGGCCGGGATTCATGCGGCGAGTACCTCCTGGCGCAAACAGACGCGTCCATCGCGATCTTCGACGGCCAGCGCGGCCGCGTATTGTGGATGCAGATCCAGCGTAAACATCCTCCACCTCGAAACTTCTTCGGGACCATCGCTCGCTGCAAGCAGCGCGGCCGGCTCCTGAGGGAGCAGCGAAACAACAAAACT
>JBEKUT010000365.1:0-7531 GCA_049514735.1 Bryobacteraceae bacterium
CGACAAGGACGAATATCCGCAAACGTCGGAGCTCGAACTGCGCTGCGTGCACATGCTGGCCGATTTGTGGCACGCGCCCGATCCCGCGGCCACGCTGGGCACGTCCACTATAGGGTCGAGCGAAGCGTGCATGCTGGGCGGGCTGGCGCTGAAGTGGCGTTGGCGGGAAAAGATGCGCAAGCTGGGAAAATCCACGGATCGGCCGAACCTTGTATTGGGGACAAATACGCAGGTCTGCTGGCACAAGTTCGTGAGGTATTGGGACGTCGAGGAAAGGTGCGTGCCGCTGGAGGGCACGGACTGTCTCACCGATCCGGAACGCGCCGCGGCGGCGTGCGACGAGAACACTATCGGCGTGGTCAGCGTACTGGGCAGCACGTTCACCGGCGATTATGAGAACGTTAGCGGATTGAGCGCGGCGCTGGACCGGCTGCAGGAGAAGACGGGCCTGGACATTCCCATACACGTGGACGGCGCGAGCGGCGCTTTTGTCGCGCCTTTCATACAGCCGGACTTAGTTTGGGATTTTCAACTACCGCGCGTAAAATCCATCAACACATCCGGGCACAAGTACGGGTTGGTTTTTCCGGGCGTGGGTTGGATCGTGTGGCGGGAGGCATCCGATCTGCATCCGGATTTGATCTTCAATGTGGATTATCTCGGCGGCACCATGCCCACTCTGGCCATCAACTTCTCGCGCCCGGCGAGCCAGGTAGTGGCGCAGTATTACAACCTGATCCGGCTCGGCAAATCGGGATATCGCGCCATCCACCAGGTGTGCCAGGACGTGGCGGTCGATCTCGCCCGGCAGATCGGCGAGATGGGTCCGTTCGAATTGCTCGGCGATGGACGCGACTTGCCGGTATTCGCATGGACTTTGAAAAATCCGACGCACTGGTCGCTGTACGATTTGGCGGACCGGCTGCGCGACCGCGGCTGGCAAGTCCCGGCTTACCGCTTGCCCGCGAATCGGCACGATACGATCGTGCAGCGCGTGGTGGTGCGGAACGGTTTCACAAACGACCTGGCAAGCATGTTGCTGCGGGACATACGCCGTCACCTCGATTGGTTTGCCGGGCAGCCTGGGCTGAGGCCGACAATGGACGGCGTAGGGTTCCATCACTGACCTCGGCAAGTGCCATGATAGTCGATGTGACGGATTCGCTTGAAACTCTGCAATATCCGATTGGCCGGTTCCACTGGCCAGAGACATCCACTTCGGGCGAACGGAAGGAGTGGATTCGAGCGATCGCGAAGACGCCCACGGCGCTGCGGCGGGCCGTTTCGGGACTGAGGCCGGAGGAGTTGGATTTTCCCTACCGCGAGGGCGGCTGGACCGTCAGGCAGGTGGTGCATCATTATGCCGACGACCACATGAACTCGTACATTCGTTTTAAGCTGGCACTAACCGAAGACCAGCCCGCGGTAAAGAGCTTTTCGGAACCTGTCTGGGCAGAACTTCCCGACGCGCGCACCGGGCCAATCGAGCCTTCGCTAAAGCTCTTAGAAGCGCTGCATCTGAGGTGGGTTTCAGCGTGGGAATTGTTGCAGCCCGCGGAGTGGCGGCGGACGTTCCTTCATCCCGTGCGCGGACCGGTGTCGCTCGATCAACTGGCTTGCCTGTATGCCTGGCATGGGCGGCATCATGTGACTCAGATCGAGCGGCTGCGGGAGCGCAAGGGTTGGTGAGGGCGGACTGCACAGGCCGGGGCAGATGGCAAACACCGATGGTCCGCCCTACCGGCCACCTCCGATTCGCCTCCTTAAAAAGGATACGCTCCGGGGCGGTTCCAAAGACCTCGTACAATCCCGAGGTATCGCGGGTTGAAGCCCCCAGGATCTACCGTTGGCCGCATCGGTGGCGGATGTTCGTCGTATATGATTAGGGCAGCGTACGCCCGCCATTCGGCCGGCACGCGATGAACACGGCGGGGTCATTGTCAAAACAGCAGTCTACTCCAGTCGATGGCGAGCGCCCGGCGGTGCGTGAGGGGTTCGATTCGCCGCGGGCCAAGGACCGGCGGACAGGCCGGCTCGTTCTGCATCTCGCGGTTTCCGCCTGCTTGATGATCGCGCTGTTGGCGGCCAGTTTTTGGGTGCCCCACGTCGACCATGCGACCGTGGCGCTCCTCATGATCGCGGCCACGGTTGGACTTGCGACGGTGTGGGGCAGGATAGAAGCCTTGACCGGCGCCATTATCGGGGGACTCGGTTTCGATTATTTTTTCCTGCCGCCGCGCGGCTTCGGCATCGAAAAGCCCGAACACCTGGTCGCCATGGCTGTATTCCTTTTCGTCGCCCTGGCGATCGGTCAGCTTGCCGGGCGGACAAAGCGTCTGCTGGCGCAGCGGGATACTCTGTTGCATATTTCTTTGGAGCCCTTGTGTATCAGGAACCTAAATGGAAACTTCCAGAGCGTGAACGAGGCCATGGTGAATCTCCTTGGATGGTCCAACGAGGAACTGTGTTCCAGGCCGTTCCTGGAGTTCGTGCATCCCGACGATCAAGTCCGAACCGAGGCGGCGTTCCGGAATTCGTTCGGAGGCAATTCCGTGGCCGAGTTTGAGAATCGCTATCGCACCAAAGATGGCGGCTGGCGCTGGCTGCACTGGAAAATCGCGCCGCCGGCTCCAGGCGCATCCTGGTTGAGCGCCGCCGCGCGGGATGTCACGGAAGAGAAATGGGCGCAAGAAAAACTCCACGAACTGGCCGGCCAGGTAATGACGGCACAAGAGGAGGAGCGCCGCCGTATCGCCGGCGAGTTGCATGACGACGTTACCCAGCGGCTCGCCGCGCTCGGAATCGAACTGGCTTTGCTGAAGAAAAAAAACACAGGCGCCGATTCGGCGGACTTGCATCGCGAGTTGAGCCGGCTGCAGGCCCAGATCCTGCTGCTTGCCGAAGATATTCGGCGGCTTTCCCATTCGATTCACCCAAGCATTCTGGAACACGCGGATCTGGCGCTCAGCTTGGAAATGCATTGCCGCGAGTTCAGCAGCCAATACGGGATTGCAACGAGCTTTTCGGCGCGCAGCATGCCCGATAGAATCCCGCAACCGGTAGCGCTGGCGTTTTATCGCATCGTGCAGGAGTCTCTACGAAACGTCGCGCGTCATTCGGGAGCGACCGAGGCCGATGTGGTATTGGCGGGCGAGGATGGAAAGGGGCTGTCGCTGTTTGTCATGGATAACGGAAAAGGTTTTGATGTCAGCGAGTCGAAAATAACGCCGGGGCTCGGCCTGGTGAGTATCGAAGAACGGGCGCGCCATATCGGAGCCTCGGTTACCATCGAATCGATGGTGGATGCGGGCACCCGGATCGCCGTTCAAGCGCCCCTGACCCAAGAGTAACGGAAGCGTGCGACACAGAATTATACTTGCCGACGATCACGAGATCATCCTCGACGGGCTGCGCCGGATCCTGGAGCCGGAATTCGAAATTGTAGCCTCCGCCAGAAATGGCCGGGAGATGGTCGCGGAAATTGAAAGACTCAAGCCGGAAGCGGCCGTGGCGGATATCTCAATGCCTCTGCTGAACGGCCTGGATGCTCTCCGGCAATGCAAGAGCGGTCATTCCCGCACGCGGTTCGTTTTCCTGACCGCGAGTCCCGACGTTGGGCTCGCAACACAGGCTTTCCGGCTGGGAGCTTCCGGCTATGTGCTGAAGCAGGCCGCCGCGGAGGAGCTGGTGGTGGCGATCCGCGAGACCCTGGCCGGGCGCACTTACATCACTCCCCGCATCGCGAATGAGGTGCTGCAGAACCTGATGAGTCACCCCGCCGATGCCGCCAATGACGGCGCCGGATTGACCGGCCGCGAGCGGGAGGTCTTGCAACTGCTTGCGGAGGGCAAGATCGTCAAGGAAATTGGCGCCATCTTGAACGTTTCTCCGCGCACCGTGGAGTTCCACAAGAACAACATCGTGGCCAAGACCGGGCTGCGTACAACCGCGGAGTTGGCACGCTATGCGGCGCGTCACGGCCTGGTATCGGAATCAGGTTGAAACAGTTCCCGAACCTAGTGTCTTCCCGAGGGTCCTTCCGTACCCATAAGTGTTTAGATTGATGTGTAGGGCGCCGGCCGATGCCCGGCCCGGCGTACGATCCGCATTCTCGGACTCACTTGCTTAAATTCCGCCTTGTGTCTCCACAAGTCTCATCTAAATGTGACTTGTGGAGTGCTTTTTACTCTCCATTATATACGGATTATTATTGCATTCCACTTTAAATGGCGCGCTGTAACACCACGCTTAACATTTTGTTGCGGTGAAAACAAACTAATTTAGTACCAGTACAGGCTCCGTTTACGAGGCCATAACTTGTAAGATACAATACTACCCACTCAACTTTAAGTAATCTCAATTACCGTTTTTGCGCCTGCCGTGACCCGGTAGTTCTATAACTTTACCGATCCTAACCATTTGGACTAAACGATCCGGGTAGTTTCTAACAAATGACTCAAATGATACTCTGCCCCTGGAGGCTTTTGAGAATTAAATGAGACTATCTCTTTTCGTTGTTACAGCGGCAATTGTCAGTTCGACAGCCGCATTTGCTGCCGACGCACCGGTGGGGGGCGCGGCGGATGCGTTTCAACTCAGCTACGCGTCAAACCTAAACATTGGGGATTCCGTGGTGAATCTCACCAACGCCGGCACGGTTGCGGGTGCCGACCCTACCGGCCGGATCTGCGCCAACGTCTATACATTCGATCCCGCGGAGGAACTTATCTCCTGCTGTTCGTGCATGGTGACGCCGAACGGCTTGGAATCTTTGTCGGACCAGGCGGACTTGATCGGCAACACGCTGACCCCCGGCGTGCCGACTTCGATAGTGATCAAGCTGGTTGCAACGTTGCCGGCCCTGGGGACGTGCAACGCTGGAAACGGCGGTCTTCCGTTCGCCGCAGCCCAGCTAGCGCCGGGTTTGCGCGCGTGGGGAACCTCGCTGCATAACGACGCAGCGTCTGGCGCTTATCAGGTGACGGAGAAAGTGTTCCAGACGGCCGTCCTGAGCACCAGCGAACTTCACAAGCTGACCAGCTACTGCAATTTCATTCAGGCGATCGGCAGCGGTTTCGGGATCTGCAGATCCTGCAGGGTCGGCGGATTGGGGGCGAGCACGAAATAACCGATTCAAGCGTAGAGTCGTTCCCTTCGGGGTGAAGCGTCCTTCATAGAAAGTCACAGGGGAAGGGGGCCGGTTCGTATGAGCCGGTCCCGCAGCTACCAATGTTGATGAAAAATTTCCACCCGTAACCGAGCCGTGACCGGCAGGGAGCGGTCGCCACCCGTAACCGAGCCGTGACCGTCAGGGAGCGGTTGCCCCAATCGCGTAACGCCGTCGACCGCCATACCGCGCCTCCCCTAAACTCGGACCGCCGTCATTTACCCTTAGAGAAGGCATGCGGATTCTAACAATTGCTCTGATCTGCTTCCCAGTCATCCTGAACGCGCAAAGCTTCGAAGAACTCGCCCACCACTTCGATTACGATTCCGCTCTCCCTCTCGACGTCCAAGAGACCAACGTGTCGGAACACAGCGGCGTCCAGGTCCACGACATCGGCTACGCCAGCCCTCTCGGCGGACGCGTCCCGGCCTATCTCGTCGTTCCCGCGCGCGAAGGCCACTTCGCGGCGATCCTGTTCGGCCATTGGATGATGAAGGGTTCGCCCTACCGCAATCGCACGGAATTTCTCGATGAAGCGGTGCTCCTCGCGCGAGCCGGAGCCGTTTCGCTCCTCATCGACACGCCCTTCGTGCGCCCCGGATTTGTGGAAGAAAAAGATCTCCTGGCCTCTGCCCAACAGGCTGCGGAGGTGTCGCGCCAGCAAATCGTCGACCTGCGCCGTGGACTCGACCTGCTCCTCGCGCGCCCCGATATCGACCCGAAACGCATCGCCTACGTCGGCCACAGCTTCGACGCGCACGTCGGCGCCATTCTCGCCGGTGTCGATAAAAGGATTCAGTCGTTCGTGTTGATGTCCGGCGCCTACTCCGACGAAGAGTTGTTTCACTCCAACCAGCCCGACGTCAAGAAATACCGCAAGCAGCTCGGCGACGAAAAGATCCGGACGTTCTTCCGCGAATACGGCTGGGACGACCCGATCCATTATGTGTCTCACTCCTCGCCGGCCGCCGTCTTCCTGCAGTTCGCCTCCTCGGATCAATCGCGCCAAGTGGCAAAAACATATTACGACGCTTTCGGCGATCCGAAGAAAATCGCGATCTACGACGCGACGCATGCGCTCGACGCCGCCGCCCGGCACGATCGCGTGGACTGGCTCGTGCGGCGGCTCTCCCTTCGCCCAATCGACGAAGCCGCTCTCATGGCAATTGCGCCTTTGAAATAATGAATTCAATGGTCCCAACACTCGAGTCCGCCGCCCCTCCAATAACGGCAACGAGATGGTTCAACCGTTTTGCGTGGGGCGTCCTCGCCTGGAACATCCTGGTAGTGCTGTGGGGCGCCTATGTTCGCGCCAGCGGTTCGGGAGCCGGTTGCGGCAACCATTGGCCGCTATGCAATGGCGACGTGGTCCCCCGCGCGCCACGCCTCGAAACCATAATTGAATTCACGCATCGCATGATGAGCGGGGTCGCACTAATTGCCGTCATTGGGCTTGCGGTTTGGAGCTTCTATCGATTCCCGCGCGGCCATCGCGTGCGGCGCGCCGCCAATCTCTCGGTCCTCTTCCTGATCGTTGAAGCGCTCCTCGGAGCCGGCCTGGTGCTCTTCCAATATGTGGATCGCAACGCCTCGGTCGGACGCGCCTTCTATCTATCTCTGCATCTGGTCAACACGCAGTTGCTGCTCGCCGCGCTCGCGCTGACAGCCTGGTATTCGCGCGGCCGTCCCACGCCGCTCGGTCGAGCCCGGCCGCTGATCGTCGCGACATTGCCGATAGCAATCGTGATCAGCGTAGCCGGAGTCGTCGCCGCGCTAGGCGACACTCTCTATCCTTCCGCGTCGTTAGCCGAAGGCATGCGTCAGGACCTTTCGACCGCAGCCAGCTTCCTGATTCGCCTCCGCATGCTGCACCCCGCCTTCGCAATCCTAGGCGCAATCTATTTCGTCGTAGTCGCGTTCAAGATGGCGCGTTTCACCCCGCTCGCCGCATACACGATCATTCTGAGCGCCGCCCAACTCTTGCTAGGCGCCATGAATCTCGCCTTACTCGCCCCCATCTGGATCCAAATCACGCATCTCTTGGTAGCCGACCTCCTCTGGCTCGCCCTGGTGCTCCTAACCGTCGAAACCCGCGAATCAACAACCACGAACCAACAACTAACAACGTCCGGCAGTTGCCCCTAACCGGCGAAACCCTCGAACCAACAACTACGAACCAACAACTAACAACGCCCGGCCGGTCGTCGAAACCCGCGAACCAACAACCACGAACCAGCAACGAACAACGCCCGGCCGGTCGTCGAAATCCGCGAACCAACAACTACGAACCAGCAACTAACAACGCCCGGCCGGTCGTCGAAACCCGCGAACCAACAACTACGAACCAACAACTAACACCGCCCA